>JBJETW010000001.1:0-1846 GCA_051883515.1 Candidatus Onthoplasma sp.
TCGTGTAATTGATGACAGAGACAAAAGTTTAATCAAGTCGATGTTCATTGGGAGTTTTAATTAAAGTAAAGGTGGCCACCTACTTTCCAAAAATCGCCCAATACACAATGTATTATTTAGTGGTTCTCTGGTATGTTCGATTACAAAACAATTTAATAGTTGAATGCTCACAACATTAAAAATTAGCAAAACAAAATTTTAGTATAAAGGAGATTTTAATAATGGCAAATAGAGAAAGAAGATGGACTGTTCCTAACAAAAGAGCAACTTCTTATGCTAGTGAAAGAAAAGCAAAAGTTCATCAACATGGACAAAAGGAAGGTAAAGAACTTACCGACTATGAAGCTGGTATGAGAAGTGGTTACCTTCAATGTCAATCAGACCACGCAGGACTTTATAAATATAGAAAAGCCCTTGATGAAGGAAAAACAAAACAAGAAGCCAAGAAAATTTCAAGAACTATTGGCAAGAAAAAATAAGAATTTAGGAGGAAATAAAAATAATGAAATTAGAAAAAACAACTTATGTAAAAAATGAAAAAGAATACAACGCATATATCGTTAAAGGTACTTTGAGAGGTAAAGAAGTACAAGCAAGCATCGTTCCAACAGATTTCGGTGGTTATGCTTTGCTTGATATTCTATTTGGAGATAGTGATTCTATTGATATTAGAAAAGAACCATTCTCATTCAAAGATGAAGCAACTGGAAATATGATTTCAGGTACTAACTATATTGCTAGTATGACAGATGAAGATGGTGAAACTTATGAATGTAAAGTAAAGCCAAATAGAAATTCAGATAAAGCATTACTTGCAATGCTTATGAAATAAAAAATCGTAAGATTTCAAGCATAGGCAAATTATATGCTTATGCTTGTTTTAATTTTAATAAAGGAGGAAATTTATGGCAATTTCAAATTGGATTGTTGGAGCTGTCGTTGGTTTGATCCTTGCTTTAATAATTGTTTTGATACTGCAAAATACAGTATTCAAAGATATGAATATGAAACTTTTGTATGCAATTATGTTTATTCTTTTTGCTGTTGCTGGTGGTTTTTTGCAAAACAACATCTGTGCTGTTCATGCAGATGCTATGCCCACACCACAAGAACAAATTGAAGAAATAGACAAAACTATTAAAGATAATTGGAAAAATACCAATGGTGGTTTCACTTTTGAGCAAATAAAAAAGGCGCAAGATGACAATGAATGTCCATCTTTTGAGGACCAGATTATAGACTTAAAATGTTATGATTTTGGTTCATATATTGTATTTGCTCACGAAGATAATGGAACATACAATAATGCTTTGTTCTATAAGTCAAACAATGGTTTGATTTTAGATGGAATGATAAACACTTACGCATCTTTAACAGGTATGAAATGGTTTTTTGCTTATGATTTGAGTACTTTTAGTTGGGTGCAAGAATTGAATAAAGAACCATATTATTGGGACTATTACACATTTTTTGATTGGCACAAACTTGATGGCAATCACGATGATTTAGTTTCGGTTTCAAGACAAACACAAGAGTTTGTAAAGTGAACTCATTCTGTGAGAACAAACCAAGATGAAATGGTAAGATTTGTTATGACAAACGCAGCTAATTTGACTGCAAAAAATATCACTTCCCATTTCATTAAATTTAAAGATGTAGAACTTATAGGTTCTAGTGATAATGGCTTTGTAAAAATCAATAGTTTTTACAACTACCTATACGAACAAATGAAAGGTGAAAAATATGGCACTATCAAACTTGTAGATGGTTCAAATTGTTTATGCTTACCAATACCAACAGCAGAACAAACAAAATATCCTATTTCAGCAAGTAAAAAAGCAGAATA
>JBJETW010000002.1:0-8097 GCA_051883515.1 Candidatus Onthoplasma sp.
CGCAGATGACAAACCAGAATATGTAGAACAAACTATAAATGGCATAACTTATAAAAGCAATAAAGGTTGCAGATAAAATTTATATACCAAATAAAGAACAAACATTATAAAAACAAATAATGTCAACAAAAAGTTGACCTTATTTTTATGCCTATTTCATGTTTTTCATAAGATTTTTAATTGTTTCTTTGCTTTCAGTTGATAGTTTTTCAAAAGTTGTTATCAACTCTTTTTGCTCTTTGTATTTAGCAATATCTTCCCAGAAAAATTCTTCTGGTGTGCTTTCACAAGTTTCAATAGCTTCAAGCAATACTTCAGTAGGAATACTAAAATCTCCATTGTCAAATTTAGCCATATATGCAATAGATTTGTCTATCCTTTGAGATAATTCTCTTGCTGATAAATTTGCTCTAGCCCTTAAATAACCCAATCTATCTATTAAAAATTGTCTTTTTGATGTAATGTCTTTCTTCATAATTCCTCCATTACATCAATTTTATCTCTATTTTATTTGCACCCCGATAACTGACATTGGTAAAAAATGAATACAATTCAACAAAAATATGATATAATGCAAATATATGATATGTATTTACCAACAACATTATACATTTAGGAGGTTATATGCATAATAAAGTTTGTTTTATAGGACATAGAAATATTTACGAAAATATTCGAGAAAAACTAAAAGATACCATTGAAAATGAGATTAAAAATGGTTGCAAATTTTTTACAATGGGAACGCATGGTGAATTTGATAAAATGGCACTTAGTGTTTGTAGGGAATTAAGAGAAACCTATAAAGATATTAAAATTGAAGTTGTTATAACAAGTTTTAATACAATAGAACCCATAATAGACCACGATGAAATTTTTGGTGATGAAAAATATATACCTTATGAAGATGTAGAAACAATTATGTATAATATTGAAGAAGAACATTACAAAAGGCAAATTATTGCCAGCAATCATCAAATGATTGACACTTGTGACACACTCATTTGTTATGTAAACAAAAAGCATAATCCAAGCGGTGCAAAACTCGCTATGAATTATGCTAAGAGAAAAGGGTTAAAAATAATAAACCTTTACGATGAAAAAGATGAACCAACTTATGGAATGACCGAAGAACAGAAAAAAGAATACTATAACAAAATATTTGCCAAATATAAAAATAAATGACTTAGCAATTAGCTAAGCCATTTTGTTATTGTTTTAATTTAGCATATAACTCTGCAGTTAAAAACTCAACAAGTTTATCTTTTAATTGATTATTATCAAGAACTTTATCATAAAACTGTTCGCTTGCTCCTTGACCTGTTAATAGCAAAGAGTCTAATCTCTTAGCCATAAACAATCTGAAATCATCTTCAGAGTTGTTTTGTATTCTTTTGTCGATATCTTTATCACTTTCAAGAATTTGTAATATTTGAAGAATATTAGCCGATTGAACTTTTTCTATATTAGCTCCAAACAATTCATTCATTTCTCTAATCAATTCATCTATTCTAACCATCAAATTGTCATGTTTTGATGCTACAGTATTCATGGTTCCAACTTTTACTTCGTTTACAACATTCAAATCAGGTTTACCTGTATGTTCATCAATTTTCTTTTGTTTGAATTTAGTTATTTCAACAATACCCGTCATATCAATAGGACCAGTTCCACCTTCTGTGTTCAAATAACGAGAAAAGTACTTATAAAAAATGCTTTTCTTATGCAATTCCTCATCCTTAAATATAGTAACTTGTATAATCCAGGAATATCCTTCAACAAACTGTTTTATTGCTTTTCTTAATTTTGATTTTTCTTCTTCAGAAGAAATTGCATCATATTTAGATTTTGCCTTACTTAAATAAGAATACCAAAGTTGTTTATCAGAGTCAGTTCGTTTATCTTTAATGGTTAATTTTACGAACTTATTTATTTCATCTATATTAGACAGGTGATAACTATCAATTAAAGTTTCTAATTTGTAAATCTTATTTGGATCTGTTTCGCCAACCAAATGAAGATCAGTATAATATGGCTCATACGCTTTTTTAATGTCATCATAATCATTTCTAAAATCAAGAATAAATACTTCATCTTTGCCAGGGATTTTTCTGTTTAATCTTCCCAATGTTTGAACAACATTAATGCCATTTAATACTTTATCAACATACATAGCACAAAGAAGAGGTTGGTCATAACCAGTTTGATACTTGTTTGCAACTAACAATACTTGATATTCAGAAGTATTAAAAGTATCTTTTGTTTCCTTATCGGGAAATTTATTCATACTACTTTCTGAATAAACTTTATCCATTGTTTCCTTTAATCTTAAATTACCAGTGAAAGCAACTAATGCTTTAACATTATCAATATTATGAGTTTTTATATATTCATCAAAAGCAAGTTTATATCTTACAGCAGCTTCACGACTATCTGTTATAACCATCGCTTTCGCTGTATGATTTAATCTATATTCTACAGCACTCATAAAATGTTCAATAATAATTTCTATTTTCTGGGCAATATTTGTAGGGTGAAGCATCGCATATCTATATATGGCTCGTTGTGTTTTTGTTTTCTCATATTCAGGATTGTCCGAAATTAATTTATTAATTCTGAAATATGTGTCATAAGTAGTATAATTCTGCAAAACATCAAGAATAAAACCTTCTTCTATTGCTTGTTGCATAGAATAAGTTGTGAAAGGAACGCTTTGTATATTTCCATCAGAATCTTTTATTTTTGTTCCAAATAATTCTAATGTTTTTTTCTTAGGAGTAGCAGAATATCCAAAAAAAGTTATATTATTACGCTTTCCACTTCTATTTATATCAGCTTCAATAATATCATTAATTTGATCTTGATCATCTTCAGTGTCAGCTTTTAAATCTTCTTTCTTCGCTTCTTCTTGAGATAATGCTTTTGTAGCATTTGCCATATAAGCACCTTTTGTACTTGAGTGGCATTCATCAATAATAATAGCGAATTTTTTATCTGATAAAGGCTTAACTTTTTGTAAAATGAATGAAAATAATTGAATAGAAGAAACTATAATTTTTGTTCCAGAATTGATGGCTTTTGATAAATCTGTTGAATTACATTTATCATCCATAACAGAGACACATCCTTCTTCATGAGGGACAAGTAAAACAGCTTTTTGTAATTGATTATCAACAACTAATCTGTCTGTAACAACAATGACAGTATCAAAAATATTTTCATTTTTTTCGTTATGTAAACTTGCTAAATGATGAGCTAACCAAGCAATAGAATATGTTTTACCACTTCCGGGGCTATCCATTATTAAATAATTTTGACCTTGTAATCCTTTTTCTTTTACATCTCTAACGATTTTAGATACTTCATTGAATTGATGATATCTAGGAAAAATCATTATATCGGACTTCTCTAATTTACCATTAAACCCTTTTTCAGTTTTTACTTCGTTTATAATATACTTTTCAATCCATTCAAGGATATTATCTTTAGTAAGAACATCTTTCCACATATACGAAGTTTTGATTTCACCTTCGACATCAGGATTTCCTTTATGCATATTAACACCTTTATTATAAGGCATAAAATATGTATCTAATTTTTTTAATTTAGTAGAGAAAGCAACTTCTTCTAAATCCATTGCAAAATAAATTAAACATCCTTGTTTATACTTAAAAATCAAATCTTCTGGATCTCTTGTTTTCATATATTGTTGTTTAGCATTATTAATATTTTGACCACTTGCATTTGACTTTAATTCAATCCAAATAACAGGTATTCCATTTAAAAATACAGTTAAATCGCCACGACCACCATCAACATAATCCTGAGCATCAACATCCCATTTTTTCTTATATACGAGTTCTTCAATTACACTAAACCTATTGCAAAGATATTTTTCATTCTCGGATTTATTAAGACTAGTTTCTGGTTTTGTTATCATCATTTTAAAGTGAGCGCCATACCATTTTACATCACCTCGCAAAACCTCTAACAATCCCTTATCAGCAATTTCTTCTCTAAGATATTTAACAAATTCATCTTGATAATTAGGTCTAAACGAAATTTTATCAAATTCTTTTTTTTGACTTGTTTCCAAAAATTCAAAAAGTTGCTTTTTATCTATAGCATACTCAATACTATAATCTTTGTTATAACCTTCAATAAAATTGTTTTCTTGAATAAGTTTATGTTTAAAAATAGATTGAAATCCATATCTTTCCAGCAAATCTTTTGTATTATCAATACTCATTATTCAACCTCCTTTTTACCCGTTACATATTCATAAATAAGTGATTTTTTATATTTTTTCAACTCATCAATTTTTTCCTGTTTTAAAGATATTAATCTATCTATATCTTTAATTTTTTCATTTAAAGAATCAACTATTTCTTTTTGTTTATTCATATTAGGGATAGGTATATAATAAGTTGAAACATTTTCGGCAGACAAATTTAAAGCACAAGAGCCATTATAATACAAATCATTTTGAAATTTTACAATATTAGACTGAAGTAAATAATTTAGGAATTCAACATGAATATGTTTTGGTCTAATAACTACTAATGAAGATGCAACTGTTCCTTTATCGTACTTATCGTTTAAAGAGCAGTTGCCGGCCCCACTGCCTTATAATGTCATTAGTTCTTACTTTAACTCCACCTAATTTATTATATTTCTGCTCAGTTATAAATTTTTTTAATGAACTATCAATATAATAATTATGAATATCATCAGCCGTTATAAAAGGAACACCTTCTTGTTTAATTTCGTTTACGCTAGGATAATTTGAACTTCTATCACCATTTAATAATTTTGCTACATTTTTTATTCTGCCGACTTTCCATGAAAACGGAATTTCTTTAATTATTTTGTTGTCAACAGGTACTGTTTTCTCACTAATATTGTTAGTAAGAGCTTCTGTAATATATGAATACTTATAATCATTCAAACACCTAATTTCATCATTAATAGTATCAATAATTTCATCTATTCTCTTACATTTATCATCAAGAAATTCTACAATTTGTATTTGTTTATTTTTATCAAATAATGGTAGATACAAATTGGACCAAACATCCATATTCCAACTTGGAATTGTATCTCCATTAACTTTTTGAGATTCAACTGCACACTCAAGAGAATATTTTATAAACCTTAAATCGTTTTTAGGCAATATCTCTATTTTTTGTACAACATTACTATAAATAGAATTTTCTTTGGGAATAAAAATGTATGGGGTGGCATTTCTTGTTAACAACAAATTGTTCTTTTTCGTTCTTTTTCGTTTAGGGAACTTGTCAAAATTTGAAAGCATTGGCGTTTCTTGACATGTATAAAGTAATTCTTCACCTTGATTCCACCAACTCTTATCAATAACCTCACCTGCAATACTATTTTTAAAACAATATTTCAATCTAGTTAATACGAATTTATCGGTTAGAGGATAAGCCCATTCCTTATTTAGCTCCATATAAGTTCTCCTCTAACAATTTTTCTTTTTTATCAAGATCTTTTAATCTATTCATAATGTCATCCGAACTTTCTGGCGCAATGTATTTATGAAAATATTTATTGAAATTAACTACACAACCAATCTTAATTTTATTATCATCAAGTTCAAACCAAGCATTAGGAACAAAAGGTTTTACTTCTCTCTCAAAATATTCATTATAGTTTTCTTTATAAGGGACTAATTCAGTATCCTTTAACTCACTATCAGGTTCAATATTTCCTTTTTTATCTTTATAAATGTCAGCAGTTTTATCAGTATCAGATAGTGCATTAACAATACCTTTGATTAAGGTCTTGTTGTCAGCAAAATTAGGTAATAAAGTTTTTATAAAATTGGTAAATTCATCACGATTCTTATAAATTTTTTCAGAAATATTATTACTTAAAGTATCCAAAATTATTCGTTGTTTTTCTTTACCTTCCAAATATGTTTTCATTAAATCAAGTTGTGATTTAGTTTTAACTGCAGTATTATCTAATTCATCGTATTTTTCTTCATCATAAAGTTTCTTAAATGCTTGCTCAAATTCAACATTTTCAATTCTTTCTTTAGTAATAGCAAAATTTCTTTGGTATGGTTGATTAACAATTATTTCTCTATAATAAAAATCTTCTTTTTCAAATATCTTACAATATTCATTTTCTTTAAAGTCAGAATATAAACTAACAATTTTTTCAATATGTTTTTGAGAAAGTTCATTACGTTTGTATCCTAGACCTTTACTCATACGAGAGCAAAAAGAACTTGCATTAATTAATTGAATTTTACCTTTTCTTTCTTTCTTTTTATTTTTATTAAAAATGATTGCATAAATAGAAATGCCGGTATTATAAAATAACTCTGGGCAAAATTGAATTATGGCATCAACCCAGTCATTTTCAAATATATATTTTCTTATATCTGACTCACCACTTGACGAGCTAAACAAAGGTGAGGCATTACAAATTATAGCCGCTCTTCCTTTTTCATTATCAAGTTTATTTAATGCAAACTGCCAAAACAACATTTGACAATCGCTGACAGCAGGTAATCCAGCAGGGAACCAACCCGTTGACTTATTCTGTGCTATAATTTTTTCAAATTGTTCATCACCAACCTCTTTTTTTGACCAAGATTGTCCAAAAGGAGGGTTCATAAGAATCAATCTTACTTTTTGATCAGGGAAAGCATCAGTAGTTAGGGTGCTTTCTACCAATTTTACATTATCAGGATTTTGCCCCTTTATAATCATTTCAGCTTCAGCAATACCTTCATACCAACCATTATTATCTTGACCAAATAATTCAACAAGGGTATCGGAATTTAATTCTTTAATCATCTTATAAGCTTCAGACAACATTCCGCCTGTTCCACAAGCAAAATCTCCAAGCGTTACAATTTTACCGCTATCATATAAATCATCGCAACCTTCAGCTAATAATAATTGTGTTAAACATCTAATTACTTCTCTTGGCGTAAAGTGATCACCAGCACTAGCATTTGCCGAATAAGTTCTTATAATTTCTTCCATTATATAACCCATTTGCATACTATTAACATTTTCAACACTTAAATCAGTATTTGCAAATCTTTTTATAACAGGATACAACTTTTTGCCTTTTTCCATTAAATCTATCGTATCATAAAATTTCATTTGCACAAAAATTTCTTTTGCCGTTGAATTAAAGTGGTCCAAATAATCTTTAAAATTGACTTTAATTTTGCCAGGTTCATCTAATAATTTTTTGAGAGTGTATTCAGAAGTATTGTAAATGCTGTATTTCGAAATATTCTTTAATTTTATATCGTTAGTAATACCTTTTTGAAAGGCATCAACAACTTTATCTTTAGTTTCTGCCAAAATACACTCAAATCTACGACAAATTGTCATAGGAATAATAACATTCTGATATTCATCTTCCTTAAAAGGTCCTCTTAATTGATTAGCGATATCCAAAATCATCCTAACTTGTTCATCAATTTTTAATATTTCTTCTTTATTAGCCATGTCTTTCTCCTAAATTATACTTATACGATATAAGTATAGCATAAAATATATGATTCTGTATCGAAATTTAGCGAAATTTTTGAAATAAACATTTTTGACTAAAATATTCATTTTGCAACCCTGGCGTGTGCTTGTCTTGATACAAGTGGTGTCGCTTCGCTCCACCAGACAAGCACACGCCAGAAAGAAAATTTGTGAAGTTGGTAAACTGAAATTGGGTGGTTCATAAACTAAAAATGTAAACCAAAGCACAATGTGTTTGTTTATTAACTTGGTAAAATTAGTTGCTTTTACATATTTGTCACGAATTTTTACAACAAAAATGCAAGATTTTTGCAAAAGGGTTGTATTTTGTTATATTATTTTATCATTATGTTGTATAATGTTATTTGTTAATAGTGAAGTGGCTGAAATGCTTATATTTAGGAGCTTTCATCAATTTATAATATGATAAAATACGATAAAATATGGTTCAAAAAGTCGAACTCCGAGTAAAAGAATTCGATTTCTTCGGAACTTAGATTTCGGGTTCGAGCCCTGATGGACGCGCCAAATATAAAAGTCGAAAAGACTTTTTTTCATTGTGAAACAAAAAGACAAT
>JBJETW010000002.1:8197-34155 GCA_051883515.1 Candidatus Onthoplasma sp.
TTAGAACAACGTGATAAATTGGATTATTGTGAAACAAAAAGACAATTTAGAACAACGTGATAAATTGGATTATTGTGAAACAAAAAGACAATTTAGAACAAGGTGATAAATTGGATTATTGTGAAACAAAAAGTGAAATTTAGTCATGATAAAATTTACGATGCTAGTTTTTTTACGAATTTATTCTAATTTTTGGCATCATCGATGTAGTGTAAAGTTTTCAATGTATAAAATCTAATGTCGATTTTTATTATCTTGACAAAATTGATGATAAAAAAACAAAAAATTGTTTGTAATTTTAAATTTTTTGTGATAAATTTATTGTAATGATCTAAGGGGGTAAAAATGAAAAAAATATTTAGTTATGTTTTGGCAGTTTGCTTAATTCTTCCTGGGCTTTTGCTATTTAGCGCATGCAATAAAAACGAAACGAAAGAATCACGCGTTATGACTGTTTCCGCGAATCCTTCTGTTGAATTCATACTTAATGAAGACGACAAAGTTGTCACTGTCAATGCTGCAAATGATGACGGAAATTTTATAATTGCAAGTGTTTCGTTTACAGGTCTTAGCGCCAAAGAAGCAGTAAATCTTTTCTTGCAAACAGCAAATCAAAATGGATTTATCGTGGAAGATAATGCAATAAAAATAGAAATTTCAGGTGAAAATGCAGAAAATTTATTTAATTCAATCAAAGAGTCAGCAAAAACTTATTTGTCTAATATAAATGTTCAAGTTAATGTTGAATTCAAACAAATAGACAAAAACGACCTAAAATCGCTTTTGAAAGAATGCATGCAAGAATTGTCATTGTCTGAAATTAATAATTACAGCGAACAAGAGATAATAAGTTTGCTAAAACAATCTCGCGAAGAAACAAAAAATTTATTTAGTGAAGAATTAAAAGAATTTTATTACTCAAACAGAGCGGAAGAAATCATATCTTCTAAAATTCAAAAAATAAATTCTTTGATTTCAAGCAATTTAATTGTTGACTCGACTATTAAATCTCAAATCGAATCATATTATCAAATTTTCACTGAAAAATTTAACGAGTTTAAAGAGACATATGCTGAATATTATTTGGATTCGGAAAGTGATTATCAAGTCAAAATGCAAGAATATATAAGTGCAAAACAAGCACTGCTTGAAGCACGTTTAAACAGCGAACAAGAGTCTGTGTTAGCCGAACTTGAGCAACAAGTTGAGTTGACAAAAACCGCATTAAACAATGCAAAAGTTAGCGCTGACAACGCTTTGGCAATAATTAAATCTGCAATGGACAACGCACTGCAAGGAATTAATTCTTTATTAAATGTTGTTTCACATTTCCTAAATCAAAATGAAATCTCTGGTGCGATGAAAGACGCGAAAGATAATTTTGAAAATAATTTTAATTCAACTTATGGAGATTACATCAACAACAAATATTGGAACAATTTAAAACCAGAAACAAAATAATAAAATTTAACATTAAAAAGACATAAATTCACTTTATGTCTTTTTTGTAATTAAATTGGTGAATGCATGCATATTTATATGAAAATATGAGTTATTTACTTTAATCTATATTAACTAAAATGATAACAAAATTTAAAAATTAGAAGACAAAACAAATAATTTGTGATATAATAGTTTATGTGCGGGCGTAGTACATCGGTAGTACGAGGGCTTCCCAAGCCTTTGAGGTGGGTTCGATTCCCATCGCTCGCTCCATTTTTTATCAAAATATACAAAACTTGCTTAAATAAATTTTAAAAAATTTTCTATTCTCAAACTGAGCAATTAATATTTAAATTATTTTTAATTTTAATTAAAAAACTAGCGTTATGCTAGTTTTTGTTATTTTATTAAAAATGTTTTTATTATTTTAATTTTTTAATTATTAATTATTTTTGCAATTTTTATTTTAAATTTCACCTTAAAATAAATTTTTTTAATTATTTAAATATTTTTTATATTATTTTGAAATTTAATTTTTTATTGCGAAATTTCAATATCAATTTTATTGACGAAGTTTAATATGCAATTCTCTCAATTGTTTTTCGTCTGCTTCGATTGGCCCACCCATCAACAAATCTTGCGCTTTGCTATTCATTGGGAATGGCACAACATCTCTTATGTTTGTAATTCCCAACATGAGCATCAACAATCTTTCAAATCCTGGCGCGACTCCTGCGTGTGGTGGTGCTCCGTATTGGAATGCAGTGTAAAGTGCACCAAATCTATTTTTGATTTCTTCTTCACCATATCCAACAATTTCAAACAATTTCAACATGACATCTTTGTCAGTGTTTCTCACCGCACCTGACGCCACCTCGTATCCGTTTGCGACAAGGTCATATTGATATGCAACAACTTGCAATGGGTCGGTTGATAATAATGTCTCCATTCCACCTTTTGGCATATTGAATGGATTGTGACAAAATTCAATTTTACCTTCATCGCTCAATTCAAACATTGGGAAATCAACAATCCAGCAAAATTCCGTGCGTGTTTTGTCAATCAAACTCAATTTTTCTCCGACTTCAGTTCTCAACATTCCGGCAAGTTTATAACACTTCTTAGGATTTGCGTCCGCAATCACAAAAATGTCATCACCAATGTTGGCCCCTGTCTTTTTGATTAAATCTTGGCATTCTTTTTCAGTTATAAATTTAACAATTGGTCCTTTTAGTGTTCCATCTTGTTGCACTCTCACCCATGCCAAACCTTCCGCTCCTTCGTTGAGCATTAAGTCTTGCAATTTGTCAAAGAAACTTCTTGGTTGCTCGCTTGCATTAACTGAAAAACCTTCAACCGTGCGATTTTTAAACGCATTGAAAGTTGTGTCTATAAATACATCTTCAAGTCCTACCATCTCAATTGAATTTCTTAAATCTGGTTTGTCTGTTCCATATTTAATCATTGCTTCTTTGTATGGTATCTTTTTGAATGGCCCTTTGTTGAATGGGAATTTGCTGTGAAGAGAGAACAATTTGTTAATCAATTTTTCCACAACATTGTGGACATCTTCTTGGGTTGCAAAACTCATTTCCATATCAATTTGATAGAAATCTCCGGCAAGTCTGTCTGCACGTGGGTCTTCATCTCTAAAACATGGTGCAATTTGGAAATATTTATCCACTCCGCCACACATCAAAAGTTGTTTGAATTGTTGTGGTGCTTGTGGAAGCGCATAAAATTTACCTTTGTGCACTCTGCTTGGAACGAGATAATCTCTTGCTCCTTCTGGACTTGGAACGGTCAAAATTGGAGTGTTGACTTCTGTGAATCCCATTTCTCTCAAAAGCGCTCTCGACTCAAAAGCAACATCTGCTCTGAGTTTTAACATCTCTTGCATTTTTTCGTTTCTCAAATCTAAATAACGATATTTAAGTCTAATTTCTTCGCTGGTTTTCATGCTGTCTTCAACATCAAAAGGAAGCATGTTTTTTGATTTTGATAAAACTTTAAGTTCTTCAATTTCAAGTTCAACCTTTCCTGATTTTAAAGCAAGATTTATTGTCTCTTCGTCTCTTAAAACGATTTTTCCTTTGACTGAAATTACGCTTTCTCTTGAAAGAGATGTGAGCAAACTGTCATCATGAGTTTTAAGTTGGACGACACCGCTTTTGTCTCTCAAATCAATAAACACAATTCCGCCATGGTCTCTAACTGACTTAACCCAGCCGGCAAGTTCAATTTCTTGTCCAATAAGTTTTTCATCAACCTCGCCTATCATCATTGTTCTATACATAAATTTCTCCTATCCTTCTATTTTCTCTTTTAATTTTTCCATAACTTCTTGCGCGTTTGCTTTTCCACGAGTTTCTTTCATCACTTGTCCAACCAAAAAGTTAAGAATTTTTGGGTCTTTTTCTTGTTTGTATTGCTCAACCACATTTGCTTTTTCAACGAGCACTTTATCAAGCACTTCAAACACAATATCAGTTGACAAGTCTGCCATTATTCCCATTTTCTTCGCTTGCTCTTCTGCTTTTAAATTTGTTCCCCAAATTGTTGAAAGCAAATCCTTCCCAGAATTTCTTTGGATTTTCTTTTCATCAACTGCTTTTATTATCCAAACAAGATTGTCTTTGTCAATTTGAACTTTGCTTCCGCCCTTTGTCCTTGCAAGAATTTCAGTTGTAAACCAGTTTGCAATAGTTTTTGGTTGAAAATACATTTCCAAACAGTCTCTATACAAATCTGCGACCTCTTTGTCTGCTAATATGACATCAGTGTCATATTCATTCAGACCATATTCTTCCAAATACTTCTTTTTGATTTGGTCTGGAAGCATTGGCATGGTGTTTTTTATTTTTTCAATTTCTTCGTCACTTATGTTCACAGCAAGAAGGTCTGGGTCTGGAAAATATCTATAATCTTCGCTATTTTCTTTTGTTCGCAATGTGAAACTTTCACCTTTGTCATTGTCCCATTTCCTTGTCTCTTGGAAAATTTCTCCGCCATCGTCCAAAATTTCTTTTTGTCTTTCAATTTCATAATTAATTGCTCTGTGAATTGATTTGAAGCCCATAATGTTTTTCATTTCAACTTTTGTGCCAAATTCTTTGCTTCCTTTTGGTCGCAATGAGATGTTTACATCCGCTCTCATTTGCCCTTTTTCCATTTCACAATCAGCGATTCCTGCATAAATGTAAATTTGACGCAATTTTGTCAAAAACTCAATTGCTTCATCTGCTGTTTCCATGTGTGGTTCTTTGAGCGCATCTGTCACCAATTCAATCAATGGCACACCACCACGATTGTAATCAATCATAGAGATATTCCCATAGTGAACAAGTTTTCCTGCATCTTCTTCCAAATGGATTCGATTTATTGGAATGTCTTTGTCAAACACTCTTAGATGCCCGTTTATGCAAATAGGTTTTTCCAATTGACTGATTTGATAACCTTTTGACAGGTCAGGATAAAAATAATTTTTTCTTTCAAAAATAGCCGTTCTATTAATTTCAAAGCCAAGGGCAACTCCGGCACGTATCGTTTGCTCAACTGCCTTTCTATTTAAAATTGGCAATGCCCCAGGAAGACCAACACAAACTGGGCAACAATTGCTGTTTGGAGTGTTGCCGTACTCATTTTTGCAACCACAAAAACACTTTGTGTCAGTCTTTAATTCAGCGTGGACTTCAAGTCCTATAATAACGTCGTATTGCACACTATCCTCCAATTTTATCTTCTAAAAATTTTGCCAATTTGTATATTGTTTTTTCGTTGAATTTCTTTGAAATGATTTGAATTCCCAAAGGAAGACCATTTTCTCCTTTGCCAAATGGAATTGAAAGCGAAGGAAGCCCAGCAATGTTTGCCGTGACAGTGAATATATCCTCTTTATAAGTGTCAACTGGGTTTTGCGACTTGCTTCCAATTTTAAATGCTTCACCGATTGTGGTTGGCATTATGATTATGTCGCAATCATCAAACGCTTTGTCAAATTGATTGATTAATTCACCTTGAATTGCTTTCGCTTTTTTGTAGTACGCATCGTAATAACCTGAAGAAAGCACATAGTTTCCAAGCATGATACGTCGTTTTACTTCTTTCCCAAATCCTTCACTTCTGCTTTCTTTGTATATCTCTTGCAAATTGCTTGCACTGGCACTGCGCGTTGTGTATTTAACGCCATCAAATCGCTCCAAGTTGCTGGTTGCCTCAGCTGGAGCAATAATATAATAGGTTGGCAAACCGAGTTCAATGTCTTTAATTGATGTTTCAACCACTTCAATTTTTTGAGATTTTAACATATCAATGAAATTGTGCATGTTTTGTTCACATGGCATGCCTTTTATCATCTCAACAATCTCTTTTGGAACGCCAACTTTAATCTCGGTTGGTTCCAAATTTAATTCGCAACTATAATCGTCAACATCAACTCTCGCACTTGTTGAGTCATGTTCGTCTTGCCCAGCCAACACTTCAAGCATAAGCGCATTGTCTAAAACATTTTTTGAAAATATTCCCACTTGGTCAAGCGAACTCGCAAATGCAACCACGCCATATCTTGAAATTCGACCATAACTAGGTTTCAACCCATAAATTCCACAATAACTCGCCGGTTGTCTAACACTTCCACCCGTTTCTGTTCCAAGCGCGATTGGACACATGTCAAGTGCCACCGCACAAGCACTTCCGCCCGATGAACCACCAGGAACGCGGTCAAAATCAATCGGGTTGTGTGTGACGCCAAAAGCAGAGTTTTCAGTTGAACTGCCCATGGCAAATTCGTCCATGTTCGCTCTTCCGATTATGATTGCCCCATGACTCAACATTTTTTCGACCACTGTTGCGTCATATTGTGCGACATAGTCTTTTAAAAACTTCGAACTGCAACTGCAAACTTTGCCTTTATATAAAATGTTGTCTTTAATAATCACAGGAACACCTGCAAGTTTTCCAGTAAATCCATTTGCGATTTTTTTGTCCATTTCTCTTGCTTTTTCAATTGAATCGTCAAAGACTTCCAAAACTGCATTGTATTTTTCGTTTTTCTTGATTTGTTCAATGAAAGAACTTACAACTTGCTCGCAAGTTAATTCTTTTGAAAGTATTTTTTCTCGTATCTCTTTTGCTGAAAGTTTCAAAATATCCATATCTACTCCATTATCCTTGGCACAACAATGCTGTCATTTTTCACAATTGGTGAATTTTTTAGCAATTCGTCAACCGGCATGCTTTCTTCTGCCTTGTCTTCTCTCAATTCTGCCATGTTGATTGCATTTATGTGACTTGCTCCACTGATTTGCGCATTCTTTACAATATCTGCAAGTTCCACCAAACTTTCAAACTCTTTTGAAAATTGTTTCAACTCTTCTTCATTGAATTTCAACTTTGAAAGTTCTGCCAAATGCTCAATTTCTTTTAATTCCATATTTGCTCCTTAATTGTTTCTTTCTCTATTAACTTTGACTATATAATAGCACGACAACGAAAATCTTCAAAATCTTTTTTGCCATTTTAATTCATTTGTATGTTTCAATTAAACAAAAAACCACAGACCTTTGGACCTGTGGTTTAAATATTTTTGGCATAAACAAAGGTCCGCATGTTAAATGTGGTTGAAATTATTATTGTTGTTATTATTAACTGCGAACATTCTTTTTCCCTTTGATGTTGATATGATAGCATATTTAAATTTCAAAGTCAACAATTTGCGATATTTTGTGCAACAAATGAATTCAAACAAGAGACACAACCTCTTTTGAATCATAATTTAACAAAAACTGCACAAGTTAAAGTGATTTGTTCAAAAAGTAAAAAACTGGATAAATATTTTCGACATTTTTGTAAAAAATTAATTATATATTTACAAAATATCGGAATTTTGTTTGACCTTTTGAAAAATTTTTGATAAATTATTGAGAAAAAAGGGGGAAAAATGAAAAATAAAAATGAATCTGTTGAAAACAATCAACAAGAAGAAGCTTTAAAAACACCACAAAAAGTTTCTAAAAAGAGAAAAGTAATTGCTGTTGCAGCAACTGCATCTGTCGTTTTAGCAGCTGGCGTGGGTGTTGGTGTTGGAGTTGGCATTTACAATAGTTTAAAACCAAAACAACCAGCACTTGTTAAGTTTGTTTCAGATGAAAACAAAATAACAAAAGTTTACAATGACAAAGGACAATTGGTTAACGTAAGTTCTTTGAAAGTGGGAGACAAAGTTTGTTTCCCAAGTCCAAAAACAACTGAAATTGGTTCTGGAGATGAAACAGAATACTTCGCAGGTTGGGCAACAAAATCTAGCGCCACAGAACCTGAATACTATGTTGGAGAGGATTTCATCACAATCACTGAAAAAACTCAATCTTTCTATCCAATATACATGAAAGCAACATCTGAAGTTTTGGCTTTTGAAGAAGTGGCAGAATCAAATAGCTACACAGCAAAAATTGATTCAAGCACTTTGACTGACCAAAAAATTGTTGTCATTCCAAATCAATACGACGGCAAAGTTATCAGTTCAGTCATTGAAAGAACAGACAGCGCAACAGCAAATGCTACAATTGAAAGAATTATCATTGCGAAAGGTGTTGAAGAAATTGGAGAAAATGCATTCACCAATTTAACTGCTCTCAAAAATGTGACATTCACAACTGACAGTTATGCTTATATGGTTGAAACTGATACTGGCGAACTTGCTTCAGTCACAATTCCAACAAGTTCAGAAGCAGAGTTGACAACAATTGCAAAAAATGCATTTGCGGGTGACACTGCTTTGGAAGGAATCTCAATTCCTGCTTCTGTCACTTATATTGGAGACACAGCTTTCCATAACTGTTCTTCTCTTAAATATGTTAACTTTACATCAGACTCTGAACTTAAAACAATTGCAAATAACACATTCAATGGTTGTTCATCACTTGCAAAGTTTGAACTTCCTGCAACTGTTGAATCAATTGGAAATGGAACATTTGTAAATTGCACAAGCATGAAAGAATTCACAGTTTTGTTAGATAGCAATGGCCAATCTGCTCTTAAATCTATTGATGGTTTTGCATTCTATCAAAGCGGAATTGAAAGCATGGACTTATCAAAATGCTCAAACTTGTTAAGCATTGCTGGAAAATATGATGAAACTACTCAATCATGGACAAAATCTACAAAAACATTTATGGGTTGCGCAAACTTGAAAGAAGTTAAACTTCCAAGCAGTGTTCAATTTATTGGTGAAAGAGCATTTATAAATTGCCCTGAATTGACAACTGTTGAAATTCCAGAAGACAGCGCATTGGCTTGCCCAATTGATTGTTGGTTTGACTCTTGTTCAAAACTTGAAAGTATATTTATTCCAAAAGGAATAACTGCAATTTATTCTAGCTCATTCAACGCATGTTCAGCTTTAACTTCAGTGACATTCCACGACGAGTGCACATTAAGCAATCAAGGCACTCAACATTCTGTGTTTAAGGGAAGCGGAATAACATCTATTACTCTCCCTTCTGGTTGGACAAAAATCTATTATGATACATTCCGTGATTGTGAAAATCTTACATCGGTAGTATTATCTAATAAGATAGAAACTATCGGTGGCTACGCTTTTAATGGTTGCTCAAACCTAGAAGAAATTAGTATTCCAAAAAGTTTAAAAACAATCAGTAGTTATGCTTTTAGCGATTGTACAAATTTAGCCAAACTATCATTTGAACAAGATTCAGCACTAGAAACTCTTGACTCATACGCTTTTGCAAACTGCTCAAGTTTGACACAAATTGAAAACATGCCAGAAAACTTAAAGATAATTTCTCAATTCTCTTTCTCTGGTTGCACTAGTCTTCAAAATTTCACATTGCCTAAAAATCTTGAAACTATCGATGGACAAGCTTTTAGTGAGTGTACATCATTAATAGAAATTGTAATTCCAGCATCAACCAAAACAATTGCAACCAAAGCATTCTATAATTGCACATCTTTGACAAAGGTTGAATTTGAACAAGGTTCACAACTTAGTTCAGTTGGTGAGCGAGCATTCTCTTGTTGTACAAGCTTGGAAAAACTTGGCACATTTAATGATGCAACAAAAACACTTGATGATATGATTCCAAATGGTGTGGGAATTGCAACGGGATTGTTTGAGTACTGTTCATCACTATTATCATATAGATTGCCAACATCTTCAGAAACTTTCACATCAGTTCCAGAATATATGTTTAACAGTTGCCCTTCACTAAACAGATTGTATTATGTAGATGCATTAGAAAACGAAATTGAATGTCTTCCTTCTTATATCAAAACAATAGGACAATATGCATTCACAGGGACAGGATTTGAGAAAGTTATTATCCCAAGCAGTGTGACGGATATTGGTTACAGAGCATTCGTTTCAATGAAAAACCTTAAAGAAATCAAAATTGAAAGCACAACCTTGTCAACAGGGGAGGATGTGTTCCAATCACAATCTGTAGTAACTATCACTTTCGGTGAAAATGTCTCATCTGTGACATTGGGCGCAAGAGCATTCCAAGGTTGCACAATCACTACAATCAATTTTGAATCTACAGTGCCACCAACAATTGATTTGACTCAAATAGCATCTGTTGATTCTCTTGAATCAATTTATGTTCCTGCCGACTCAGTTGACGCTTACAAGACTGCATTTGCTGATTATGCAGGCAAAATTGTTGCTACATCTTCTAGCGCAGAGTAAGATATTTCAAAAATACTCAAAAAATCTGGATTAAATTCCAGATTTTTTTGTTTTATCTCTTTCTATCTATGCGTTTCAACAACAAGCATAAATATAAAATTTAACATATTAAAAAATTTACTAAATTATACATAAATTGGCATTTCTTTGCGAAATACTTGACATAGAGTTCTTTTTTTGTCTAGAATTGAAATATAATATTAAGGAGGAAAAATGAAAAAATCAAAGAAAAGTCTAAATTTGCTTTGGAGCATAGTTGCGATTGCTGGCACTGTTGTGTCATTCATTATGTTGGCACTAAATTGGATGGTATTAAAAGTGACATTTGCTGGAAGCACTACAAGAGAAAATTACAATTTGCCAAAATGGTTCGACTTTTTGAAAGACATGAACGAAGCAACAATTGAAATTAGTGGAAGAACGGCTTTGAATGTTGGAAAAGTTTTCTTAATCATTTCAATAGTATTACTTGCTTTGGTTGCAATTTGTGCTTTGCTCAATTTGTTCATCAAAAATAAATATTTGGCATTGGCAACAAAAATTGTTTCAGTGGCTAGTTTGATTTCTGTTGTTGTGTTCCTTATTGCAATGATAGCAGGTTGCTCTGGTCTTTCAGACCAATTTAGCTCTGGAGGCGCATCATTCTTAATGGGTGTTGGTTCAATTTTGTTCACAATATTTGGAATTGCAACTTCTGCTCTAGGTTTTGTGAGCGGTTTGAAAGCAAAAAAATAATTTTAGAGCAATTAAATCATGCTTTATAAAAAAATCTATCATTTAAGATAGGTTTTTTCTTTTTATTTTTTAATTTGAAATTAGAAGTTGTTAAATAAAGTATTAACTTTTTTAAGTTGATATTTAAAAAATATTTTGATAAAATATTTTTAGTTTAGGGGGCAAAATGACAGCATCTAGAAAAACAAGAAAATTCTTCAGTTCATTTTTAGGATTCATTTTAATTCTTTCAATATTTTTAGGTTCGTTTTCTCTTTTGGGTTGCAACAAAAAAACTGAAATTGAAAATGAAGATATATCATATGGACAAAAAACCGTGCTTATGATTGGAGACGGAATGGGATACAATCATGTTAAATGCGCGCAAATGGACCACAACGATGGAAAACTTCTCAACATGCAACAATTGGGCGACCGAGGTGCGGTTCAAACTGCATCTCTTAGCGTTGAAGAAGGCTCATCAACTGCAACGGATAGTTCAGCGGGCGGAACGTCAATGTCAACCGGACAGCGTGTCTACAACGGAGCTGTTGCAAAAAATGGCGATGGTGATGACATAAAATCTATAACTGAATACGCAAAAGAACTCGGTTATGGAGTCGGCATTGTGGTGACCGATTCGCTTTGTGGCGCAACACCTGCCACTTTCTCTTCTCACTCAACAAACAGATACAATTTTTCTGAAATCAGAGCGCAACAATACACAAGTGGAATTGATTTATTCTTGGGCGCTGATTGCGACTACACGGACGGCCAATCATCAAAAGACCCCAACAACAATTTCTACGCAAGCGAAAAGCAATCAATTGTTGAAAACGGATACACTTTTGTGGACAAATTTTCAGAATTAAGTCTTGAAAGTGACAAAATTTTGGGAGCATTCAATTCTTGCCCTTCAGAGAATGGAACGGACACTGACCCAACTCTTAGTATGTTGACTGATTTTGCGTTCAAATTTATGGAAAAACATTTCCCAAATGGATATTTCATTATGATTGAAGGAAGTCACATTGACAAAAAGAGTGACAGTTGGGACGTGAAGACAAACACAGAACCAATGGCAAAATATCTTCTTGATTTTGACAACTGCGTGGGAATTGCGCAAAAAGTTTTGAGAAGGTCAGGAAGCAAATATCAACTTATCGTCACCGCTGACCACGAAACTGGTTCAATGGTTATGAGTAAAAGTTTGGGCGTTTATTGCTTTTATTCACACAGTCACACTAATTGGGACGTTCCATATTTTGTTGAAGCGCAAACTTGTGACCTTTCTTTGGAAATTAAAAACACTGACATTTTCGTGTTTATGTACAATTTCTTGGCACAAAAAAATTATGGGTCAGGTAGCGATAGATTGAAATATTCTTGGCAATAATTTGTGTCCTTTCAAATTTAATTCCATTTTGCCAAACAATCATTAATTTTAATTAAAAAAAACTTCCATTTTATTATTTAATCTTAATTTGGAAGTCTTTTTATTTATTCAAACGAATAATATCTTTATTTGCGGAAAACATTAATGCATGAAAAAAATTTGTTTTTATTTGAGCGCTTTCATTCCGCTCTATGCGCTATTGATTATCAAGATTTTGATTAACATATTGTTTGGAAACCTGCATTTTAACATTCTCAATTCGCTTTCGTTGGCGCTTTATGCTCTTTCAATTATTTTCGGACTTGTTGGAGTGAAACTGGCATTAACTCAAGCAAAAACTGCAAAAATCAATATTTTTATAACAAAAAAGGAAAGTCTCACTGAACAATATTTTTTGGGTTATTTCTCAATTTTTGTTTTGTTTGCATTAAGTTTTGAAATTGAATTGGTGAGCATGTTTGTCGTATTCTGGCTGATAATTATTATGATTGGCGTGGTTTATGTGAAAAACAACATGTTCTATATCAATCCTTTTTTGAATTTGCTTGGATTTAACTTTTATGAAATCACCTATAAACAATCAAATTCCAACACTGAGACAATTGCAAAAGTGATTTTCAAAGGCGAATTGATTTTAGACGACAAATCACACAAAATGATAAAGTTAAATCAAACAAATTTTAGTCTTATTGAAAAATAGATTGTTGACCAAATAAGATAAAATTCTACCCCCACTTTACAAATCAACAAACTTATGCTAAAATAACTAAATCTTAGGAGTTGATATGACTTTTATCTTTGACGTAATCAAATATCACGGACAAATTCCTTTTCCTACAACTATGTCAGCAATCATTTATTGGTTCTCACAAATCATTGGAATTTTGTTCTTTTTATTATATTTTCATCAAATTATTTATCTCTTTGTTGGAACTTTCCACAAAGCAAAAATACAAAACAAAGTTTTTAAATTGCACACAGTGGGCGTGGTTATTTCGGCAAGAAACGAAAGCAAGGTTATCGCAAATTTGATTAAAAGCGTGCGCGAAAATGATTATCCGCAAGCAATGGTGAAAATTTTCGTTATTGCAGACAACTGCACGGACAACACTGCTCAAATTTGCAGAGATTTGGGGTGTGTGGTGTTCGAGCGCCACAATTTAAAAGAAGTTGGAAAAGGCTATGCTCTCAATTTCCTTTTCAACAAATTACATACTGAAGAGCAATATCGCGACATTGTCCCTGAATTCTATCTCATTATGGACGCAGACAATGTTATGAGCAAAAATTATATCACTGAAATGAACAAAGCATATGATAATGGTTATAATGTTTGTACGTCTTATAGAAAGGCAAGCAATTTCGGAAAGAACTGGATAACATCTGGTTATGGCTATTGGTTCTTGCATGAATCAAAACACTTAAACAATTCAAGAATGGTCTTCAACACATCTGCAACCATTTTGGGAACGGGCATTTTAATTGCTTCAAAAACTGTTTATAAATTTAATAATTTTGATTTCCATTTTCTGACCGAAGATGTGCAATTTAACGCTGAATATATTTTGTCTGGTGAAAAGATTGGATATCAAGAGACTGCGGAATTCACAGATGAACAAGTTGAAACATTATCTCAATCAATAAAACAACGCGAAAGATGGGCAAAAGGTTTTTATCAAGTTTGCGGAAAATACGGCGGAAAACTTTTGAAATCTTCATTTAAAAATTTCTCATGTTGGGACTTTTTAACAAGCATGTTCCCAGCAATGCTTTTGTCCACCATTTTTGTAATTGGTTGTCCGTTGTTGTCAATTGTTTCTCTGATTTTAAGAGATTTTGCTGGCGCATTAACGGGTTTGATTTTCTTTGGATTGACCGCTTTGTCGGCATACTTGCTTATGTTCGTCTTGGCACTTTTGGTATGCATAACTGAATGGAAAAAAATTGATTGTCCAAACATAAAAAAGATTTTATATTTATTCACTTTCCCAATTTTTATGTTGACTTACATTCCAATTGCAATTGTTGCTCTGTTTAAAAAAGTTGAATGGAAACCTATTGAACACAAAGGAAAAATCACCATCGAAAATAAAAATAATGATTTATCAAAATAAAATATATTTAATTAATTTATTTTAATTTTTAGTTTAAATTTAAAAAATATATTGAAAAGCGGAAAATTTCCGTTTTTTTTCTTTATTTTTTATATTTTTAATTTAATTATTTAATTTTTCAAAAAATTAAAAGCAATTTTTTGTTTTGAATTTTTTTTTGTTGTGATATAATAAATTTAATGAACAAACACACAAAAAATATTTTGTTAAATATATTTTCATCTATAATTGTCAGTTTGACAATTCTTCTTTCTGTGTTTGGCATCTTCGTTTTAGGGTTTAATTCAACTTATGAAAAACATGTGGTTAGAGGTTATTCTATGCAACCCACATTGAACAACTCTGTTTCATCTATTGATGAACTTGGGGACTACGCGTATGTGAACACCATTGGAACACTAAATCGCGGTGATATAGTTGTTGCTGAAGTTGATTGGAACAGTCAATCTATTATAAAACGATTGGTCGCTCTTCCTGGAGATGAACTAGAAATTAGAGAACTAAATAACTACAAAGATGGCGAAGATTATTATGGAGTTTTTGTTAACAACAAACTTCTTTACACAAAAAAACAAACAACCGCTTCATCTCATGGCGTTGAAGGAAAGGGTTCAATCTATTATTACAATCAATTTTTATCTTTGTTTGACACGCCTATCACAAAAATTGTAAATGGGCATACTGTTGTTGTTGACATGACAGAAAATGTTGTGATTGGGGAAAGCGGAAACCCATGTTTAAAAATGAAAGAAAGTCAATATTTCCTTATGGGAGACAACTGGGGAGAAACAACCGATTCAGTTTTTAGAGGTCCTGCCAAAAAAGAAGAAATCAATGGACGCGTTGACCTTATCATTTACAAATCAGAAAATCACATCTCTGCTTGGCTGAAATATATATTTTGTTCAATCTTTTGTGTGGAAAATATTAAATATTAATTTAATTCCACACATATTTTTTTTATTTTGACAAATCATATTTATGAGGTCAATTATGAAAAAATTATCAAAAATTTTGATTTTGCCAGCAATTATTTTCTTGTTTTTTGCTGGAATTTGCTTATTTCAACCAAAACTAAGCAATGATATTATAATTGCAAATGCAATGGAAACTGAAATCCAACACAAATCTTCAATTTTGATTGAACGAAAATCAGGGAAAATGTTGGACGGACAAAACGAGCACGAACGCGTTCCAATTGCAAGCGTGACAAAACTTATGACAATTTTATTAACCCTTGAAAAATTAGACCAAGGAGGCATATCGCTTGAAGATAAAGTTAGAGTTAGCGAAAATGCTTTTGGCATGGGCGGAAGTCAAATCTTTTTGGACGCCAATGTTGATTATTCACTCTCTGAACTTCTCAAATCAGTTGTCGTGGCAAGCGCAAATGATTCAAGTGTGGCATTGGCAGAGTATATTGCCGGAAGCGAAGCAAATTTTGTGCGCATGATGAACGACCGCGCCACCCAATTGAACATGAATGACACGCATTATTCAAACTGCACCGGTCTTCCAACTCCGGACGGCGTTTCAAGCGCTTTCGACCAAGCAATTTTGTTAAACAAAGTTCTTGATTATGATTTATATCACACCTACTCATCAATTTGGGTTGAAGACTTTGTTCACCCAAGCGGAAGAACCACTCAAATGGCAAACACAAACAAACTTTCGCGTTTTTATTCAGGTTGCATTGGCGGAAAAACAGGTTCTACAAATCAAGCAAAATATTGTCTTGCAATAGGCGCAAAACGCAACGATATGGAACTCATCTCTGTCGTATTGGGCGTTGAAAACAGCAAAGATAGATTTAAACTTGCAAGCGACTTATTAAATTATGGCTTTGCAAATTTTGAAGCAAAAACATTGTTCGACAACTCAAATTTAACAGATAAAACTGTTGCAGTGAAAGGACAAAATCGAGCAACCGGACTAAAAGCAGAACGTGATTATACAATGGTCACAAAGAAGAATGTAGAAGTAAATTTCTCATTGAACTATCATCTTCCAAATATGCTAACAAGCGTAAAAGAAAATCAGGTTGTTGGAAATGTTGAAATCATTGTGGACGGCCAAATTGTGGACACAATAAACCTTCTTGCAACTGACACAATTTCTGAAGCAAAACTTTGGGATTATATGAAAGACATTATGAATTCGTAAAACACAAAAAGAGTACTAAACGAAGTACTCTTTTTTATTTTTTTATAAACTCAATTATGTTTTTCTTTTTGTCTGTTGGCAATGTTTGAATTAATTCTTCGAGTTCATTGTCAATATCATAATCCACAATATTTTTACTAAAAAATCTTTCAATTGAAAAATTACATACATCTAGAATTTTTAACAATTTTTCTAATGTTAAAACAATTCTACCTCTCTCAATTTGAGCAACATATTGCGGACTCATTCCAATTCTAAGACTTACCTCTCTTGCGGATAAATTTGCGCTATTCCTTACATATCCTATTCTTGATAGAACATCTTTAATATCCATAACAACTCCACTTCATTTTTATTATAAAAAATTTTTTACAATTTTAATGGTTGCTATACATACTAAAATTAGAAATAATATCCATTTTGAGTACTATAAAACATAAAATATGTTATAATGATTATTGTAAGTACTCTAATAAAAGGAAAATATGAAAAAATTAAAATTAAACATTTTTAAAGAAAATACTGCCACTTTAACTGGTCATAGACCAAAATACTTACCATGGGGATATAATGAAACTAAATTATGTTGTGTAAAATTCAAATCTGATTTAAAAGATTTGTTAGAACAGTCCATCAATTCCGGAATTACTTATTTTTTGACTGGAATGGCCGAAGGATTTGATATGATTGCCACCGAAATATTAATTAAATTACGCGAAACTTATAAACACATTAAAATTTTTGCAATAATTCCTTATTTGAATCAAGATATCAAATGGACAAAGCAACAAAGAGAAAGATATGGTGAAATTTTAAAGCAGTGTGATATGATAACTAATTCTTCACTTTGTATAGCATGCTTTAATGGTAAACCCAGTGGAACGAGCAATACAGTGAAGTTTGCTGTCGAAAATGGCTGCAAAATTCGAATAATCAATCCCGATAATTATAAGTCAATCATATAAAAAACCCCATTATTGGGGTTAAACTTTAATTATTTATTGTTGCTTTAATTCTTCTAACTCCGGCAGAGACCGCTTCTTGTTTGGTGATTTTAAAATTAACTAGTTCGCTTGTGTTGGTTGCGTGTGGTCCGCCACAAATTTGGAAATCAACATCGCCGATTTTGTAAACAGAAATGACTTCATCGTCTTCTGCTTTGTGAATTCCATACGCTCCTTCACATATTGCATCTTTCTTTTTCATTTCAAGGCGTTCAACTGGAATTGCACGCTTGATTGCATCATTTACAAAGTCTTCAATGTCTTTAACTTCTTCGTCAGTAAGTTTTCTATCAAAGTTAAAGTCAAATCTAAGTCGTTCACTTGTTATGTTGCTTCCTTTCTGTTCAATTTGTGTTCCAAATTTCTTTCTTAGCCCCGCAAGCAACAAATGGCATGCCGTGTGCAAACGAGTTGTCCAAACACTGTCATCGGCAAGTCCGCCTTTGAAAGCTCCTGCGCTGGTTGTTCGTGCAAGTTCTTGATGCTGTTTGAACGCTTCGTCAAACCCAGCAAGGTCAACACTCAATCCGCGCTCGTTTGCCATTTCAACAGTTAATTCAATTGGGAAACCAAATGTGTCGTATAATCTAAATGCGCTTTTCCCGCTGATTTGTGTTTCTGGAGTGTAATTTAACTGACTTGACATAAATTGATTTTTCCTTTCAATTCCTGCCACCACTTTTTCAAATTCTTTGTTCCCAAGTTCGATTGTCTTTGTAAACTTCTCTTCTTCTTTGTTTAATTCTTGCTTAACTTTATCTTTGTTTGCTTCAACTTCTGGATAGTCTTGTTTAAAATATTCAACATATATGTCTGCAATTTCGCCCAAATGTCCAGCTTCAATTCCCAATTTTTTCATGTGGCGAATTGCTCTTCTTATGAGTCTACGCAAAACATAACCTTGACCAACATTTGAAGGAACAAGTCCTTTTTCGTCCGCCAAAATTATTGTCGATGTTCTGATGTGGTCGGCAATGATTCTGAATGAACGAGTGAATTCTTCGTCTGTATATAACTTTCCACTCAATTTTTCAAGATATGATATTGTTGGAGCAAAAACTTCGCTTTCAAAAACTGAATTATATCCATTCAATGTGACAAGCGTTCTTTCTAGTCCCATTCCTGTGTCTATGTTCTTTTGCTTTAAAGGTTTAAATTCATTTCCTTCATGGTTAAATTCCATAAACACATCGTTCCAAATTTCCACCCATCTTTTGTCGGTTGGGTCAAAAACTTTTGGTGCCGGAACTGAATCGTCCACCCAATAAAACATTTCGCTGTCGCTTCCACATGGACCATTTTGCTCCATTGATGGCCACCAGTTATCTTCCGCAGGAAGGCAAGCAATTCTCTCTTCTGCAATTCCGCATTTTCTCCATGCGTTGAAAGCAATTTCGTCTTTTCCAACAAGATCGTTTCCTTCAAACACTGTCATTGCAAGTCTATTTTTGTCAAGACACAAAACTTTTGTTAAAAACTCATAACTCCATTCTATCATTTGCTCTTTGAAATAGTCCCCTAAACTCCAGTTTCCAAGCATTTCAAAAAATGTCAAATGACAAATGTCTCCAACCGCGTCAATATCGTTTGTTCTAATGCATTTTTGAACATCGCAAAGTCTTTTCCCTTTTGGGTGTGGTTGACCGAGTAAGTATGGGACAAGCGGGTGCATTCCTGCCGTTGTGAACAAAACAGAAGGGTCGTTTTCTGGAATTACGCTCGCACTTTGAATTCTTACATGACCTTTTCCTTCAAAAAAGTTAAACCATTTGTTAAGTAAATCTCTTCTTGTAAATTTTGCCATATTTTATCCTTTATTTTCTCAAATTTAATTTGTTAATCTAAAAATGATTTTCTTATTTTAGCACTCAAAACCTAATTTCGTCAAGATTTCTTTGTGTATTTCTTCAACCGATTTTAAGTTGACACTTCCACAATTCACAATCGTCCATTGTTGCTTGTTCGCAAGATACTTCGCTCGGTTGTAGGCGTGAATTAATAATTCGTCATTTTCTTCATGAATATCTCGCTTCATTCCGCCCTTTAATTCGTTCCTTTGTTTTGACAACATCAAACTCATTTCAATTGGCATGTCAAGGAACACAACTTTGTCTGGTTTTGGAAGTTGCAATTTATCATACTCAAACATTTCCACCCATTCCACGAATTGGTCAACTTGATTGTTGCTCTCAAACGGATATGACTGATATATCATACTGCTTGGAACATATCTATCAAATATCACGAAATCATATTCACTCAAATCTATTTTGCTTAGCGTTGTTAATCTATCAACCGCAAAAAGACTATTGATTTGATAAGGATTCAAATTTTCACCAATAAACTCACCGCTCAAATACATTTTTACAGGTGCGCTTCCTTGACTTTCATAGTTCGGAAAACTAAGAAGCAAACATTTATAACCCTTGTTTTGCAAAAATTGATAAAGTTTTTCACTTTGTGTGTGTTTGCCACAGCCATCAACGCCTTCAATGCAAATAATCATTTTTTCTCCATTATTGTCTTCTATATAATATCACAAAACCATTTCCAAAACAATCAAATTATTGTCTCTTTAAATTTCGATGGGATATTTTTAACAGATAAATGTTGACAAATTGACGGATTAATTATACAATTAAAACATGAAAAAATTTGGGAAATATCTGAGCATTTTAGTATTATTGCTTTTAGGTCTTATGGTTATGGGGGTTTTGTATTTGTTTTTTGTGCCAAACTCTTCACTTTTCTCAATCACCTATGTTTCAAAAAACGAAACAATAACTTCAGAAAAATATGACAAAGATTCAATAACTTCAATTTCTGTCAATTCAAACGCGTTTAATGTTGAAGTGGTTGGAACTGAAGAATCAAATGTTTATGCAAAAGTTGTCAACAACACTTTTGGCTTTACAACAAAAAAGAAAAAAGAAACAACTATTAGTTCGTCGCTTGAGTCTGGAAGTTTGTCAATATCCATCAAAGAAACGACAGGATTTGTTTTGAAAAATGACTCAAAGATAACAATTTATATTCCTTCATCAATTTCTCCATCGCTTGCTTTAAACAATGTTAATGCACAAACTCAAGTCGGTGGCCATTCACTTTCGCTTAATGATTTTTCACTCACAACAAAATCCGGCTCTTGCACAATTCAAAACACAGCAATAAATGGAAACATAAATTCGACACTAAACAAAGGGCATTTAAATCTTGAAGATAATGTCTCATTGTCAAGTTCTTCAGATGTCACATTGAACGTCACAAGCGGAATTTTCTCAGCTAATAATTCAAGTTTTGACACTTTCCATATAACACAAAACACGCGTGGCAAAATTTCATTTGATTCATGTGTTCAACTTAGTCAAGACACAACTTCATCTGGAGGGTCAATAACAGTTTCTTCGCTTGATAACATTTCATTCACATCAACAAACACAAATTTAAATATTAACACAATTAAATCTTCAGCAGACATTAATTTGAAAAATGATGGCAACATAACAATAGGAACAATTGAAGGCACGGGGATAATAAAATCCAACGCAGGCAACATAACAATCACAAAAAATCTTGCTGGAATACTCGTTGAAACAAATTCAGGCAATATAAACATTTCAAGAGCAGTAGAAAACATTGTCGCAGTTTCAAATTCAGGAAATGTTAACATAACTTTCAGTCAAGATGCACCAAAAATTTCAACAGAAAACCCAAAAGTTCGAACTTTGGACGCAACACTCACAAACGGCAGTTTAAATGTTTACGGAGCTGAAAATATCACTTTTAAAATTAAGGAAAACACAAATGGAAAGGCAAACGCAACCATATATATGAACGACGTTGTTGGAACAAATTCAATTTCATCAAATTCTGGCTCAGTGTTCGTTCAAGTTGACAAAAACGCAAAATTTAGACTTAAAACATCAAGTGAAAGAGGCTCGGTTCGTGCACATTTCGGTCAGTTCCCAGAGTATAATGGATACACAACTTCAGAAGAAAAAATCTCTTTCATTAACTTTACTGGCGCATCTCAATTCATTGCTTCAGGTTGCACAAACGAACTCAACATATCAACGATTTCAGGCAGTTTGTATGTAAAAGACACAATAAACTATTAAACCACTTAACGTGGTTTTTTTCTTGTCTATGTGGCATTTAGACACAAAAATTTAATTATCATTAATAACTTTTAAATACTCAATGGTCGTATTTTAAAAAATTCTCATGCAAACGAATGAATTTAAAGTTTTGTTTTCCCATTATTTAAAATGGGATAAATATATGAAAAATATTGTCTTTTAAATTTTATAAAATTAACTTTACTATTAATTATTTTAAACTGTTAAACTAAAAATTTGATTTCAAAAATGCCAAATAAAAACAACCCCACTTACGCTCTTGAAACATTTCCAAAATATAACACGATTCCGTTCGCTATTGCGGTGGTGAATTTATCTTTATATTTTTCTGAATTTAACATCTGTTCTTCGCTTGCGTTGGAAATGAATCCGCATTCTATCAAAACTGATGTGTAATACGAACAATTCAACATAAAATAATCGCCCTCTTTGCTTAACTTATATTTTGCATTGCAGTTTTCAGCCAAAATGGATTGTTGAATTAAATTTGCACAAGTTTTGCTTGCTTCATCGTCAATTTTTGCATAAGTGACCGCACCATTTGCTGATTTGTCGTTAAAACTATTCATATGTATGCTCACAACCAAATTAGGATTCGCTTTTTTTATAATTTCCATTCGTTTATTCATGTCGCTAAGTTTTTTATTTTTTGCAAATTCATCATAAAGGCCATCATCATTTTCTCTTGTTAACACAACCCTATATCCCAACTCAACCAACTTCTTTTTTAATGTCAAAACATAATCCAAATTGATTTCTTTTTCAATTGTCCCATTTACCCCAACACTTCCACCATCGCGCCCTCCATGTCCAGCATCCAACACAATAGTAATGCCGTTGCAACGGCCACAAGTATAAGCAACCACTTGTGAATAAAGAGATGTTATAAAAACAAATATTAGCATTATTCCAAGAATAACTTTATGCTTTAAAATCCATTTTAACATAATTTAGTTTATGTTTGTCCATTAACCAAAATGACTTGTTGAATTCACATTGCCAATTTTAACTCAAATAAATTATCAAGTGACGATAAACATGCTTTAAATTTTATGACATCATATTATTTCAAACCATGTCTTATCCACACGAATTTTGTAGTTATCCACAAGTTATCCACAGTTTTATCCACCGAATGTGGATAACTTTTTCGCATTTAGACTTATTAGAGAACAAAAATGTTTGATAATTTGTTTTCTAATTTGCATCAATTAATTTCTTCTTTTGTCGAAATATGTTATAATATACACATGAATAAATATGAAAATTTAGAGCAATTAATCACTTCAAAAAATGTATGCATCATAACACATTCAAATCCTGACGCAGACGCTTTTGCAAGTTCTATTGTTCTTAAAAACATAATCAAATCATCATTCAAAGTAAAACGAATTGATTTATTTGCAGATTTTGACAAAACACTAGAATGCAATAATTTGTTTTTAAAAAACAACAAATTCAACACAAATCATAAAAAATATGATGTGGCAATAATGATAGATTGTCCAAATCAAAACAACCTTGGGAAATTTGCAGAATTGTTTTCTAACACACCCAAAAAGATTTCTGTTGACCACCATATCACCAACCTAAAAAATTTTGACATAAACTTTGTTGAGATAATTAGTTCCACATCTGAATTGGTTTTTAAATTGGCAAAACATTTCAAATATAAATTATCAAACTCGGAAAAAGAAATGTTATATGCAGGAATAATAACAGACACAAACAATTTTACAACAAAATCTGTATCAAAAAAGACATTCCAAATTGCATCAGAATTGTCAGACGGAATCGACATTGTTAAAATATATAAAGAGTTTTTGCAAAACACAACAATAAAAGGCATGCAGGCGTTAGCGCTTGCGATAAACAATATTGCAACCTTCAATCATGGAAAAATTCTAATAAGCCAAATCTCTTTTGAAGAAATTTCAAGATATGGATACACTGAGCAAGAATTAGAAAGCATACCAAATAAACTTTCTAACATTTCAGACGTTGAACTCGTTTGTTTTATATATCCGAAAAAAGGAATGTATCACGTTTCCCTTAGAGCTACGCAAAATTATGATGTTTCCGATTTTGCAAAATCTCAAGGCGGAGGCGGTCATAAATTGGCAGCAGGATTTGAATCTAAAGAATCTCTAATCAATCTTGAAAAGATGATTTTAGAAAATTTCTTAAAAATGATGAAAAAATATTAAAAAATTAGCCCAAAATGTAAAAGAATTTAAAATTAATTGATTATTTTAAAAAATTTTAGTTAAATGAAATAAAAAACGATAATGTTTGTTGATTAAAATAATATATCATTTGATAAAAATTTGAAAAAATTTTATTAAGAAAATTATAATAACGAAGTCTGGAAATCTAGAATTTTATAATAAAAGTCTTACACAAAAATAAAAGATATCTTTATGTTGAAAATAGATAATTTTACACGTAAAAATTCAAAGAAGAATTAATAAAATTATGTTTTTGATAAAAATCAAATCTAAAAAACAAAAAAGGGATTAAGATTCTAATCCCTTTTTTAGATTAATAATATATGATTTTTATCATCTTATCGATTTAGAAATTTTATTTAATATTTGCATTAAATTTAAATTTGTATAATCAAATATATAGCATGGCGCCAACCAGTTTACTAGTGTTGACGCAAGAATTTCTTGTTAACGCAAAACAATATCGTAAATTCTATCCAAATCGTCCTGTGAATAGTAGTCGATATAAATTCTTCCCTTTTTGTCATTTCCAATTAGAGACACTTTGGTCCCGAGTTTTCTTTGTAATTCCGAAATAAAATCTTGAAGTTCATCACTTGCAAATTTAGCTGGCTTTTTCTTTTTCTTGTTTCCAAGAATTGAATCAACTTCTTTTTCCAAATCCCTAACTGTCAATTTGTCTTTTGCAACCTTTTTTGCCAAAATCATTTGTGTTGCATAATCTTCTATTGAAGCAAGAATTTTTGCATGTCCAAAAGATACTTTCCCTTTCTCAACCAAATCTAAAACTTCAGGGTATAATGTTAATATTCTGACTGAATTAGCGACAGCAGACCTTGACTTACCAATTCGTCCAGCGACTTGTTCTTGTGTCAAGCCATATTCTTCCATAAGTCTTTTAATACCCTTTGCCACTTCAACAGGATTTAAGTCTTCTCTCTGCAAATTCTCAATTATTGCAATTTCTGCCACTTGTTTCCCAGAATATTGTTTAACAATTGCGTCGATTTCTTTTAATCCACACAATTTGCAAGCGCGATATCTACGCTCACCCGCAATAACCATATAACCGTCTGGCATTTCATTTACAATAATTGGCTGAATCAATCCATGAAGTCTAATACTTTCAGCCAACTCATTTAAACTTTCTTTATCAAAAGTTTTTCTTGGTTGGTTAGGATTTGCATAAATTTTATCAACAGGAATTTTTTCAACATCTCCATGTCTAATTTCTAAATTGTTTATTGACCTTTCTTTTCTCTCTGTTTCTTTTTCGCTTTCTTCGTCATAAATTTTAAGTAGACTATCGAGACCTCTTCCTAAACCTGGTTTCATATTTTCTCCTTTTCGTTCCACATGGAACATTTGCTATTTATATTCTACAAAAATCGACTCAGCATGTCAAATATTTATATCAAATATTTCATTATTTTGAAAATTTACTCATCGAAACATAAAATTATATAACAATATTTAATATACAAATCATATTTAGTTATTTATTAATATACATCAATGTATATATCGTTCGACACAGTAAAAAAACACAAAGTAGATATAATTTGTTCCCTTTGAATCTTACTGAATATATAATTTCGACAGTTTTTTAATTCATTTAATGTTCCACATGGAACTTTATAATTTGATATTGATGAGTTTCATAATTATGTGACAATGTATTATAAATTAATATATACTTTATTGTTTATATTAAATTTCATAATTGATTTAACACTCATATCTTTATTAGGCTATATAAATTGACAATTTTGAAATAATCTATTCTAAATTAATCAGATATTTGACATAAATACTTCATAATACATGAAATTTCAAGAAAAACCATCAAAATTTTAAATTTCTTCTTAAAAACATTAACAAATATTGCTTAAATCTAACAATTTCAACATGTTCATGTTTGTTCCATGTGGAACATTGATATATTCAATAATAATATTGTTGATATGAGTTGATATCAAATAATCTAAAAATGATCCAACATTTAAATAACCATAGTTTTAGTCATAGTCCTTAAAAATAACTATATTCTTGT
>JBJETW010000003.1:0-7052 GCA_051883515.1 Candidatus Onthoplasma sp.
CTCCATGGAGTTTTTACAAGTCTTGGTTCGTCTCCGTCCATCGCCCCAACTGCGCCATCGACCATAAATCCCACGGAATCAATAAGTCGCATTGACATTGAAGTTGAACCGATTTTGATTTTTACTGCTTCATTTGGAACAAACTGCGGTTTTGTTGTCATCACCATCACGCCTTCACTGGCCTGCGGAAGCTCGTCTGTTGCGCGCGCTTTGTCGTGATTGTTTGTTATTTTATCCAGCACAAAATTTTGCATAAATTTTTGAATAAATGTGCTCTTCCCACATCTAACTGGTCCAACAACACCAATATAAACATCACCATTTGTCCTTTCCGCAATATCATGGTAGATGCCTGAATTTTTTTCCATTTAGTCCTCCAATTCTAACCTAACATATGACCAACCTTTTAAATTTATTCCAAGTGCTGACAACAAATTAAAAAATGAAAAAATTTTATAATTTAACAAAAAAATTCTAAATTTGTCTTGACATCTTCAATTTTTCAGTTATAATAAAGACACTAATAAATAAAAGGAAGGATAAATATGACAGAACCAGCAATTAAAAGAATGGGTCTTAGAAAAGATGCTCAAATCAAAGAAAAAGTAAAAGTTGAAGATAGAGAACGCAAATCTCTCAAAAAGAAATCTAGCAGAAGCAGAACAATCTCTATTAAAAGAAGAGAGAGAAAACAAGCAAATGAATGTGATTTTGTAAAGCTTACAAATGAACAAGATGAAATCTTAGTTGAAGAATTCAGTGCAAACTAAAAACACGGACTATTCCGTGTTTTTTTATTTATAAAATTTATTATATGAAAAATATTAATTTAATTGATTTTATTTATTATCTTTTTTTAAATTAAAAGATTTCATGATTTCACCTAGTTCCATTGTTGGGTGCAAAGCCTCGTTAAAATCGAATCCATTTTGAGAGTTTGAATTTAACAAATCTTCATCAGCTTCATCAGTCTTTTCTTCTTCAACTTTTTTGCTGTCGAAACAATTGATAATGTTATGCAACAATTTTTTGATTGGGTCGTCCACAATCGGTTGTTTTTTTACATCAAAAGCATTTACTTCCTTGTTGGATTCATTTAAATCGCTGAAAACAAGCGACTTAAATTTTTCGCTCATTTCTTTAAGGTCGCAATCCTTTTTCAGCTCTGGATATTTTGCATACAATTCATTTATGACATGCTCCATTCTAAGATACATCAATCTGCTTCTCTGAATGTCAAGTGAATACAGTTTTTTTCTGCTTGCTTCCAACTGATTTGCGTGCTCCATGCTGGCAATAATCGCACTCGAAATTGACTGTTCCTTGTTTTTATATTCTTCCACTTGTGCTTTCAGCCTTGCATTTTCTCGTTTTAACTCGTTAATCATCGCTTCAAGTTGTTGAATTCTAATATCATCATGTTTATCCATATCATTTACTCCTTTTTGCCAAAATCAAATTTACAACGAAATATCCCACAAACCACACTACCATAAGCACAATAAATAACCACAATACAATGATTTTCCTAACAAATAATAGTGTTATGAGTCCAAAACCTAAAAATAAAATTGAAAATCTCATCTGAACTTTGTCTTTAAAGTATATTGCAGTTATCAAACAACCGAACGCTATTGCAAACAAATAATATGGCCAAAGTTGATTGATATTTAGATTCCAGAATACCTGTCCAAAATATGAAATCGCATTTAAAACTCCGCAAATGAACAAAATTGTTCCAATGCACATACTGCTATCAATTTTGAGTGTGACTGCTCTCACAAACAGCAACAATCCAATCAAAATCAAAGATACCGCAAAACTGATTCTGAAAAACGGGAAATTGATTGGCAACAAATCAAGAATAAAGCACACAATGTTGACAATCAAGACCGTCCAATAAAGAATTTTTGATTTCTTACCCATTTTCTTTCCTCTTTCTTACAAAATTATTGACCAAAACAGCAACTCCAATAACAATCAAAATCACACTCAACAATTGTGAAACTTTAATTGAACCAATATATAAAGAATCACCCCTTATACCTTCAATTAACGCTCTTCCAATTCCATACCAAACAAGATACGCACCAGATGTCGTGCCATCTTTTTTTGCATGCTTGAAGACAAACAAAAGGACAATCATTCCAATCAAATTCCACAAACTTTCATAGAAGAATGTTGCATAGTGCCACTCCCCATCGTGAAGGACAGAAATTGGGAAAAATTGAAGAGATTCCTTTGCCAAAATTCCATAACAGCACCCGCCAAAGAAACAACCTATCCTGCCAATTGCCTGACCCAGAGCGAGCGCCGGCACGACGACATCAAACAGAACCAGAAAGTTTTTTTTGAAAATTAAACAATAAATCACCCCACCGATCAATCCACCGATAATTGAGCCGTAGACAGCCAAACCGCCTTCCCAGATTTTAAAAAATTCCAATAATGAATAAGACCTGTCACTGAAAACACAATAGTATATTCTTGCACCCAAAATTGCACAAGGAAAAACAAAAAGTGCAAGAATTAAAATATCATCAGATTTTAAATTGCGTTTTTTAGATAGGAACAAAGCGAGCAACAATCCAGAGATCATTCCAAGCGCCAAAAAAAGACCATAGAAAGTAAATCTAAGGTTGCCAATAAAAAATTCATTATTTGGCTGTATGTAGTTCATATCAATTTAATTATATAATGTTTTAAAGCAAAATGCAAATGAAAAACAATTTCTTTTTTGTCAGATTTTGTTATCTCTTTTTTAAATTAATTTTATTTTAAAAACGGACTCAGTCAAGTCCGTTTTTTAAGGTTAAATTATTTTATCTCATCAAACATCAAAAAGTTCTTTTTAATCGCCATAAATATATCAATCTCTAATTAAACACAGCATCATACTTTTTTAGTTCGGCTAGAATTGTAATATAATCACTTTTGCTAGTAAATGTTATTGTAGAACCATTTTCCAATGACGTTTCAGTGTTGTTTATATTAATGTTGTTTACGATATATTTTAATTGTTTTGTAATACATTCAAAACTGATTTCATTGTTATCTAATTCATATGAGAATTTGTAAATATAGTTATTATCGCTTTGCTTTGTGATTGTTATATTTATGTCTGTTTGATTTTCAATTCCTATATTTAAAGATGTATTATTATCCGTCTTTGATGTCGTAACCCCAGAAGACACATTTTGGAACGCAACAGAATCATCATCAAGATTTTTGCTAATATTTACCGAATATTTATAAATAGGGATAACTTTGATTGACTCACCGGCTAAAACATCATCATATATAGTTTCAACGTTTCCAGTGGTTGAATATTCAATATCATCTATTTTAAATTTATTCTGTGGTGATACATTTTCTCCACTTATAGTAAATTCTAAGATATCATATATAGAATTTAAACTTTTATCAAATAATATTATTCTTTGTTTTTGATCTTTCGCGTTGATGTAATATCTTAATTCTGAATTTGCAATCATTTTTACAGTATATGTTTCTCCAGAAATCTCAGTTCCATCATCTGTAAGTGTGATGCCATTTGGAATGTAAAGTTCAACATCAATAAAAGAAACATTTGTTCTTTCTTCAACGATAGGATATATTTCAACATCTGATTTTATATAATAATATCCATTGTCTTTTTCTAATTTGTTCTTATTTTTATCTTGAACATTAAATCCTGCAAATGAGCACATATTGTTTATGATTTGCCCTGATACTTCTTTATTCTCAGAATAATTTCCAATATTTGAAATAAATTTTACATCTTTTGATGGGAAAATAGCCGATATAGACCCTCCATACTCTAACTTAAATAGTGCTCCATTAGCTGTTTTTCCTGAATTGTTAGTGCCTGAATAATTTTCATTTTCTGCGCCTGTGAATGTAAGTTCAATATCCTCATAATTATCGAATCCGTCTTTCCAAAATACTACATTAAAAATTTTATAATTATATTCTGGAGAGATAGTCATATTAGAATCTATATAAATAATTTGTTCATGCAAATTATCATTATCAAAAATGTCATTTCCACAATAAGAAAAATACCAACCATAATTATTTTTAACACTAGATGATATTGAGTATTGCACAATCATATCATTATTATTACTATCTTTGAATAAAAATTTAAGTAATTTGTTAGAAATATATAATTTAATTTGCGCACCCTCAAGCAAAGCATATGGGCCAGATGTTGGTTGCGAGATTGTTGGAGTTCCAGAATTTGTACATTGAGACGACTTCGTTGCATTGTTAAATGTTAGTGTGTATGTTGTTTGAGTAGTTTCAAATTGTGCGGTATATATTTTATCAGATGCGCTCCACTTTATAAATTTATAACCTCCTGAGCTATTAGCACTTACAAACACAATTGAATCACCTGTTGTGGTTTTTAATGTCGGTAATGATAATAAAGACTGATAATTAGATGTCGTCGGCAATGTTGTTCCAGTTGGAATTTTGAGAGTATACTCTTTTCCCTTCTCTACCTCTACGGTTGATTTGTCGTCAACAGTATATACAAGAAGTGTTCCTTGTCCATCTGTTGCTTTAACTGTGTACGTCGTTGGATTTGTGAAAACTGTTAAATATGGTCTAGAGTTGGTTGCATTTTTTTGCCAAGCGGTGTTTCCATATTTTGAAATGTCTGCAAATTTTAAGTATCCGTCTGTGTTTTGTGGCGTCACGTCTGTAAAATACTCGACTAAATTTGAACGATTCACATCATCACCATATGTTGAAACCCAACTTACTCCACTATACACACAATCCTTTACGGTGATGTTTTGCGCATCTTCATAACCCAAAATCCAATTTCGCGTGCCTTGATTTTTTGCACCAACCGTCATATCTGAAACATTGCAATTTTTTATGGTTGCTTCACTTCCATCATTTTGTCTATATTCTTCTTTAAGCCCCCTAAATGGTCCAGCAAACCCCACAACTCCGCCTATTGTAAAATCTCCATCTCGAATTGTTAACCTGTTATTCCAAAATTTAAGCGTTTCAATTGAACAGGAATCTATGATGACTTCGCCTTGAATTCTTCCAGCAATTGCCCCCATATTGGAATACACTCTATATATTGTTGTTGTATTTCCGCTGGTAGTTGAGTAATTATAAATGTCTGTATTATAATATTGAATATCACAAAGTCTTAGGTTTTTTATTTCCGCTCCCGAATTTAACACTCCAAATAATCCAATATTTTCATCAATATCACCACATCCAACGCCTATTGAAAATTTAGATAAAGTGTGTCCTTGTCCGTCAAATGTGCCCCGAAATGGATTAAATGAACCAAAAAAAGTAATCTGACTAGTTTTAATTGGTTGCCCAATTGGATATGTGATACCATACCCATCCCTTTCATTTGGATCTGTAAAATCTATATCTGCTATCAGTTTTACAGTTTTTCCATAAAAATCACATGGAATCGTTGAACCATTTTTTTTATATGTGCATGCTGACAATATCCTAAATATGTCCCATTCTCCTTTGTCTGAAATTGTAAAAGTGTCATACATATCATACTTTTTAATATAAACTGTGTATGAACCATCATCATTGATAATAGTCTCTATCGTATCTTTCATTGCACAAACAGACTCTTCTGCCATAGACACATTGTTATCTTTTGTGATTAAATCTGTTGTTGCTAAATTTGAAATAACAACTGCGAGCAAAGAAAACATGGTGATTATCAAAAACGAAATCACATATAACACACTCTTCTTCACTTTTGAAATTGGCGTCATTTTTCTCCCTTAAAATAAAATGCTAAGCTCGTTTTAATTTCCTTTCAGCTTTATTTTACCAAATAATTTAATTTATTACAAATATTTTTGATAATTTAATGATATTTTATAAAATTATGAACGCTAGAACATTTCGCAATTTCATTCATTTAATTTTATTTTATCGATAATTCAATAATTTGTTTTATTTTATAATTTATGAATAATTTATCATTTAAACAAAAATCCCGTTAATTTTTATTTTACACTTAAATTAAAAAACATACAATTCATTTATTTAAACGAAAAAAGTCTTCAAAATTGATAAAATTAAATTTTAAAAAAATTTATTATTTTGAAAACTTTGAAATTAAATTTAGTAGTTTTGATAAAAAGAACAAAAAATATAAATTGAAATTTACACAATTTTGATAATCAAAATTTTATATGATTTAAAAAATTTTATTTACTGGCAAAGCTAATTTAAATGGAAAAACTTTTTTGCATTTTTGTCAGTTTGCGTTTCAATTTCTGCAAATGTGGTGTTTCTTAAATTCGCAATAAATCTGATTACATCTTTAACATGTTTTGGTTCGTTCCTTTTGCCTCGATTTGGTTCAGGAGTTAGATATGGACTATCTGTTTCCACAAAAAATGAGTCAAGTGGAATAGATTGTGCCACTCTGTGTAAATTATGTGCATTTTTGAATGTCACACTTCCAGTAAACGATATCTTCCCACCTAATTTAATAATTTCATTCGCAAATTCAAGACTTCCGCTGAAACAATGCAACACCACGCCAAGAGAAAAATCTGCGCAAGATTTTAAAATATCAAGTGTGTCGCCATATGCGTCTCTGCAATGCACAACAATAGGTAATTTATATTTCTTTGCCAATTCAATTTGTGAAATAAACACTCGCTTCTGTGTCTCTTTATTGTCTGAATTATGAAAATAATCCAAACCAATTTCTCCAATTGCCGTCAATTTGTTATCTCTTTGTTTTAAGTATCTTTCCAACTCTTGTTCATCATATGTTTCACAATCGTCAGGGTGAATTCCAACTGTATAAAAAACTTGTTCGTAGTCACCAGCAATTTCTTTCGCTTTCTCATTTGATTTCTCATCACACCCAACACAAATAACTTTTTCAACACCAGCACATAAAAAATTGTTGACAATTTCGTCAACTTGTCCTTGATATTGTTGGTCGTTGAGGTGACAATGGGAATCTAGCATGGTGAATTGTTCTCCTTTTTCATTTTGCAAAACAAGTTTGCAAAATTTCTCTCTTT
>JBJETW010000003.1:7152-14910 GCA_051883515.1 Candidatus Onthoplasma sp.
ACCATGCTCCCAACAAGAGACACTCGTCCCGCGTTTCTCTTGTTTATCTCTTCACCTTCAAGTGGTCTTTTCACAAAGTGAATTGTTCTCCTTTTTCATTTTGCAAAACAAGTTTGCAAAATTTCTCTCTTTCGAACATTCACCATGCTCCCAACAAGAGACACTCGTCCCGCGTTTCTCTTGTTTATCTCTTCACCTTTAAGCGGTCTTTTCACAAAGTGAATTGTTCTCCTTTTCCATTTCGCAATGAGAAAAAGATTTTAAGTCTCATTATTCTTTTGTCTCTGTCTTGTTTTTATGCTTTAAACCTTTAAGCATTTGCAACAATTCTGTTTTATTTTCCTTGCCTTGAAACAATCTGATTATATTTTTTCTATGTGCAAACAACACTAGCGCAAGAATTCCTGATATTAAAATATAATTGACCCAATTTGCAGGATTACACAAGCAAATTTCAACTATTGACATAACAATCACAAAGCCCATTGTGAGAATTGATGCGTATTTTATAAACAACATGCCAACAATCATCACAACCAACGCGATGAGCGCTACCCACCAGTTTGCAACCAAAAACACGCCAACACTTGTGGCAATTCCTTTCCCACCTTTAAATTTGAAAATGACAGGAAAAATGTGACCTAAAATAACTGAAAAACCAGCAACATACACTGCAATTTCAGGGTTGCAACCGATGTGTCCAAATGTCAAATATGCCACCAATGTTGGAATAACCCCTTTGACCATATCCAGCACAAATGTTATAATCCCCGGCCAAAATCCAAAAGTTCTCCATGCGTTTAATGTCCCAGGATTGCCACTGCCTTGTTTTGTGACATCGCCATGTTGTGCTTTTGAAACAACACGAGCAAATGTAATGTTTCCAATAAAATAACTCACAACAGCCAACAAAACATAATATAAAATTTTCATATTCAGTCCTTAATTTTTAATATACTAACAAAACAAATAAATTAAATCAAACGTTTTTGTATAAACGCTAAAAAATTTATTATACCATAATAAAAATTATACTAATCTTACTCGTTCTTATTCTTAAAAATCACCTTAATTGGAGTTCCGTGATATAAGACAAAATTGCTTTTGTCTTTTTTCAACTTGCCTACACTCCAACTTCACCGCTTATCTTACTCGTTCTTATTCTTAAAAATCACCTTAATTGGAGTTCCGTTGAAATCGAACGCTCTTCTTAAACTATTTTCAATGTAACGGATATATGAATTTTCAATTAAATCTGCATTGTTGCAAAAAATTGTGAATGTTGGTGGGCATGTTGCTGTTTGCACGCCGTAAATGATTTTAATTTTTCTTCCATTTTTTGCTGGCGGTTCTGTCACGCTTATTGCATTTGTTAACACATTATTAAACAACGCCATTGGAATTTCTCTTCTCGCATTTGCCAAAACATAATCCACTTTTTCCATGATTTGTCCAATTCTTTGACCAGTCTTGCAAGAAATGTATAATGTCACATAATATTTCATAAACGCCAAATCGGTTTCAAATTGTTTTTCAAACGCTTTCCTTTTCGATTCAGCATTTTCAATTAAATCCCATTTGTTAACTACAATAACGCTAGGTTTCCCTTGTTCGTGAATTAGTCCAGCAATTTTCACATCTTGCTCAGTGATTCCTTCACTTGCATCTAACACAAGCACTGCAACATCGCATCTTTCAAGTGCGGAAAGTGTCCTTATAACCGAATATCTTTCAATGCTGTCTGGTTCAATTTTTGATTTACGTCTAAGCCCCGCCGTGTCAATCAGCAAATAGTCTTTATTGTTCCATCTGAAAGGACTATCTATTGCATCACGAGTTGTCCCAGCAACTGAACTTACAACCACCCTATCTTCACCGAGCAGACGATTTGTTATGCTCGACTTTCCTGCATTTGGTTTCCCAAGCAATGCAATTTTAATTTCGTTTTCATTTTCTGATGTGTCAATCTTCTTGAGGTTTTTTACCACTTCGTCCAACAAATCACCAATTCCCTTGCCTTGTTCAGCAGAAATTGGGAATGGGTGACCCAAACCTAGTTCATAGAATTCATAAGTTTTTTCAACTTCGTTATTGTCGAGTTTGTTGACCGCTAAAATTTTTGGTGCTTTTGCTCTTCTTAAATGATTTGCAACTTCAATGTCTTGATGCGTCAATCCTGACTTGCCATCAACAAAAAATATGATAACGTCCGCAAGGTCTATTGCAAGATTTGCTTGTTCAATAATTCGATTGTTTATTTCATCATCTTTATTGAAATCCAGTCCACCCGTGTCAACAATTTGGAATTGGTACCCGCACCACTCACTATTTGCAAAAATTCTATCTCTGGTCACTCCAGGGATATCTTCGACAATGCTAATTTTACTTCCTGCCATTTTGTTAAAAAATGTGGATTTACCCACGTTTGGTTTTCCAACAATGGCCACTAATGGTTTCTTCATGCGGTTATTATATCACAAAATTCATATGTTTTCAATCGTTTTTTTAATTTTGTTTAGATAACCAGTACATTTTATTAACGTTTACCACATTTCCCACACATTAAGCAGTTGTGATTTTTTGTTGTAATTTTTTTTGTGAATTGAGCAATAGCAAACATGATTATTGCAACGCACAACATAACAAGCAATCCCACACCAAATCCTTTTGTGCAAAATTGATAAGCAACAAATGAACTTATATATGCAATAACAATTTGAGAAATCAAAGAAAACCACATGAAAAACTTGTCAGTTTCTCGTTTTAAAACCGCCAAATTTGAAACGCAAGGTGAATACAATAACACAAAAATCAAGAAAGAGATAGCACTAGATTTATTCATGCTCACCACACTCATCTTAGACAGCAAAGATGAAATAAGTTCGCTTTGCGAATGTGCTGAATTTAAAGTGGCAAAAGTCGACACAATAAGTTCTTTTGCAAGCAATCCAACAAACAATGCACACACCACACCAGCATTATTTAACCCAATTGGTGCAAACAAAAATTTTACCTTGTCTGCGAGAATAAACAAAATGCTTTTATCAATGTCTTGAGTATAAGAAAAATTAAATTTTGTGTGTGATAAAATAAACACAATAACACCCACCATCAACACGGTTCCAAAAACTCTCTTTGTGAAATCTAAAATGTTCTTTTTCGCCATTTTAAAAACATGCACAAAATCAATTGCTCTAAGAGGTGGAAATTCAAGCAAAAAGAAGTTGTCTTTGGTGGGTAAAAAGGTTTTGTTTAATATGGTTGATAAAATCAATGCAACAATTAAACCAAGCAAATATAATCCAGAAACAACTAAAAATGCACGCTTGCCAAAAAACGCGGACGCAAGCAAAATGAAAACTGGGAGTCTCGCCATACAACTGATATATGGATTAATCAAAGCTGTCTTTATTTTCATGTTTTTGTTTGGCATGTTTCGCGTTGCCATTGTAGACATTGTGTTGCAACCCAGACCAAGCAACATTGTATAAATTGCTTTCCCATTTAAACCAACTTTGGAAAATAAATCGTCAACAAGATATGACAATCTCGCAATCAACCCGCTATCTTCCAAAATAGTTAGAAACACAAAAAGCAAGCATACTTGCGGAACAAATCCTAACACGGTTGAAATAGAAGACAAAATACCATTTGAAATGAATTCAATCAACCAAATATTATCACTAATTGTACAAATTAAATTTACAATTGGATTTACAATCAAAAAATTAAATAATTTTTCAAAAATTTCAGAAAAAAACGCACCAAATACAAAAAAAATTAAATAAATTGAAAGTAAAAACGATATTGCAAACAAAAAAATTGAAAATTTTGATGTAAACAATTTGTCCAATTTACTAAGTCCATAGACATAATTTTGTTTGATTTCCACCACATCTTCAAGCACTTTGTCTATAAATTTATGTCTTTCTTGAATGATTTTTTCGTTTACTTCATTCAAAAACTCTTTATCAATTTCTTGAGTATTAATTCCGTTTAATATTTCAATTGCTCTATTATTGTCAACTTTAAATTTTCCTTGAATTTTTTGAATAAATGGATTTAAATATGTCAATTTTTCAAAAAATCCGCAATTTTTTGGTCCATCTAAAAATTTTTTAGATATTTTTGCTTTCTTTGCATTAACAATATCAGCATCTAGATTTAAATTATTTTTAAAATTTTTCAAATTAAATTTATTTCCATGCTTTTCAAAATAATCTAAATTGTTTATAACGACCTTAAATTTAATTCCAAGTTCACACAATTGAACACAAAGATACAAATTCTTTTTTAAATTATTGACATCTAAAATTATAATTTTTGTCCCTTTGTCATTGAGTAAAATGTTTTTTGACACATCTTCTTCTTGCGATGTTGCATTCAAAGAATACAAACCAGGAATGTCCAAGAATTCAACTTCTTCTCCTTCAAAATTTACAATTTTTCTTTCTTCTTCTGTTGTCACGCCATGAAAATTTCCAGTGTGTGCATTGGAACGAGTCAACGAATTAAAAAGTGTGGATTTTCCAACATTTGGATTTCCACTTAAAATGATTCTACGCATATTTCACACTTATCTCACTTGCAATATCAGATTTCAGTGAAAAACATGTCGAATTAAAAACAACCAACAATGTCTTTTTCATCAAACTACGTGCAACAACTTTTACGCTTGTCCCAACATTTAGTCCCAATTCCATGAGTCTTATTTTAGTTTTTTCGTCTTTTATTCCAATGCTAGCAACAACACAATTTGTGTTTAATTTTGCTTCAATCAATTTCATAATTTATCATATTTAAAAAAATTGCAATTCATTCTCAAATTGCAATTATTTTTTTATCACTTCAAGTCTTGTTTGAACTTCTATGTGTTTCTTTAAAAATTTTGCTTTTTCTCCGTCGATTGTGAAAGGTGAGTTGGCGTGATTTTCAATTTCAATCTTTTTAACATCTCTTATTATAACATTTTTGTTCTTTTTGACAGAATTAATGCCAAACAAAAACAATTTAACAAAAGCAAAGAATGTTGTGAACCAATTTCTTTTCTTTATCATCACCAACTTGACTTTACCATTATCAACAATATTGTCTTTGTTGATTTTAAAACCACCAGCCGTCTCGCTGTTTATCAACATCATGAAAATAAATTTGTCGTGTATTCTTTCTTTGTCAAATGTCACTGTTATTGGAAGAGCATCAAATTTGTTTATGTATTTCAGCCCTTTCAAAACATACGCCAATCGACCAAATTTCTTTTTCGCTTTGTTTGTTGCTGAATATGATGTTTTTGTTAAATATCCTGTTGCAAGTGCGTATGAAATATACTCTTCTCCGTCAAACATAAGGTCAAATTTGGTTGTGTTAAGTCTTAAAAGACAATCAATTGCTTTGTCAAATTCAAACGGAATTCCAAGAGTTCTTGCAACATCATTGCATGTCCCAAACGGAAGAATTCCAAGCAAACATTTTGCTTCGCTTTTCATAATTCCATTTATAACCTGATGGAGCGTTCCATCTCCACCACAAGAAACAACAACATCATATTTTGGTGCAAGTTTAAACGCCAAACCCTCCGCCCCATCACTATTTGGAGTTGAAACAACATCAACAACAGGAAAACGTAAAGACAAACGCTGTTTTATTTTTGGCAAAAACTCGTCAATTTTCCCTTTCATGGCGTTTGGATTATAAATAATTAAAATTGAATTAAGTTCTCTCACTTCTTCCTTCTTAAAATTTCAAGTCGTTTCAATGGTTTGTCCGTTTCAATGTACACAACCTGTTTTGCAACATTGCAAACATCAAGTTCATTTCCGTCTAAATCAATTATTTTATTGATTTTGATTATATCATTATTATGTTCTTTTGACAACAATTCAAGCATCGAATTCTTCTCAAACTTGTTTCTCATTTCAACTTTTGCTCTGCCACCGACACTGTCTAACAAAACCACAGCAACAAAATCACGAGTGCTATCTGGCAAACTTGTCTCTAGTGTCTGCTTTGGTTCTCCAAAATAGAAACCACATGAATAATCTCTGTGACTTGCTTTGAAAACTTCTTGTCTAATTTCGTCTGGCAAGTCATATTTTTCATGAGTATCTAGATAGTTCAGCGCAAGTCTATAAGCGTTCACGATACAAGCGACATAATATTCTGTTTTCATGCGACCTTCAATTTTTATTGATGTCACGCCAGCATCTCTAAGTTTGTCAAGATGGTCAATCATGCACATATCTTTGCTGTTTAAAATGTATGTCCCATGTGTGTCTTCTTCAATTGGATACTCTTGTTCTTTATTGATTTCTCTAATCGCATATCCCCATCTGCACGCTTGAACACATGCTCCCCTGTTCGCGTCTCGTCCGTTGAAGAAATTGCTTAACAAGCATCTCCCTGAATAACTAATACACATTGCACCATGGCAAAACGCTTCAAGTTCAATGTCTTGAGGGATTTTTTCTCGCAATTTTCTAATCTCTTCAAGTGTCATTTCTCTTGCCAAAATGAGTCTTTTAACCCCCATTGATACATAGACAAGTGCAGATTCGCTGTTGGTTATGTTTGCCTGAGTGCTAACATGAACAGCTAAATTTGGCGCTTCTCTTCTCGCAATTGCAATAACACCCAAATCAGCACAAATCACAGCATCAACATGGATTTTTTCAAGATATTTAAAATAGTTTGGCAAATCATTTAAATCGCTTTCATGTGGAATGATATTCACTGTCACATACACTTTTACATTGTGACTGTGTGCGTAATCTACCGCCCGTTCCAATTCTTGTTCACTGAAGTTCCCCGCAAAAGTGCGCAACCCAAAACGAGTCGACGCAAGATAAACAGCATCGGCTCCATATTCAATCGCCATAATTAATTTTTGTTTGTCCCCAGCGGGTGCAAGTAATTCCATACTTTTATTATATAACTCCATCGATTTTTTTTCAAGTATTTTTTATTGTTGATTTTCTTTGACAATAACAACTTTTAAAAATTTATTCCGTTAACAAAATTGTTTTTTTAATTTATATCGCCTATTTTTTTAATTTTGTCACCCCAACACCATCTCCAATGTCATAAATTTTTGTTTCAAACATTGGATTCGTCGTGATTTCTTGTGTATATTCTTGCAAACCATGAATCATCGCTCTGCAACCTTTTGTTGTTGGAATTAGACCTTTTACCATTCCATGAAAATATAAATTGTCTGCAAAAATGATTCCGTTTGGTTTTAGAATTTTCACAATAAGTGGTAGATATGTTGGATATTGTCCTTTTGGACCATCTAGATAGACCAAATCGTATTTTTTATCGCAAGTTTTTAAATAATCCATTGCATCAACTAAAAATGAAGAAATTTTCCCATTTAGTTTACTTTTTTGTATATTTTCTTGCGCAATTTTATATCTCTCTTCGTCAATTTCCAATGTGTCGATATGTTGGCAATTTGTATTTTCCGCAATTGAAATTGAACCAAAACCAATTGCAGTTCCGATTTCCAAAATTTCTTTACAATCATTTTCTTCGATTGTATCAATCAAAAAGGACAATGTGTCGTCAAGAGTGATTGGCACATTGTGTGACTTTCCATATTCTTTAATACCTTCATCTATGTGTATTCTTTCCATTTGATTTTTCTTCATTTCCGTTTGGCACAATACGCACTTCGCTTCGCTTTGGCGTCTTGTTTTCAATAATTTTTCGAACCCCTCTAAAATTTCCCCGCACCACTTCGTTGTGCTTCCAAATTCCCAA
>JBJETW010000003.1:15010-33523 GCA_051883515.1 Candidatus Onthoplasma sp.
CTTTTAAAAATTTTTCAACAAGTTGAAATTTTCTAGTTGGGATTTTGCGCTTCTTTCTCGCTTGGCACAATACGCACTTCGCTTCGCTTCGGCGTCTTGTTTTCAATAATATTTCAAACTCCCACTAAAATTTCCCCGCACCACTTCGTTGTGCTTCCAAATTCCCAACTTTTAAAAATTTTTCAACAAGTTGAAATTTTCTAGTTGGGATTTTGCGCTTCTTCGAAGCGGGGAAATTTTAGTCGTTGCTCTCAATAATTATTGGCACAATCATAGGTTTTCTTTTTAATTTTTTGTTGAGATAATTTGTGAGTGCTTTTCTAAGCGACATCTTCACCGTCAAATAATCCTTTGAACGCACTGCTTCTTCGTCAATGCTTGACACAATTGCATTTTTTGCGTCTTCAAGCCAGGTTTGTGCTTCTCCTGTATAGGTGAAACCTCTTGAAACAATTTCAGGTCTTGATTTAAGTTCTCCATTCTTTGCGTTGACGTTCAAAATAACTACGCACAAGCCATCTTCACTGAGTTGTTTCCTTTCCTTTAAGACATTGCTTTCAAGTCCACCAATGCCTGCACCATCAATCAATCTGCTTCCAAAAGGTACTTGTCCTGCAACTTTCAAAAGGTTTTTGTTCACTTCAACTTTCATTCCAAGCATTGGGAGAAGAACATTATGTCTATCCATTCCAACCGCAATTGCCGTATCTCTTTGCGCCAACAAATGTCTTTGCTCGCCGTGAACTGGAATGAAATATTTTGGTCTGATGAGGTTCAACATGAGTTTCATCTCTTCCTTGCATGCGTGACCTGAAGCGTGAACTTGTTCAAGTTCGCTGTATATCACTTTTGCACCCAACATAATCAATTTGTTTATAACATTGTTAATTGATTTTTCATTCCCTGGGATTGGACTGCTTGAGAAAATCACTGTGTCATTTTCTCCAATTTCAACACCTTTGAATTCACCTGCCGCCATTCTTGGAAGCACAGCATTTGGTTCGCCTTGACTTCCAGTTGAGAGCATCAAAATTTCACCATCTTGATAATTTTTTATTTTTTCAATTTCAATAAGATTATCTTTGTTGATTTTCATTTCGCCAATTTGAGTTGCAACATCTGTCACATTCACCATGCTTCTGCCTAGCAACACGACTTTTCGTTTGAATTTTTCCGCCAAATTCATAACTTCTTGAACCCTGTCCACATTGCTTGCAAATGCTGCCACAATTATCCTTCTATCTTTGTTTTCTGTGAACAATTTTTCAAGAGTTTTCCCAACCACACGCTCGGACAAAGAATAACCTTCTCTTTCTGCGTTTGTTGAGTCTGACATATACAACAAAACACCGTTTTTGCCAAGTTCAGCAAATGTGTGGAAGTCAAAAGGTTCATCATAAATTGGTGTTAAATCAATTTTGAAATCTCCAGTGTGAACAACCATTCCAACTGGCGTTTTTATTGCAAGCGCAAACGCCCCAGGAATTGCGTGGTTAACATGAATAAACTCAATTTCAAAGCAACCAAGTTGTATTTTTTGCTTTTCTTTTACCGCAATTGTTTTATAATCAATTTTCTTGTGTTCTTCCATTTTCTTTTTGATAAGTCCACAGGTCATTTTGCTTGCATAAATTGGTGCTTTGATTTCATTCAAAACATATGGAACGCTTCCAATGTGGTCTTCGTGTCCGTGCGTGATTAAAAATCCTCTGATTTTTTCTTTGTTTTCAACCAAATAAGTTATGTCTGGAACAACCAAATCAATTCCCAACATCTCTTGACTTGGGAACATAACTCCACAATCAATCACGATAATGTCATTTCCATATTCCAAAACTGTCATGTTCTTTCCAATTTCTCCAATTCCTCCAAGGAACATAACTTTTAAATTTGGAAGTCTCTTATTTTTTGACTCAACAACAATTTCTTCTTTATTTAATTCTTTTTTTACTACTTTATTTGTGAGTTCTTTTTTCGCATTGCTTACATTTGATGTTGAAGCATCTCTGCTTTTTGTTTCAGAAGAAGATTTTGTCGCCTTGCCCCAATTCCTTTTGTTTATTACTGTTTTTGAAGAATTTAAATCTTTGTTTGTTTTAATGGTTTTATCAAATTCTTCACTTGTCATTAAATTTTCCATTTTTTCTCCTTTTTTCTATTAAAATTTATATTTTTGCGTTAAATTTAACAATTTTTTATACTTTTTTAAAAAATTTCTTATTTATTTTTTATATTGATATCCGCACACTCAAAAAAGAAAAAGCATGCAATATGTTTTTCAGTTTATCAATTTTATCATCAAAATATGATGTAAAAGTTATAAACGAAGCAATCATTGTTAACCAGTTTTAACAAATCTTTACTTCAACAAAAAAATTAATAAGTATTTTCATTATATCACATCAATGTTAAAAGTCAAGCAAAAAAATTTGTTTTTATGTCGATTTAAAATTATTAACCAAGTGGTTAGATTTTTCATAAATGTTATTATGAAATATTTTGGAACAGACGGGATTCGTGGAGTCGTTGGGAAAAGCCTTAATGAAAGACTCATTAGAAAAATTGGATTGGGAATTGTCAGGTTATTTAATCAAACAAAGGAAAAGAAAAAAATTGTCATAGGAAATGATTCCAGAATTAGTTCGGATTATATCTTCTCAGTTTTATGCTCTGTTTTGTTAAAGTATGGTTTTGAAATTCACAATGTCGGTGTTTGTTCTAGTCCATGTCTTGCACACACCACAAAAAAATTTAACTTTCCAATTGGGATTATGATTTCCGCTTCTCACAATCCAAGCGAATACAATGGAATTAAATTTTTTAATTCTAAAGGTGAAAAAGTTGATGATGAATTTGAAGAACATTTTGAACAGTTGATGGATAAAACTTACACAAAAAAATCAAAGAAATTTGGTTATGTTGAAAATAATTCCAAACTTAAAAACGACTATATTATGAAATTGAAAAAGTTGATTAAATTTGATTTTCCGTGTATTTTTGATTGTGCGTCTGGCGGAACAAGCGCAATTATTAAAACACTATTCCCCAATCAAGAAAAAATCAACGCCAAGCCAAACGGAAAAAACATCAACAACAACGCCGGTTGCACACACATTGAATTTTTGCGTTCACTTTGCATCAAAAAAAATAAAATTGGTTTTGCATTTGATGGTGATGGAGATAGAATTTGCATGGTTGATGAAAAAGGAAACATTATTGACGGAGACAAAATTATTTACATTCTCTCCAAACTCTTCTGTCGCACAGGAATTGTTGTTGGCACAACTTTAACAAATTCAGGGCTTGAACAAATTCTAAAACAAAGAAACATAAGTTTGTTGCGTGCTGACATAGGTGATAAAAATGTGGCAAAACTTATGCGCAAAACTGGTTCAATTTTGGGCGGGGAAAATTCAGGTCATATAATTTTGAGAACACACACAAACACAGGGGACGGATTGTTGACTGCAATAATCATTGCCAACTATTTAAGCCTTTCAAAATCAAAACCATTTTTTCTTCTCTCGGATTACACAGAATATTTTCAACACACAATAAATATACCATTAGGTATCGATATTAAACCAAATCTGTTTGATGAAATCGAACAAAACGCTATTGAAAATGAAGTAAAATTTTTAATAAGAAAAAGCGGAACTGAACCAGTTTTAAGATTATTTTTTGAAAGTAAAACAAAAGAAAATTTGCAAAAAATTTTGAATTTTACAAAAAATTTACTGAATTTTTAAAATTTTTAACATAATTTTTGAAATTTTTTAAAAATAAACTTTAAATTTTTAAATTGAAAATTAAATTAAAAAAATTTATAAAGCATTGTAAAAAAATTTAAAATATGCTAATATGTTCATATGAACTATCAACTCACAAAAGAATGGAGTGAAATTTTATCTCCGCGATTCAATCAAGAATATAAACACAACTTATTCTCTTGGCTAGAAAATGAATATGCAACAAAAACAATTTTCCCGCCAAAAGAGAATGTTTTTTCTGCGCTTAATTTTGTATCTCCAAAAAATGTAAAAGTTGTGATAATCGGGCAAGACCCATATCATGTTTGTGGTCAAGCGGATGGACTGGCATTTTCTTGTCACAATGGAACTCCACAACCAAGTTTGAAAAATATTTTTAAAGAGATTGAATCTGACCTTGGAATTGAAATGAGCGGTTCAACCGATCTTTCATCTTGGGCAAAACAGGGAGTGGTTTTGTTGAACACGAGTTTGACAGTTATTGAACATAAACCAGCAAGTCACTCTAACGAACTTTGGCACACTTTTACAACTGAAATTGTAAAAATTTTAAACGAACAAACTCAACCAATTGTCTTTATGCTTTGGGGAAATCACGCAAAGTCATTTTTGCCGTTGCTCACAAATCCAAACCATTTAGTTCTTCAATCTGCTCACCCAAGTCCATTCTCTGCTTATTCTGGATTTTTTGGTTGCAAACATTTTTCAAAATGCAATCAATTTTTGTCTTCTCACGGAGTTGAACCAATTGATTGGAAAATTTAACATCAATAAGTTGTTTAAATTTATTGACAAATGACTTTGACAGTTTTATAATGAATTCATGAATATATGTGTTTTAATCATAGCTATTGTTATTATAGGTAAAATTATTCTACCAGTTAAATTGTAGAAAAAGTTTTGCTGTGAATAAAACAATGAGATGTCAGCAAACAAAGCTGACATTTTTTAAATAAAGGAGACAAAATGAAAAAGGAACAAGGAAATCTCAATTACGTTAAAATGGAAGAAGAAATCTTAAAATTTTGGGAAGAAGATAAATCTTTTGAAAAACTGAAAGAAAAAAACAAAGGACACAAATTTTTCCCTACCCTTGATGGTCCAATAACCGCAAATTACAATATGGGATTGCATCACGCCTATAACAGAACTTTTAAAGACGCCATGATTAAGTATGCCGCTCTCAAAGGTTATGACGAACATTATCAAAATGGTTTTGATGCTCATGGCCTTCCTGTTGAATTGCGTGTTGAATCAGAACTTGGAATCAACAGCAAAAAAGAAATTGAACAATATGGAATTGGTCGCTTTGTTGAGCAATGCATGAAGACTGTTGACAAATATTCAGCATCTCAAACAAAATCATCAATCAGATTGGGTCAATGGATGAATTGGGACGACAGTTATTACACAAACAGCGACCACAACATAACTTCAATTTGGCATTTTTTGAAAAAGTGTCAAGAAAAAGGATACATTGCAAATTCTCATAGAATCATGCGTTGGTGCACGCGTTGCGGAACAAGTCTTTCTGAGCATGAAATGAGTGACCAAGACGCATATAAAGATGTCGTTTGCCAGGCTATTTTCTTCTTGTGCCCTATCGACAACTCAAATTGCGACATGTTGGTTTGGACAACCACTCCATGGACATTGTGTGCTAACTCTGCGCTCGCAGTTAATCCTGAACTTAACTATAATGTTGTAAGACTAAAATCAAGAAAACGTTTTGTTATCCTTTGTGCAGACGCCATGAAAGTCTTGAAAGATGATGTTGCTGAAATCGTAAAAACAGTTAAAGGTAGCGAACTTGTTGGACAAACTTATGAAACATGTTTCCCTGAAATGCCTTTCCAAAACTTTGTGCATAAAATTGTTGCATGGGACCAAGTTGACGCAACAGAAGGTAGTGGTGTGGTTCACATCGCTCCAGGTTGCGGTGATGCCGATTTCGAATTAGGAAAGAAATTGGATATCCCAGCAATTTGTCCAATTGACGAATCAGGTCATTATTATGACAATTGCGGAATTTTATCAAACAAAGACGCAAACACCGACGAACTCAGAGATTTTGTGTTTGATATTTTGAGAAAAAGAAACAAAGTTTATTACACTCACAGTTATAAACACTCTTATCCACATTGTTGGAGATGTAAACACCCACTTTTGTTTAGACTTGTTGACCAATGGGTTATAAAAATGGACGAATTGAGACCACAATTAATTCAAGCAATTGATGATGTTGATTTCAATCCTGATTTCATGAAAAAACGCATGCTTGACTGGTTGACAAACATGGGAGACTGGGCAATTTCAAGGTCAAGATATTATGGACTTCCTCTTCCTTTCTATCCTTGCAAAAATTGTGGAAAACTAACAATCATAGGCTCTCTTGACGAATTTAAAGAATTGTCAAGTGAAGAAGAAGTTAATGCTCTTCCTCATTTGCACAGACCTTATATTGATGATATTAAAATCACTTGTCCTCACTGCGGAAGCAAAGTTGAAAGAATCAAAGAAGTTGGTGACTGTTGGCTTGACGCAGGAATAACACCTTTCTCAACAAAAAAATATTTTACAGACAAAGAATTTTTCAAGAAAAACAATCCTATTGAATGTGTCATTGAAGGAAAAGAACAAATTCGTCTTTGGTTCTATTCTATGCTGGTTATGAGTGTTGTTCTAACTGGAAAAGCACCTTACAAGAAGATTGCGACCACCCCAATGTTGCTCGCTCAAGACGGAAAGAAATTGTCAAAATCAAGTCCTAACAACATTCCACTCGATGTGGCGTTTGAAGAAATTGGTGCTGACGTAATTCGTTATAATTTCGTTTCAACCCCACTCATTAATGATGTTAAATTCGGAAAAGACACTTGTGACGAAGTCAAACGTAAACTTTTAGGACTTTGGAACGCTTATATTTTCTTGAACACTTATGCTTCAATCGACAACCCAGATTTGACAGGATACACTCCAAACGAAAAAGAATTGCCATTCATTGATAAGTGGCTCATAAACCGCGTTAACGAATTCACAGCAAACGCAGACAAATGTTATTCTCAACAAGATTTTGGTGGCATTGCAAAAGATTTTGAAATTTTGGTTGACGAACTCACAAACTGGTATATCAGAAACAATCGTAGAAGATTTTATAAAAGTGAAAACAACTTAGACACAACAAATGCTTATTTCTGTTTGTTCTACGCAATTAAAAACATTTCAATGGCAATGTTCCCAATCATTCCTTTCATGAGCGAATACTTGTGGCAAAACGCAGTTCGCGCGCTCGACAAGAACGCAACTGAAAGTGTTGCTCTAAACGGATTTATTGTTGGAGAGTTTAAAGTTGAAGACAACGACTTTACAAAGAAAACTTCAATAGTTAGAAACATTTTCGCAATGGCAGGAAAACTTAGAAACGAACATCAAATCAAAGTTAAACAACCTTTGAAAACAATGTATATCAACGGAGACAAACAAGTTGCTGAAGCAGTTGAACTTTACAAAGAAATTATCGAAAATGAACTTAACATCAAAAATATTGTTATGGTTCACGACAATTCTAAGTTCAATGACGAATTCTTGAATTTGGATTTCAGACGTGCCGGTACAGTGCTTAAAGGAGATGTTCAAAAAGTTAAAAATTATTTAACAAACGCCACAGATGAAGAGATGGCAGGGTTTGTGAAAGGATTTAAACAAGGCAGTGTAAACATTCACGAATTTGAAAATTTAAGTGCAGACCTGTTCACCATTTCATCAAAACCAAAACAAGATTTTGTTATCGCCAACGACAACAATATCACAATTGTGTTAGATGTCACTCTTGACCGTGAACTCATGCTTGAAGGATTGCTTAGAGAACTCATTCGTTCGATACAGGTTATGAGAAAAACAGCAAACTTCAATGTCGACGATAGAATTGATATCGAACTTTCAACCGAGAGTAAAGATTTAAATGAAATCATCACAAAATATGCAGATAAAATAAAATCCGAACTCCTTGCAAGAAATATTTGTGAAATTAATTCACCAGAATATGAAAGCGAAACTGAAATTGGTGACGAGAAGATTTTGGTTAAACTTAAAAGATAAAAAAAAGACCTGAATTTAGGTCTTTTTTTATTTTTTTGTGAATTTATTTAACAAGGACAACAGCACATGCATAATCCCTTGTGTGAGATATGCTGATTTCAATTTCGTTTGCCCCATGTTCTCTTAAAATTTTCTTTATATATGGAGTTAAATTGATTTCTGGTTTTCCACTTTCCGTGTGTGAAACTTCAATTTGAGAATAACTCACCCCGTCATCGTCCAGCGCTTTAACAAACGCTTCTTTCACGCAAAAAAAACCACAAAAATGTTCAATTCTGTTTTCAAATTGATTTGCATATTTAATCTCATTTTCAGAAAAAATACGTTTGAATTCTGTTTCTGTCCAATGAGAAAATCTACTTATTTGTTCAATATCAATTCCAATCATCGTCGTCTCCTACTTCTGATTTAAGCTTTTGCAAAACTATTTTTATCGTGTCCCAGCTATAACCTTGAGATGCAAGTCTGCGATTTAATTTTTCTATGTTTTCTTTTGTTTTTTCTTTATTTTTAAAGAATTTTTCAACTTGTCTAAAACAAGTTGGCGTGTCATCAATTTCTTCAACAAAAGAGTCCATGTTGTCGTCTTTCACTCCAAAAGAACGCAATTTCTGTTTTAATTTATTTTTGCTGAAATTCGAATTTGACCTTATGTACATTTCTGCATATGTTGAGTCGTTGACAATGCCATATTCTTTGAGTTTTTCCAAAACTGCTTTAATTATGTTTGTTTTATAATCCTTTTTATATAAATAATCTTTGATTTGCTTTTCAGTTTTTAATTTTGCTCCAATATATTTAACACACAAATTAAATGCAATAAGTTTTGAACTCTCGTCTATCGCAGAATAAAAATCTTTTTCTTCAATTTGACCTATTTTTATTCCTTCTTTAACAATTATGTCGCTATGCAATTCAAATTCACCCTGGTCAGTTTCTGCAATAAAAATATTTGCATTATTTTTGGATTTTAGTTTTAATTTTTTTATTTCCATGATCTAATTATAACAAAAAATTTATATTTTGCACAACATTTCGAAAAAAATTTAAATCTATTTTTTGTTTTTCTTCAATTTCATATTTTTTATTAGATTATAAAATTATTTTATTTTTTTTATTTGATGTGATAAAATATAAGCAAATTAGGGGGAAACATGAAAATTAAAAAAATTGTTGCATATGAAGTGATTGACAGTCGCGGAAATCCAACTGTTGAGTGTGAAGTCACTCTTGAAGATGGCTCAAAGGCAACTGCCATTGTTCCAAGTGGTGCTTCAACAGGCGAAAAAGAGGCGCTTGAACTTAGAGACGGCGGAAATAGATTCCACGGCAAAGGCGTTTTAAAAGCGTGTGAAAATGTCAACAAGGTCATCGCGCCAAATCTCATTGGAAAAGACGCAAGCAAACAATCTCAAATTGACAAATTAATGTGCGACTTGGACGGAACAGAATTTAAAACAAAACTTGGTGCAAACGCCATACTTTCTGTAAGTCTTGCCGTTGCTCGTGCCAATGCAAATTCAAAGTGCAAAGAACTATATCAAACTTTAGGAAAAGGAACCACTCTTCCAACTCCTATGATGAATATAATTAACGGCGGTGCGCATGCAGATTCAAACGTCGATTTCCAAGAATTTATGATTGTTCCAATTGGTGCAAAGACGTTCTCAGATGCAATGAAAATGGCAAGTGAAACATTTTTTGAACTTAAAAAGTTGTTAAAATCTCTTGGCTACGCGACATCGGTTGGCGACGAAGGCGGATTTGCTCCAAATTTCAAAAATAACGAAGAACCTCTTCAAGCAATTGTAAAAGCGATTGAAAGTGCCGGATATATTCCAGGAAAAGATATTGCCATCGCTTTAGACATTGCCTCAAGTGAGTTTTATGACGAAAAAACAAAAAAATATAATCTAATTAAAAGTGGTGCGGGCACATTCTCAACCGCTCAAATGATTTCTTGGTATGAGAAATTGATCAAAACCTACCCTATCATTTCAATTGAAGACCCTTTGAGTGAAAATGATTGGGACGGCTGGGTTAAACTTACAAAAAAATTAGGCAAGAAAATTCAACTTGTTGGAGACGATGTGTTTGTCACAAATCCAAAAATCTTAAAACAAGGAATTGAAAAAGGCGTTGCAAATGCAATTTTAATCAAACTCAACCAAATTGGAACACTAACTGAGACGCTTGAAACAATCAAAATCGCAAAAGAAAATGGATATGCAACAATAATATCTCACAGAAGCGGAGAAACTGAAGACACATTTATTGCTGACCTTGCTGTTGCTGTCGATGCCGGCCAAATTAAGACAGGTTCTATTTCAAGAACTGACAGGGTTGCAAAATATAATAGACTCATAAGAATTGAAAGAAATTTAGGGAAAAAGGCAAGGTTTAATGAATGATTATTGCAATTGATGGACCAGCTGGAAGTGGAAAATCAACGGTGGCTGAATTGCTCGCCCAAAAACTTGGATTTTTACATTTTAATTCAGGTTTGTTGTATCGTGCAGTCGCTTCACACTTCCTAAAAATTGGTTATGATTTTTCAAAAATTTCAACATATTCCAAAGTCCCAAGTTTTAAAATTAAGGTTCAAATTATTGACAACGCTCAGCATGTTTTTGTGAATAACGAAGATTTGACAAACTCTCTAACTGACAATAATGTTAGCATTCATGCACCAATTATTTCAGTCAATAAAAAAGTGAGAGAAAAAATTGACGCTTGTCAAAAAAAATTTGTTTCAAAAAATGATGTTGTCATTGATGGGCGTGATATAGGAAGTTTTGTATTTCCTAACGCTGAATATAAATTTTATCTTGATTGTGATTTGCATGAGCGTGCAAAACGAAGATTTAAAGATGCAGTGAAAAAGAATCCAAACATCACATTGAAAGAAATTGAACAGCAACTTGATGAACGAGATAAAATTGACAAATCAAAAAAGATTGCCCCACTAGTCATTCCAAAGGGTGCAATAATTGTTGATTCAACAAACATGACAATTGACCAAGTTGTTGACACTATTGCAAAAAATATTAATGTTTGATGCCATATGCCTTGTATAATTTAACATAAACTTTTCCCTTTGTTAGATGTTAATCAATAAAAAATATTAAAAAGACTGCATTTTTTGCAGTTTTTTGTCTATGTTTTTACAATCTCAAAAATATTATTTTTAAATTAGGTATTGACAAAAACAACTTCTCGTATTATAATCTGAGCATAAATCAATTTTAGGGGGTTTATTATGGCAAAAAAGGATAAACAATTAGTAGAATTGGTAAATAATCTTGAAAACGAATATGAAATTTTTAAATCTACAACTTCAAATCCAAATCAATATAGATTCCAAGAATATTTAAGAAAAAAATATTCTTTGCTTTCTGAAGAAACAATCGATAAAGCAATGGATATTATGAAAGATAAAAATATCAAAACTGCATCTGACATTAAAGTTGAAGATTTCACAATGAGAAAAGAAAAACAATTTAGAAATGAAGCACTTAAAAAGCGTCTCATTCCAGGTTTGATTACAGTTGGTGCATTCTCTCTCATTGCTGTGGCAATTGCGTTAAATCTCCCTATCGGTGCTTCTGTTTTGGGCACAACAGTTTTGGGAAATGTTGGAGCAACTGTTGTAAGTTCTTTGGCTCTTGGCGCAGTTGGTGGAGCTCTCTTCTCTGCTGTGGTTTATGGAATTCCATGGGTGAACACAAAAGGTTTAATTTCTCTTATAACTGAAAAAACATTTGCTAACAAATATGGAGACATGAAAACCTGCTTGAATGAACTTGAACAAGGAAAAACATTAGAGGATACAAAACTTGGAAAACTTATTGAAAAAATTGAAAGTTCAAATGACAAAGTTCTTGAAACAAGGTCATCAAAAAATCCATTCGTTAAACTTTATGGACATATCATAAACAAAAACAATAGAAACAGAATTCACCATGTTCAAAAAATATTTGGGCAAGCAATTGACTCTGAAATTGATATCTTGAATTTAGACATTGACAAATCAGAGAAAGAACAAAAGTCTAAAAACATAAATGAAATTATTAACTTTATAGATAAATATGTTAAGAGCGATATTGAAAAACAAAAATTGTTCTATACTTTATCTGGACAAAAGAAAATTGAAAACGTTGACATTTATGCGACAATGAAAAACAGAGCGGACGTTTCTTCTGAATTGAAACTTTTAAACTCAAAAGAATTAAGCGACAAAGCAATTAAGAAAGAAATTAAGAAAACCAAAAAATCAATCAATCAATACAAAAATATTGAAGACAAAAAGAGAGAAGCTCAAGGTATTTTAAACGATAACAGCATGTTAAAAGAATTCAATGAAAATGTTGAAAAATTTAACATCAAACAAAAAGATCTCTTAAATAAATTATCACAAATCAAAGAAGAACAAGCTCAAGTTGAGTTAATTGACGAAAAAACTCCTGAAGTTATTCTCCTTCCATCAGCTGACAAAGTTGTTAAAACAAAACATAACGAAGGATTGGAATTTGTTTTGTCTTTAGCTGAACAAAACGATGACATCAGTGTTGAAACAATAGCAGTTGAAGATAGTGATAAATCAACAATATTACATAAATACTTACTTAAAGTCAATTCTGATGTTTCACTTGAAATTATTCAGTACAAAAAGAAAGGCAAATGCAAAATTCAAAGCATAGGAAAAGGATTAGGACCTCATAAACTAAATAGTAAGGAAGAGCTATTAGATATTGCAAAGAAAATTAACAATTCAACATTGAATAGCGCAATTCAAAAAGCAATAGCTTCAACAAATGAAACAGAAGATGAGAAAACTTTATAAACATACTGATTAATTTTAGTTTCTAAAAAATCCACAGGAAAACCTGTGGATTTTTATACAAAATTTTAAAATTTATATTATAATTATTATGTCATATATCTGTAGAGATGTCAGAGCGGTTGAATGAGCTGGACTCGAAATTCAGTAAGGCACCAAAACCTTCGGGGGTTCAAATCCCCCTCTCTACGCCAGATTTGAATATTCTCAAAACAAAAAAAACACCAGCGATTCTGGTGCTTTTTGTTTTTAATAATTTTCTTTTGCAATTTCAAAGTAAGCTTGTGGATGAGCACAAACTGGGCATACTGCAGGAGCAGATTTTCCAACATGTCTATGTCCGCAATTTCTGCAAACCCAAACTTGAACTTCTTTCTTAACAAAGCATTTTTTCTTCTTTACATTTTCAAGAAGAGCATTGTATCTTGCTTCGTGCTCTGCTTCAATTTTTGCAACACCTTCAAATTGTTTTGCAATTGCTAAGAAACCTTCTTTCTTTGCAACTTTTGCAAAGTCTTTGTACATTTCGCTCCATTCGTATTTTTCACCATCGGCAGCATCTTTTAAGTTTGTTGCTGTGTCAGGAACTTCTCCATCATGCAACAATTTGAACCACAATTTTGCGTGTTCTTTTTCATTGTCTGCTGTTTCTGTGAAAATTGCGGCAATTTGTTCAAAACCTTCTTTCTTTGCTTTGCTTGCATAGAAAGTGTATTTATTTCTTGCTTGGCTTTCACCTGCAAAAGCAGTCATTAAATTTTGTTCTGTTTGAGAACCTTTCAATTCCATTTTATCCCCCTTTAATTTGAATAATTCCTTATTCTTTCATATTATATAAAATCGTTTGATTTAAATCAAATATTTTGAAGCAATTTTTTATCACAATTTTTTAAATTTATCCTTTTTCCGTATCATTCCCTTCTCTTTTCCATTGTTTTTTGGAACATAATACGTTCTATCTTTTAATGTGTCAGGAAGATATTGTTGTTTAACATATCCGCCAAAATCATGAGGATATTTATACTTTGCTGGGTTGTTTTCTTCATAATGATAATTCTTTAAATGTTCTGGCACTTTGTCATCAGGGTTAAACTCTGCGTCGTGTCTTGCTGAATTCAAAGCTTCTACAACACTATTTGATTTTTCCGCTTCACACACATAAATTATTGCGTGAGCAAGTGGAATATTTCCTTCTGGCAATCCCAAATTTTTTATTGCATTCATTGCAACCATCGCCATTAAACTTGCATTACTATCCGCCATTCCAACATCTTCACTTGCATGCGCGATAAGTCTTCTGCAAATCAAAAGCGGGTCACAACCTGCAACAATCAATCGTTGAGACCAGTATAATGCCGCATCGGTGTCACTTCCCCTTAAACTTTTGCAAAATGCGCTGAGCATATCATAATATGTGTTTTCATCAACTGAAATCACTGGTTGCTGTATGCACTGACTTGCAATCACTTTATCAATTATTATTTCGCCATTTTTGTTTGATGGAGTTGTTGACACTGCCAATTCAAGAGCATTATATGCAGACCTTAAATCTCCATTTGAATATAAGGCAAAATGATTGAGTGCTGGAATGTCAATTTTAACTTTTAATCTTCCAAACCCACGCTCTTTATCTTTTATTGCTAAAACCAATGCATCTTTTATGTCATCATTTGACAAAGGTTTAAATTTGAAAACTCGGCACCTACTTACAATCGCTGGCGTCATACTTATGTGCGGATTTTCGGTTGTTGTTCCAATAAAAGTTATATATCCTCTTTCAATCGCTTCCAAAACACAATCGCTTTGCGCCTTGCTCCATCTATGACATTCATCGAGAATTAAAATTGTACTTTTGCTAGTGAGTTCAAAATTTTGTTTTGCATGTTCAATAACTTTTTTTGCTTCTCCAACTCCGCTTGAAACTGCATTTAATTTCTCATAGCCAAGATTAAGCGAACTTGCGACAATAAACGCCAATGTGGTTTTCCCCACTCCCGGCGGACCATAAAAAATGCAACTTCCAAGTCTGTTTACTTTTATTGCACGTCTGATTAAACTATTCTCTCCAACAATCTCTTTTTGGCCAATAAACTCGTCTAAATTTCTCGCTCTCATTCGTTCGGCTAATGGCGTTGAATTAAAATTAAATTCTTCAAATTTTTCCATATAATTATTATATCAAATTTTAATTAAATTTCAAAATAAAATTGTGTTTAATTTTTATTAACAAATTTTTTTTAATTTTTTTATTTTATCACGTGTTTTATGATTTTTTTCATATTATTTTATAAATTTTTACAATTTTTTATATTAATTCGTTTAATAATATTATTAATTTTATATTCAATGGAAAAAGGAAATTTTATTTCCCCTTTTTTTATTGTTAGACTTTCATTCGATATTTCAATTTTTAAACCATTTTTAATTAAATCAAGATATCGTTTTAACATGGAATTTTGTTCCATTGAAAAAATATCTTTTAACATGTCATGTAAGACCTTTTGCTTTAAGTTTTCAAAATTAAAATATTGCGAATTTAATACTATATTAAAATATTTCCAATCGGACAAATTTAAGTTAATAATAACTTTCCCACACGCCTTAAAATGCAGATATGAACCTATGCGCCTAAGAGCATCAATGTTGTCAATCTCAACAAATTTATCACCTCGCTTCAAATAAACAATTTTGCCAACTTGAAAAATTTTTGCATTCCCAACTTTGATTTTGTGTGATTTTGTTGAAAAAAATATTATTCCTTGTTTTTTTAATGCCAATTTGCCAAAATTTGAATAAGAACAATTTTTTTTCACCAATATTAAATTAATGCAAACTAGAGTCAAAAGATATGAGATTATCGCAAATATCATATTTAAATTATTTCTAAATTTTTATCTTTTAAAATACATTTGACAAAATAATTTCAACTTAATAGAATAATAAACAAAAGGGGTAAACTATGAAAATTAAAATTGGAATAAACGGTTTCGGAAGAATAGGTCGTTTGATTATGCGTGCAAGCGTGGAAAGAGATGATATTGATGTGGTTGCAATAAACGACCCTTTCCTTACGCCAGAGTACGCGTGTTATTTGTATAAATATGACACAGTTCACGGAACAGCAAAAAGCGATTTAAAGTTGTCTGGAAATGACCTTAAATTAAATAGAAAACCTGTTAAATTTTTTGCTGAAATGAATCCTGAAAAAATTGACTGGAAAGGTGCTGGTGCTGAATACATTATTGAATGCACTGGAAAATTCACAAACGCTGACGACGCAAGAGCACACCTCAAAGCTGGAGCAAAAAAAGTTATTATCTCCGCTCCTGGAAAGAATTGTCCTACTTTTGTTGTGGGCGTAAATGAAGACAAATATGACCCTTCGATGGATATCGTTTCCAATGCAAGTTGCACAACAAACTGCCTTGCCCCACTCGTTAAAGTTATAGATGATGTGTACGGAATTGAAGAAGGTCTCATGTCAACAATTCACTCAACAACCGCAACTCAACTCACTGTTGATGGCGTGTCAAAAAAAGATTGGCGTGGCGGTCGCGCTGCTAGTGCTAACATAATCCCTAGTTCAACAGGTGCAGCAAAAGCGGTTGGCGAAGTTCTTCCAAATTTAAAAGGAAAACTTACTGGCATGAGTTTTAGAGTTCCAACCATAAATGTCTCAGTTGTAGATTTCACCGTAAAACTTAAAAAGCCAACAACATATGAACATATTTGCAAAACAATGAAAAAATATGCAAAAGACGTGATTCCTGACGTGCTCGCATATACAGACCAACCTGTGGTGTCAAGCGATTTTGTTGGAGATAAACACACTTGCATTTTCGACGAAAAAGCAGGAATAATGCTCAGTCCAACCTTCGTAAAACTTGTCGCATGGTATGATAACGAATGGGGTTATAGCAACAAATGTCTTGACCTTGCAAAAGCAATGTATAAAAAAGATTGCAAATCAAATCAAAAATAAAAAACAATTTAATCGTAAAATTTTTAGCAATATCGCAACAAAAAAGTTCCAAATTGGAACTTTTTTTATATTTTAACAAATAATTTTTATTTAATGAAATTTATTTTAAGCCACCATACAACTAGTCATATTTAATATCGAAAACACTAAACCAATAATACCAGTGACCAAACCTGCAATAGCAAGTCCTTTTTTGCAACCGATTCCTTTTTTTACCGCATTCAATCCTATACTGCTGAATATTACGCCGAGAAGTGAACATACAAAATTCAAAATAAGCATTCCAACCAAGCCCAATACAAAACCTGCAACAGACATTTTTGAACTTTTGCTTTGTTGATTTTCTCCAACATTATCAACTGAATCAGCGACATTATTCTCGTTCGCAACCAATTCACTTTTTTCTTGCCCGTTAAAACTTGTTTTAGCACCACACACAGAACAGAATTTGTCCGTGTTGTTAATTTCTGCCCCACAATATTCACACTTCATACAATACTCCCTTTTAAAGTTGACAAATATAATTTTAAAATTTTTTATTCCCCAACTCAATACTTTAATGATAACACATAAAAAATTTTTTGTCTTTCAATTTAAGGAATTTTTTCATTTTATGTCGCATTTTTGGAGCAAACCTGAATACACAATCTTTTTGTTAGTTAGTTTTAAAAAATCAATTGGTTGCACAATGTCTGGCAGTTCACACGCATTTTCAATATCAAGCCACGCAAGGACTGCTCGTACAAATTGAGAGCAATAAAATCTGTTGGACGGTGCAAAATTCTTTTTGAAGCATGCAAGCACAATACCCCAATAGTTATAGTGAAATTTTGTTTTTTTCTGAATAAAATAGTTTATCAAACTTTGAATTCCTGCGTATTTTTCTTCATCAACAGTCAATTCCAACACCATAACTTCCGTGTTCTTAAATCTTTGGAAAGTTCCTTTATGCTTGCCCTCTTCCACAAATCCACCGATAAAAGGATTATAAGGATTAAGACGTCCGAACGAATACATTTTTTCAAGAGTTGGCGACAAAGAAATTGACACGTGGTTATATTTTGCACCTGTCACAAATTTCAAAGCCCTTGAAAAGACTGTGCCTGTCTGACTTAAAACGATGTAAATATTTCTCTTCATATTACATTAATATATTATCAATTTTTAAAAAAAATTGCAATTCAGAACTAAACATTTAAACAAAATTGATAATTTTTGACAAGTTTCATAGTTTTTTCTTTTTACACACAAAAAATAGTAAAAAACACTTGCAAAAGGCAAAAATTTGTGATATACTGCAGAAGTACAAAATTAAAAAGTTAAAAAATTCTTGTGAAATCACAACAATTTGAATCTAATTAAAACGACGACAATCAAATTGAAAACTTAAAATTTTGTAAACGAAATATTTAAATATGGAGAGTTGGCTGAGCGGTCGAAAGCGGCGGTCTTGAAAACCGTTGTAGTGAAAGCTACCTGGGGTTCGAATCCCTAACTCTCCGCCAAGAGATAGCAATCCGAACCCTTGTGTTCGGGTTGTTCTTTTTTTGTCAAGAATTCGCTTTCTTGTTCAAAATCTGGTTGTTCTTTTAGTTTGAGTTGTTTAGACTTATCATCATTTGTGTTGAAGTAAATATCGCAATGGTCATCAAATAAGACAACTCTATTCAAAAACATATCAACAAGTCTTTGGCAAGCAAGTTTATTGTTTAGGTCAATATCTTTAAAAGAACAAAGGAAAGAATAGATTACATTTTTATCAAGTGGCTTAATAACAAGCATTTCTCGGCTTGTTATTTTTTCTTGCAAATCTTTATTTGCTA
>JBJETW010000004.1:0-92741 GCA_051883515.1 Candidatus Onthoplasma sp.
TTGGTAAGGCAGGGGTCACGGGTCCGATTCCCGTCAGTAGCTCCATAATATAAAAGTCGCTAAAAACCTTTATTTTCCTAGGGTTTTGGCGATTTTTCTTTTTCAATTTTTAAACAAAATTTTTAAGACTAAAAATCATTTGCTGTCAAAAAATGGTGCAATTGCTGTCAAATTTAGCTCCAAAAAAAACCGATATTCAAATCTTTTACTATCGGTCTAAATCTTTCTAAAACTATATAAAACTGATACATTTGCTGTCAATTACTGTCAAAATTTTTAATAATTTTTAGATAAATTCTCTAAATAATCTCAAATTCTAGTTCAGTTTTTCTTTCGTAAACTTCGCATTGAGGAATGTTATACATTGATGAATGTTTGCTTTTTCTAGCATAACAGTAATTACATTTATGATTACAAGTATCATATCTTCCAATATCTACGGCTGGCATACAACCACAATTTTTTCTTTGTCCATCAATTTTATTGTTTTTTCTTTTGAAAGTTAATCCTAAATTATGATACTTTTTCGTAAGTAATTTTTTAAAGATTTCTCCATCAATGCACTTGCTTGGTAATATTCCATATTTTGCCCAATCTCCACTTTCAGCACATGCTTCAATTTGAATCCCATTCTCCTTAGCAATTTTAGAAAAGTTTTCAAGCAAAATATTTTTGTCTTTTTCACTAGGTGCATGAACATTTTTAGAGCACCCCGAATAACTTTCTATCACAAAACTAATTTTGCAATGTTTTGTGTAATCCTTTAAATTTTCACACAAAAACTTAAAGTTTTTTATATGCCAGTTGACATCTATTCCATCTGCAATTAAAATTGGGTCATATCTCCAAATAACAGGACAATGTTTTGACAATTCCTTAAAAGTATTTATTCTATCTTCGAGTGGTGGAAGACCGCCTTCAATCCAATTTGGATATGGATTAAGTGTGTATAAAAAGTAAAACAAATAGTCATTTAATTTGTTTATTTGATTTAGCATTGGTTTTGGATTCTTTGACCAAAAAACAATACCTTCTATATTGCCACTTGTTTTTATTTCTTTATCTCCAACTAAGTTGGTAAAAACATTAGCTACTTCAAATTTTTTAAGTGGTATTTTTGCGACTTTCTTTGGATTTATTGGATTTGGCACAAGCACAAACCCTTGTTCTAAACACTTAAAAAACCAATCACTGTAAAATGCGGGAATATCTGTCCGCCTACTAACACTTAATATCATATAAACTCCAAATTAGATTCTTTTATTATTGCAAGGAGCAACATGCTTGCTTGCAAGGGCATTTGCGACGAAGTCCAAAAATAATAATCGGAAGCCACACAATGTGGATTTTGTCAAAAAAAATGTGTTAACACTTTCTTCCGCTTATTATTATACATTTTCCATCAAGAATTTCAAAATGATTGATTTTAAAATATGGCTTTAATTTTTTTATTAAACTATCAATAAAGTCTTGCTCAGTAGATGGCATATGAAAATTGCTATTTATTGTATAGTCGCACACTAAATAAAATTCATCTTGATTTTTTAACGCAGTTATTAACAATTTATCCAAATCTGTATTTTCAGATATTGTAAATAGAGAATTGAAAAAACACAGAACCAAATTATCTTGTCTACCATTTATTAAAAATGTCCCAACATCAAATTTTATAGTTTTAGGTAGTTTGGGAACAAAGTTTTTGTAGTTATTTGTTCTTGTTATTGCCCATTCGCGTTAATCAATTCCATAATATTTAATATTGTTACCAAAAACTTCTCTTGCTCCTATATAATCTAGTCCAATACCACAACCAAACGAAAATATTGTTGGGGGTTTACTCCCCATAATTTTCTTAAGTTCGACCAAACTTTCTTTATTTTTAATATAATTTTTCTCACCATATTCATATAGATAATTTAGATTAGAACACAAGTTAACATAATTCAAATGCCCAGCACAATCCTTTTTACATTGTTCGCATCTTAGAAACTTATATGCTTCCCATAATTTACTAATTTGCATAACATTCCTCCCTTTAAAATGCAAAAAGTTGAAGAAATTTAAATTTTCTTCAACTTTTTCTTTCATTAAGCCATTATTATTTTAAATTTGGCATAAAATTTCACTTTCTCACATTTGATTATGGAAATTTTTGGTTTTATTTTATGTTTAATTTTTTATTAAATATCTTTCAATTTCTATTAAGATAAAATCAAAAGTCAAGATGTATTGTTTTTATTAAGAGATTTTAATCAATTGATCATGAGTATTTCCGCTAGATGTTGTCTTTCTAGTAAAATGGCCTTGACTATCATCAATATATGCTGTTTTATTTGTGGTAATTGATTTTCTAATCAATATTGTATCAACATAACTGAAAAGATAGCTGTCATTGTTTGTTAAATTTATTACATCTATTGATTCTATGCATATTTTGGTTAGTGAGGTACATCCCTCAAATGCATTATTCCCAATTTCTTTTACAGTTTCTGTGATAAAAAATATACCCGAAACTGTGGTTGCCAAACTTGAACAATTGTAAAATGCTTTTTTGCCAATTGTTTCGGTTTGTCTTAAATTGAAAAGTGTGAGAGTATTACAATTTTCAAAGGCACTATCTCCTATATTCTTAATAGTCTCTGGTAAAGAAATTTCTGTCAAAGCAGTACAGCCATAAAATGAATATTGACCAATGTCTGTTGCTGTCTCTTCTCCATACCACGAAACTTTTGTCAATGTAGTATTGTTCCATGTCTCTATAGGTTCGTCCTGAATAGCATAGCCATTGTATCCTGTGCTTGCACAACCTGGGAGAATAACTTCTGATGTATTGTTTGCTTCAGCAAAACCATTGACCAAGCTTATTGTTTTTCCATTGTAAGTTTTTGCAATGTGCACAACATCACCACAGTTTGATGTTAATGACACGACGACAGTATTATTGAGCCATGATCTATATGTGACACCAGCACTGGTATATATTTCATCAATTTTGTCGTAATCCCATTTCGCTGTTAATGTGCAATCAGCATTTATACTAGTATAACTTGTGATTTTGGTTTCATCAATACCTTCACCAATATACCAGCCCAAAAAATAGTTTTTGAGTTTTTCTCCTTCAAAATTTTCTAATTCCAGCCATGAACCTTTGTCTATAGATGTACTTTGTAATTTACTATTTGAAGCAATATAATCATCAAATTCATACATATATTCTGGCAAGTTTAAATCAAAATTAACTGTCACTTTTTCTACATTTGCGTTTAAATTTGCAATTTTTACCCATATACCACCACTTTCATTACCACTTTTATAATATTGATACACGTTTGAAGTTGATGTAGAAAAACAAAAATCTCCATAATTTGCCCAAGAAATATCAGGTTCCCCAGAGCAAGTATACCATTTTGTGCCGTCTATACCGTCTTCCCCTTTTAAGTCGCTCAACGCAACCAAAATTTTCCAATTTTCTTCAGCTCCTTGATTGCTGTTTACATATCGCCATTGGATATAATAGGTTGTTTGACGGAATTCCACCTCTCTACCATCAATGCCATCAATGCCATCTTTGCCTTTTAGTCCACTTAATGCAATTAGGTTTTTCCAACTTGTTTCTCCAACATATCTCCATTGTATATATGTAGATGATACATTAAATTCAACTTGTTTTCCAGCAACTCCTTGCGGACCTTGAATTCCTTGTTCCCCTTTTATGTCATCGCCAACCACTTCTAAGATTTCATCAATACTGATGACATTTTGCCACTCGCTGTCATTTGAACTCCATTGAACATATCCATCTTGCACACGAACTTGAACATTATCAGCAGTTGTGCTACAAGCAGTCAGCATAAACATTGCAGGAATAATTAAGAAAATTGATAAAATTAATGTTAAAAATTTCTTTTTCATACTTCTCCTTTTTTACATTTATTGTGATAATAGATGTAATATTTTGATGTTTTTTTATGATTTGATTCTTAAAAACATTAAATTTTAACAATTATATAAATATTTTGATATTTTGTTGCATTTTAAATTGAATCGTGCTAATATAAATCTAGCATCTATTATCACAATAGATGCTAAAAATTGCTGATTTTACCGCAGTCCCTTTAGACTGTTTTTTAATTGTATAGTTTCCCAATTTTGTTCATCATTGACTTTTTATAGTCCATCATAGAGTGAGCATAACGATTAAGTGTGACTGTTGGATTTTTGTGTCCTAATATATCCGCTAAACATTTAATATCCATTCCACATTCAATAGCTCGGGTTGCAAACGAGTGGCGAAGTGAGTGAAAACCTTTTGGGTTTGTGATTTTTGCTTTCTTTTGTAAACTCTTAAAAAAATGTTGATATGTTCTAGGAACTATTTGTTTGTTATTTTGAGAAACAACAAATTCGCAACTTGTTTTTGCTTTTATCTTTTTTAATATCGCTTCCAAAAAGATTGGCAATGGGATTGTTCTAACTGAACTTTTTGTTTTAGGCGTAGAATATATAAGTTGATTATTATATGCATAAACCGTTCTTTTAATCTGAATTGTTTTATTTACAAAATCTATATCTCCCCATTTAAGAGCAAGAACCTCACCAAGTCTTAATCCTAAATATAGAGCAAGTAAAATTCCTATATGTTTTGGGCTTTTTGAAATGTCTAATTTATCTTCGATTTGCTTTTGTTCAAAACTTGAAAATGCTTCAACTTGCTTTTCGTGAGTTTTGGGGACAACAATTTCTTCCAAATTAATATCTAATTTGTTTTCTTTGATAGTGCTTTCAATTATTCTCCAAATAAGTTTTATAGTGTTGGTTGAAAATTTTTTGTCAGCAAGAGAAAGCAAGTATTCTTGCAAAATATTTTCTTTAATATCCTCAATTTCTAAATTAGAATAATAAGGATTAATATATTTTTTTATCATATATTTGTATAAGACTTTTGTTCTTTTTTTAAGATTTATATTGTTTATCCTTTTGGACAACAACAAACATTCATTAAATTTCATATTTTTTCCTCCCTTTTTTAATTTTAACAAACAAAAAATAAGGCATTAGAGTATACTAACGCCCTATTCTTGCTGTTCTATTAATTATAATCCAAAATTATGCTATTTGAACTATAGATAAATATCCGTTTATTCCATCGTTATCAAAGAAAGTCACTGCAGAAGTTGAAAGTATTTGAATTTGTAAAGTGCTGTTTGCAGACGTCGTCCTTATTATAGCACTTGCATTTATCATTGTATTATTTTCAAGCCCTCTTGCTGTTCCTGTGATTTCAGAACCATTGAGATATAACGCCATTGCATCATTCGCTGTGGCACTGCTCGCTACATAAACACCATAATCAACAGCATAAACACCCACATTAGGCAATGTGACTACACCCGTTGTGTTATCTATTGTTAAAACGCTTGATTCCAGAGTATCCGTTAATGGGAATGATGAATTGTCAACTGATTGAGATGCTGTTGTAAAGAAACTTCCAAAGCTAGAAGCGGTCGCTACTCCAGTTGGTCCAGTAGGTCCAGTCGCTCCTGTTGGACCCGTTGGTCCGGTAGGTCCGGTTGCTCCTGTTGAACCAGTTGGTCCTGTTGGACCGGTTGGGCCTGTTGCTCCGATTGCTCCATTTGGACCGGTTGGGCCTGTTGCTCCAGTTGGTCCGGTTGCTCCTGTTGGACCTGTTGGTCCGATTAATCCTATTGCACCTGTAGGTCCTGTTGGTCCCGTTGGTCCGATTAATCCGATTGGACCAGTAGGTCCTGTTGGACCGGTTGGACCTGGGAATCCGATAGGTCCCATTGGTCCTGTGGGTCCAGTCGGACACATCAAGCATCTTTCAGGTCTTGGACAACAAAAGAATGGAATATTTGAAGGACAACAACATTTGTCATTATGAAAATTAAACATTAGTCACCTCCACTTCACGATATGATAAAAAACGTAAAAATGTCCCAATTTATAAAGTAAAGAGAATATGTTTTTCATGGTTGTTTGTTGTTTTAATTAAATATTTTTAAAGAAATACGCTTTTTAGTTGTCACTTTTCTTAATTTTTTATAAAATTATCTAAATACTAAGGAAATAAAATATGAAAAAGGCAATTAATTTATATCTCATGAATCGAGACACAAAAGAAAAATTAGATAATATAAAAAGCGTTGGATTTGACGGCGTTTTGCTTGGTATTTACAGCAAAAACGAAACAATGAATCTTTTTGAACAAATTGAATATTGCAAAAAAATTGGACTAGAAATTTCAATGATTCATTGTTCTTATGAGGAAAAATTGCTTAATGAATTATGGGTTAATGGCAGTAAAATTGGAATTCAGGTCACAAACGATTTAATTCAGCAAATTGAAAGCATAAAAAATTATAATGTAAAAAATTTCGTTATTCACACTTGTGGAAACAAAAACACTTTAACAAACATATGCGGACTTAAAAGATTGAAAAAAATTTTAAAAGTTTGTGAAAAATACGATATAAATTTATGCATTGAAAACCTTTATTCCGCGGAACAAATAAAATACATCTTTGATAATTTAAAAAGTAAAAATTTAAAATTTTGTTATGATTGTGGGCACGAAAACTTTTTAACTCAAAATGCAAATTTTGTTGAAGAATACGCTAATATACTCAACACAACCCATGTCCACGATAATCATGGTGAAACCGACGAACATTTAATTTTGGGAAATGGAAATATTGACATTTTTAAACTTGCAAGGAATCTTGCAAAATGTAATTTCGACTTTTTAACAGCTGAAATAAAAACATTTAATATAAATTGTTCTCAAGTTGAAATTTTAAAAAACACATACAATTCTCTCATTAATTTAGAAAATCTTATCCAAATCAATAAAAAAACACTTTGAATTTTAATAAGTAAGTTATTCACAATTTATTTGACAATGATTTTTAACTGTGATATCTTAACTTTAACTGAATATTTTTTGAAAAAATTTATTTTGTATAGGAGATTTTATGAAAAAAGAGATAAAAAAGAATTATTCTTGGCTCATTGCATTAATTATTGGAATCGCCATTTCTGTCATTATGTTAATTGTTGGAATTGTGTCACTTATAAAAGCACACAATATAAATGTTCCAGCAATGTCTGACCCGAATTGGTTTGACATATCAACAAAACAATCTAGTTTGCAATTCAAGGGGATTTTATTTAGCATTTTGTCAGTGGTTATGGGTTTAATCACCGCAGCAATTTCACTAACAATTAAAGGAGTGACAAAATCTCCCGAAGAGTTGGCTGATGAAGACGCAAAAGAATTTCAAAAGAAAAAAAGATACATAGAAAGAATGAAACAAAACAATGTTGAAATGAGTGAAGATGAAATTGCAATGTTATATGATGGAGAAATCAGTCCTGATGAGCAAACTATGATGTTAGATTCAAAAATTTCACAAAAACGTCATGAAAAATTTTGTGCATATTGTGGAACGAAAATAAAAGACGGCGAAATTGAATGTTCATCATGTAAAGCAAAAATTACAAAAAAATAATTAATATTATAAAAATTATATTAAAAAACACAATTTGATTGTGTTTTTTTGATATTTATAAATAATTTTTATTATCCTATCTTTATTTGAATGTGAAAAAAGAGCATATTATTGCTCTTTTTAATATTACATAATTCAACCCATAAATTAATCTTACAACAAGAAAGTGTAAACCCAAATGTTTGTTCCATCGTTTTCAGTTAAATTTAATGTGATATCATCTATCATTGTTCCGACAAGACTTTTTGACCCAAATGACACACTCACTTTTCCTGCATTTTCACTATATGAAGCGCTGAGGACATTTAAACTTCCTTCTCCAAAATCGCATGTTCCAGAAATTAAGTTGCCAGAATCCGCAAAACTCATTGACTTATCCGCATTGTTCCCCATCAATTCTGACGCTGTTGTTTCTGCTTCTTCCGAAGCACTAGATCCATCTACTGCGGAAACAACAACACTATAAAATGTAAATGTTTTGCCAGCGAAGAAATTCTCTTCATAAATTCTATAATCTAAATAGTCGACACCGGTGTAGAATATTCCATTGTAGTTTGAAATATCATATCTTGCTTCTTCTTCACCAGTTAAAGATGAGTAAAAAATTCTTTTGCCATTTTCCAAGTATTTTGTTCCATCAATCGTCACTGTGACATTTTTGTATCCAAGCAAATCAGTATGCACAGTCAAATATGCATTTATGCGATATGTTCCGATATCACTTCTTCCGCGACTATCACATGCGTAAATATCGTCAATATCTGACCACTCATATGAGATATACAATCCATCTGGCACGATTGCTTCTGGTTGTTGATTTTGTCCGTTATAAATAAACGCTGTTTGCACATCTGTTGGCCAACCAATGTAATTTTTAGATGTCGCATCTGTTGTTGTTAATGCGTATGTGTTAGGATAAATTGCCCAACCCATTGAAATCTGTATTCCAGCATCAGTGTTGTAATAGCCATCATTCACCACATAATTTTTTGCTTTATATCCTTCCTTGAATGTGAAAGTTGCAACTGATTTATATACACCCACGTCTGTGCAATTTGTTGCTTCAACCCAACCTTCACTTTGCGAAATATAGTGACTAACGCTAACATCAAAAATACTTTGAGCATCTGAACTTAAAGTAGAAGTATCAAATGTGACATTTTTTGAAACTGCAACGCCATCGCTTTCGTAATAATAACTATCTAGTTGTGATGAAGTTTCTGTTCCATCTGATAAACTCCAAGCACTCATTTGATAACCTAAATCCAAATAAGTTTTTGCAATTATCCACTGTTTTGTTAAAGTTGTTATTGCTTCTCCATCTATATCAAGATAATATTCATAGTTTGTATTTTCAGGTAAAGTCGCAATTGTTGTGTAATATCCAGCATCTGTTAAGTTTTCTGCTTCTTTACTTGTTGAATATTCTGTTTCACTATAATAAGTTTTATAAGTTATATTTTCTATCACATCATTTACATAATCATTATTCAATGATTGAATTGTCCATTCATTTGTTTTAGAATCTTGAGACCAAATTGCTTCGACCTTTGCTTTCGCCTTGGTGATTTCAACATTTACTGTTATTTTAAGAGGTGAATAATTGTTTTGATAACTTCCAATTCTTGAATTATACCAGTATAAAACAACTTCGTTAGTTCCCACATTTAAAGATTGACTGCCATCTTCCCATTCAAAACTTGCTCCGGTTGAGTTGTCAAACATTTGTAAATCGTTTAATGCATTTAATGTCTCAGTTGTAAATGATGAATAACTGCTATCATTTGTTAAATCAAAATTATATAGCGTGTTCCCGTAAGGGTTATATTCTTGAGAATCGAATTTAATTGAAATTTCTTCAAAACCATTTGGAGCAACGACTTGAGCTTTGTCAATATAAAATTCTAAAGATTTGCTATAACTTATGTCAATTTTATTTCCATCTTTCCAAACAAAATCATTCAAAACAGATGATTCACCATCTGGAATAAAGAACAAATTGGTGTTAACTGACACATTAACATTATAAGCGCTGTCAGACACATCTCCAGAATTTCCATAATCAATGTAAAATACTGGGCAATCAGTGCTTATATTCAAGTTTGGTTTAATTTCTTCGCCAGTGTATGTATAACGATAATCAGTTCCAACGAGATGACTATTATCATTAATTAAAACATCGTCAATATTTAGTTCAATTGGAGTGATTTTCCAAGCATAATCTAAATAATTTGTCTCTTGCTCACCGTTTAAGAAAGCGTAATTATCATCATTCACTTCCAAACGCCAGTTGTGTTCACCAGCGTATGATACTTTTACATTATTGTCATTAATTAAACCTTCGTTTCCTTTATAATCAAATGTCAAACCTTGTTCAATGCCTTGAAAATTGCCATTATCTACTTGATAAGCATACTCAAATTCAACAGCAGAAGTGACAGTAGGAGTTTCTAAAATTTTTCTTTTAATTTGCCATTTTATTGTAATGTCTTTAATTTCATCACCATTATCTTTCCATGCATAGCCATCATTTGCTGACAAAATGAATGTGTTATAACTATATTCATCGTCATAGAAATCATTTGCATTTGTCGCACTAATAGTTTCACCAAGACTTACTGACACTTTGTTTTCGTCGATAAGACTTTTTAATGTCACACCACCTTCACTTGTTCCAATATAATCAATTGCAGTCTGTTCTTCACCATTATATCTAAGTTCTTGTTCAAGAATATAAGCATCTCCATCTTTTCTAAGTCCAGTTAATGTTGGCAATTCTTCATTCGACTTTTCAACTTTAACCATAATCGTGGCAAATTGTTGGTCGTCCCTGAAAAAGTAGATGTTATAATAATTTGTGCTTTCGTCAAAAACCGACAACTCTTCGTCCGCGTTAAAACTGTAGTTTTGCGTTATCTCTTGAGAATTGTCAGAATAAAACACTGTCACAACGAAATCATCTTTTGTGAAATTTCTTTCATCTTCCGTTAAGTTTAAACATTGTCCATCATAATATTGATAATATTGACTCGTCTCTGAAATTGCGACGCTCACCGAAGTTTCAACCTTTTCATCCGGCGTTCCTCCACAAGCGACCAGAAACATTCCACAAGGCAAAATAAATCCAATTGCCAATAGCATCGTTAAAAATTTCTTTTTCATAAAATTCTCCTTTTGTGTGAATTCAGAAATATGTTAAACCATAACAATTATACACAATTTTATGCTCAATTGTCCACTATTTTTCCAAATTTTAACATATTAATCATTTTATAAAATCAATTTATTTGTTTAAATTGTCGTGATTTTTTATAAATCATGTCAATATCAGCGTTAGAAACGACAGAATTTTAATAAAAAAATTAACGCAAGATTTAAATTTCTGCGCTAGTTCGTTTTTAAGTTATTAACACAATTTAAAATAGCAATATAAATACGGCAAATCAATCCACCCATAATAACACTAATCATGTTAAAAATCACATCTGAAAGTTGCACATTGCGTTGAATTGGCAACACGAATTGAGTAAATTCGATAAAAAATCCACTTAAAAATCCAACAATTAATAGCAAAAACATCATTTTTACAAAATTTTTGTTGTAAAGCATCACAACAAACATACCAATAGGTATCATCATAATCAGGTTAACGATTATGTCAAAAGGTTGCAAATTGTTAAAACTGAAATTAATTTTTTTGTCACAAAATTTACCTGAAAAATCAAAATTGATACGCACAACATCTTTGCCAATCTCAAGTTTTCCCCATGTTCCAACCAACAAAATGACAATAAACAAAGACAACAATATGATAGCAATGATTTTTTTAATTTTTTCATTTTTAAAACAACTTAGAATGATAAAAGGCAAAAAGAAATAACAAAATACACCTAGAATTAAAACAAGCATTGTATTAATAGTCATATCGTCTCCTATATGTTTTATGAAATTTGCAATTTGTTTGCAAACAACTTTTTTTCATTATAGCAAAAAAAATTTTAATTGTATTTATTTTTGATTACAAATTGACAATTTTTGAAAAAATTATTAAAATTAAATAGATTATGATTTAAATTTTAAATCATATATCGCAATAAGGAGAATTATGAATAAAAACGAAAAATTTTGTCCACAATGTCCAAATCACTGTCCAGTTGATTCTTTGAGTTGCGGACGAGGAAGAGCATACTTTGGCGTTGATGATTCTCACTCTTCTTCACACAAAAATTTTGATGAACAATCAATTATAGGTCTGCTAAGACAGTGCGGTCATATGTTGCACCATAATCAAAATATAACAAATGACGATATCTGCAAACACATAACAAACGAAGAACAAAATATCCTTAAAGGATTATTGAAAAAAATTTTATCAAACGAAAACTAAACAAAAAAAGACATATTTACTTTAAATTTATGTCTTTTTTATTGATATTGGAAAATAAATGCTGATTTTTTATCAAGAATTCAAAAAACCACGGAACGAATCCGTGGATTTTTTATTATTCTGCTTGACCTTCGTCTTGACCCTCATTGCTTGAACCATTGTTGTCATCTTCTCCACCATTTTTATTTTTTCTGATTTGGTCGAGAGTTGCTTGTGTTGTTGCAATGTCAGATTCAATATTCGCAATTTGGTCTTCCAAAATTTTGTTTGTGTGTTCCAAAATTGGATATCTATCTTTGTTTGCTTCAATAACTTCTTCGCAATGTTGAACACTGAGTCTGAGTCCTTCGTAAAGTTCCAATTCGTCTGAAAGCTTTTGTGCTTTTTCTTTGTCTAAATCAACATAGTTGTTTACACCATACAAAGCAATCTTTTTGTTAGCGATTTGAGTCTCTTTTCTTCTCAATTTGATTTGATTCTTTTCAAGTTCGTTAACAACTTTCTTCAATGGTTTATATTCTTTTAAGTTGATTTTATATTCTTTTTTAGCATTTCTTAATCTTTCTTCCAAAAGTTCAAGTCTTGCAACGCATTGTTCTTCTGTCATGTCAACTGATGCTGTTTCAACATTTCCATTTCTTGCTTCTTCAAGTTTTTTATTGAGTTCTTCAAGTTGAGATTTCAATTCTTCAATCTCTTGATTTGCTGAATTAAGTTCTTGTTCCTTTTCGTCGATTTCTTCTTCAACTTCAACTGGTTGTTCAACTTCTTCAGCTTCTTCATTAACTTCTTCAGCAGATTCTTCTTCGTCTGATGTTTCTTGAGCTTGCTTAATTGCGTCGTCGATATTGTATTGAGCAAGTTCATCGCTCATTTGAAGTTGTTCGTCTTGAGCGTTTGCCTTTTCTTCTTCAACAACTTCATCTGAAATTTCATCAAGCATGTTGTCTAAATCTACATCTTCGTCGTTTGATTCCAAATCTTCGTCAAGACTTTCTTCTGAATCATTTTCTTCTGACAAGCGATTTTCAATTTCTTCTAAGTCTTGGTCTTCGTCTTCATTTTCAACCAATTTGAAATCTTCATCTTGTTCGGATTCTTTTTGAGCCATATCTTCTTCTTGTTTTGCTTTTGCTTTATCTATAGCTTCAAAATCATATTCTTCCTTGACTTCATTTTCTTTTTCAGATTTTTTCAAATCTTCAAGTTGTTTATATTGAGTGTAGTCTAACAACTCGTTGCTCTTTGTTTGAGCTTGTTTTGTCTCTTTTTTACCATCAAATGCTCCAAGAATTACATGACCAATAAAAGCGATAATTCCCCCAGTCACGACGATAATTCCGACAATTGCTAATATGCTACCAAGAGCCATCCATGCATTTCCCATATCAATTTTCTCCTTTTTGATTGATTGTATTATAACTCATGAAAAACAAATTTTCAATACCTTTTTTAAAAAAAGTTTAAAATTTTATGTATTTCTTTCTAAAATAGGTGTTTTTGTGCAGTTTTTTATTGTGTTTTTACTGATTTTAAAAATTTATTTAAATTTTTATTATATAAATTTGCAATTAAGTTTGATTTCTAAGTCCTTTGGGATATAAATTTTTAAACATACCTTGACTCACCTTAAAGCCACCCAAAGCGCAATTTTCCACCATCAAACACCCAAAGCCGTCAGTTAAATCAACTTCAAAAGTTTCTCCTTTTAAGTATTTTTTTACTTTTTCATCAGACAATCCTAAGTTTATTTTATTTTTAAATTGCTCACCAAAAGCGGTGAATAAATTATGGAATGGGACAAATCTGTTTTTCTCTTTCGTTCCAAGTTTTACGCCAAGAGAAACATAATTCACACCTTTTCGAATCAAATCTTCATCTGCAACATAAAAACTATCATGATTGTATTCGGTTGCCATTAAATTTATTCCCATATTTTCTTTTATGAAATTTTTTGCAATATCGTCCGATTTTAGTTTCAACTTTTGTCCGTGACCATAAAAATCTTTTGCACCGACCTTTTTTAAAACAGCGACAAACTGACCTTCTCCTTTCTGTTTGTGCGGATATAACCTGACCGCTTGTGGCATGTCAATTCCACGATTAAAGTCTGCATTTATATATTCAAGTTGATAATTATGAGTGAGCATAAACTCGTTTATCACATCTTCGTTTTCAAGTTTTGAATAAGTGCATGTTGAATAAATTAAATGCCCACCAACTTTTAATGTGTTATCTGCACAATCGAGAATTTGAATTTGTCGCCTTGCACACATTTCACTCAAGTTTTCATTCCAATTGTCAACCATGTCTTCGCCCTTTCTAAACATTCCTTCGCCACTGCAAGGAGCATCAACCAAACATACATCAAAGCAATTTGGATAACACTCAGAAATATTTTCAGGATTATCGTTTGTTATAATGACATTTTTCAGTCCCATTCGTTCAACATTTGAAAAAAGAATTTCGCTTCTCTTTTTATTGAATTCGTTGCTGACAACCACACCCGATGGAACTCTGTTTGCAATTTGAATTGTTTTCCCACCAGGAGACGCACACATATCAAGCACTTTTTCGTCACCTTTGAATGGGTTTGAATTTACAGTGAACATCGCAGCTGGCTCTTGGACATAAAACGCTCCAGCGTGATGAAGTGGGTGTTTTCCCTTTTTTGAATTGTCCACATAAAATCCACAACGCTCGTAAGGAATTTGCTCAATGTCAAAATCAACAATCTTTTTAAATTGTTCAACTGGGATTTTGTTCTCGTTTACAAAAATAGCCTTTTCGCAAGGTTGGTTTAAAGAGTGGACAAAATCGTCATATTCATCACCCAAAAGAGACTTCATTTGGGATAAAAATTTTGGATTTAAATTTAACATAGTGAGATTATATCAAATAATTATTAAAAATACTAGATTTTTCTTTGATTTTTTTCTAAAATTTATTTAAACTATAATAAAAGGAAGAGGTTTTTTATGCGTCCATTAGATCAAATAAGAAATAAAAAAAGATTTATTATGTTTAGCGAAAAATCAAAAGATAAGGTTTTGGAAGTAAACACATTTTTTGATAAATATTCAATGCACTTTGAAGAAAATATAAAAAAGACGTTCACATATTATGACACGCCTGACCATGACCTTTTGAAATCAAACATTGTTATTTACAAGACGCAAATTGGAAAATTCACAGAACTCAACATGGCAACTGAAAAATCTTCAACAACAGTAAGATACACAACGATTTCAAACAACAAGCATTTTTCAATTTTGATAAAACCTCATGATTCCATTTTAAAACATAAAGACTTTTTGATTGAAAGTTTCAAAAAGATGTTTATGTCGTCCATCGCTTTTGACCCAGAATTTTTGATGAGGAAATTGCGTGTCGCATACATTATTAAAACAGTCAGCAAAGAATATAGGAGTGTAAATGTCACTGGTCTAAAAATCACATATTCGTTTGACAGAGATGTTTACTTAAACACTGAAAATAATAAAAAAGCAATCGGACATGTGTTGACCATTTACCAACATAGCCCAGAAAAAACTGATGCAGAATTTGAAGATATAATTGGAAAACTTACAAGATATTGCAAAGAACTCACTCCAACGAATGACTCAAAAATTATGATTGCACGTGAGTTAACTCAGACCAAAACTGAGCCAACAACTCTCGACCAATCAAAATTAGATAAAATGAAGAAAAAAAATAAAAAATAATCTTTTAATTTAAAAAAATAAAAAATTATTTTAATTAATAAAATTTTAAATTTTTTATAATTTAAAAAAGCACAAATTTAATTTATTTGTGCCTTTTTTCTTATATTTTTATTTTATTTTTTAATTTATAATTAATTTTTTTATTTATTTAACAAAATTAAGTAAATAATTTTTTAAATTTAAATTATTCTTCAACTTCTGCTTTTGGGACATCGCTTGATTTATAAACACCAATCATTTCTTCAGTTTGCGCAGTTGGGTTTTTTATGTCAAGTCTAAACAAATATTTATTTGAACCAACCGTTTTAAAGAAATACATATAACCAGTGTCGTCAGAGACATCAATCAATGAAGATGAAATGTCGCTAATTGTTGCAAGCGTCACTGGAGCGGTTTTGTCAGTTTTTCCATCAAGATGTGAATAACTAACAAACTTAATATTCTTATTGTTGTCGTAATACACAACTCCACCATTTGTGTTTGCAAGAATTGTTATTGAAGTTGCATCAGAGTCAATTGTTGTGTCTTCTTCTTTAAACAAATCGCTTTGGTCTGCACCTTGACGCAAGAACAAAATTTGATTTCCGTCCACAACAATCAAAGTTTCGTCATATTTTGTGACAACAATTTGCGAATATGAGCCAACCGCAGATGCGATTAAACCTTGCTCTTGATGTGTTAAATAGTTGTATTTATAAAGTTCATTGTTTCCATCATTTTCAACTGACACAAAAACGAACTCTTCGCCAACTGCTTCAATTTTCATTTCTGTTGATTTTGTTGCCAACTCAATTGTTGAATTATTTATCACATCAAATTTTTTCAAAACATAGTTGCTTTCAACTTTTTGCACGAAGAAAACATTATCACCTGAAATTTTTAAATCAGTCACATTGCTGATTTTGTTTGAAGTTCCAACTGAAATCTTGCTTCCACAAACAATTCTAAACAATTTGCTATCAGACGTGCCTTTTTCTCTCACCAAAATAACGCATTGCCCAGCATTGTCAAAATATTCGAATTCAAGATTTGAATATGTCACTTCTGTTTCGTAAATTTTTTCAACTCCGCCATTTTTGTCAAGCGCAATTCGATTGAACACCACCAACTCTTTCTGCCAAACTTTTTTGTTCTCGTCAGTCACCTTGTTTCCGTTAGATGGACTTGTGAAGTACAAATAATTTCCTGAAATAAACAAATTTGTTGCATTAAATCCACAAAGTTGTTCAGTCATTGTGTTGTAATGGTCGTCTTTCAAAAGGTTATTTTTGTCAAGCACAATTTGTCCGTTTTCGTCAAGTTTTGCAACCATCAACGAGCCATAAACATTTGTTGCATTTTGGTCAGACGCTGTCAAATCTGAAACAGCCTTATAACCATTCACAAAATATAAATAATTCCCTTTTTGAACCGCCAAACCGCGATTTCCAATTGTCACGTCTGCACTTGTTGGATAAGTGAAATTTTTGTCCTTTTCAGATTGCTTTTCACAACCAAAAATAAAGAAACTGAAAACACACAACAAACAGCAAACCAAAATTCTCGTAAATTTTTTCATCTTCTCTCCATATATAATTTCTTTCCGCTTTTTCATATTTTAAATCCAAAGTTCGATAATCATTTAAATGATAACACAATAGGAAATTATTGTCAATTATCTAAACAATTTATAACCAAAATTGAACATATTGTTTTGACAATATTTGTCTAAAATTGCACAAACAAATCAAAATCTTTCATAATTCTTGTCACAATCGCAACACTCTTTATCATATAATGATTCCATGAAAAGTAAAACTATAATCATAAATTCAGAACATAATCCAAAACAGCGTGGAATTCTCACTCTTTTTGAAGAAGATGATTTGTTGAAATGTCGCATTCGCCCGTACAACATGCCAACGTTAAACAAATTTTGCAAACTTGCCATATATCACCAAAATCAGGTTTACAGCGCAAACATGATTGAGCGGAACGGCACATACGAATCAAGCATGGTTGGAGATTTTGACATAGACAAAGACTTCTACTCTGCAATTGTTGACACAAACAACAACAATGAAGTGTTGCTATCCGGCGGAACATATGGTGGATTTTTCTTTAATGATGGTTTTGATGAAACAAAAAAATCAGTTTTTAAAAAAATCGAGCCTGTAAATTTTGAAAATTCTTTAGAGCCAAACAAATCCGAGACAACAGAAAACCCTTCAAATTCAAATGAACAAAAATCAATTCATAAACACGAAAATAGTGAATGTTTTGGTGATTGTGCGCATTGCCAATATAAAGAATATTTTTATGCCAACACTGAGAATTTTCAAACAAAATCCAATTTAAACTCAGAAAACAATTTTTCCACAATTCAACCACAATCTGAAACAAACAATTTAGTAAATCAATCCTTCAAAAAAGAAAATGGAAATAATACAAATGCTGAAGCAACAACTCACACAAAAAGCAACCAAGAAAATAAAAGTGAAAACAACAATTCAAGTTCAGAACAAACAATTTTGAGCGCAATCATTCCACAATTTGAGTATATTTTCAACAACTATCCGCACGACGAAGAACTCAACAGCCTTCTCCCTTATTCCAAATTTGTTAAAATCAACGAAGGTGACGAATGCTATTCAATTGGCGCCATGTATGATGACGAGCAAATAAAATATATTTGCTACGCAATCAAACGCGAATATAACCAAACCCCACCTGAAGAAATTGGTTCAAATTATCAATGGTTGCCATGCGACAAAGAAGACCCATTGAGTGACGGATACTTTATCGTGTTCCAAGACGCAAAAGATTTGCACATTTTGCAATTTAAATAAATTATATTTTTTCTTCCCATTTTTGAATTAAATAATTTTATTGAAAATCCTATATTGTTTTAATTTAAAAAATTTAACTTTCACTTGTTTTTATATTTAGTTTGAAAATACACTTATTAGAAAAGAAAAAAAATCTCTCGCTTGAGAGATTTTCTTTGTTTAAAATGTAATCAACTTTTTATATAATTTTCAAACGATTTTAAGAGAACATAAGAGCTGCAATAGTTGCATTGTCACCAGTCACATTAGAAGCTTGGATAGATTTAGCTGCAACTGAAATGTTGATTGTTGCACCCATCAAACCATTATCTGAGTATGTGTTCAATGAACCATCTTCTGCTTGTGTCCAGTTATCAGTAGCTTGGAATACAACACCTGCTCCAATAACAGTCAAATCACCATTTGATACTGCTTCAGCTGTGTCACCCGTTCCAGTGTAAATGAACACACCATCAGAACCAACTGCTGTCCAGTTTGATCCCAACAAAGTTGCAAGGTCTGTACCACCAGTTAAATCAGAAAGTGTTAATGCATCAGCTGCTGCATTGTTTTTTGTTCCTGTGATAGAAATTTTAACAGCAACATAGTTTCCATCTGGGTCATCTGTTGTGACAGTCACTTTCATAGCTTCACCAGAACCTGTTCCAATTAAGTAATCTCCTGGGAATACTACTCTGTCTGCTGCGAATGATGTTCCATCATATGTAGCTGCCAATTTAACAGTACCAGTTGTCACTGTTGTTGAATTAGCTTTTGCTGTTGCTGTGAAGTAAGCATATGTTGCTCCGAAAGCAACCATAGCTACCATTACGAAAGCCATAATAATAATTGCTAAAGTTGATCTTGACATTTTTTTAGATTTTGATTTCATTTTTTCCTCCCCTTTTATTTTTATTGTTTAAATGCCCTCATCGTAGTTTTTACAATTTAAACAATATTATTCTAATTACAAAAAATTTCATTGTCAAACATTTTTCGACATATTTTCATTTTTTTCCTAAAAAATTTTATTTTTTTAAGATTATAATTGTTTCCTATTGTTTTTTAACAAAATAACCAAGATTTGAATAATTTACAAACAAAAAATTGAGACAAGCAAGTCTCAATTCTTAAAAATAAAAAATTTCATAATTCTAATTTAAAATCGCAACAAACAATTTCAACGCCTTAACAAACTAGATTCCATATAATTGTCATGTTTATATAACTCAATTATTGAGAATAGCATTGTCAAATGAAAAGGAATTAAAGCAATTTGTTGATTCTGCCACCACCATAGCACATTCCATCTTCAGCATACAAAACGGCGAACTGACCGATTGTGACCGCGCGTTGTTTGTTTTTAAATTTGAGTTCTATAGTGTGGTCGTCAATCACTTTGACAAAGGTTTCTTGGTCAGGTTGGCGATATCTAAGTTTGACAAAGCAATTAAAATCGTTTTTCATTGTGTCGGTTATCCAGTTAAATTCTGTCACAACACAACCAAACGAATACATTTGCTCGCATTCTCCACAATTGACAAACAATGTGTTTGTTTTAACGTCCTTGTCAACAACAAACCATCTATCTAAATCATATCCGCTCTTTCCGCCAATGTTTAAACCACGGCGTTGTCCAATTGTGTAGTACATAACACCATCATGTTCACCCACAACGTTGCCGTTTAGGTCTTTTATTACACCTTTCTTTGCTGGCAAGAAGTTTTTTAAAAACTTCCTGAAATTTCTTTCTCCGATGAAACAAATCCCTGTGCTGTCCTTTTTTTCTGCCGTCACAAGACCAAGTTCTTTTGCAATTCTTCTAACTTCTGTTTTGTCTATGTCTGCAAGTGGGAAAAGTGTTTTTGATAATTGCTCTTGATTCAGTTGATTTAAAAAATATGTTTGGTCTTTGTTTTGGTCGTGCGACTTATACAAATAGACCTTTCCATCTCTGTCCACACGCTTGCAATAATGACCGGTTGCAATATAGTCCGCACCAAGTTCCAATGCGTGTTTCAAAAATGGACCAAACTTGATTTCTTTGTTGCACATGACGTCGGGATTTGGAGTGTACCCCTTTTCATATTCTTCAAGGAAATAACTGAAAACCCTTTCCTTATATTCTTTTGCGTAATTGACAGTGTAATAAGGAATTCCAATTTTATTTGCAACGCGTTTCACATCTTCAAAATCTTTTTCTGCCGTGCAATTTCCGTTTTCATCGTTTTCTTCCCAATTGAGCATGAAAAGACCAATCACATTATAACCTTGCTGTTTCAAAAGATAGGCAGCAACTGAGCTGTCCACTCCACCACTAAGACCAACAACAACTGTTTTTCCGTTTTGCATTAACTTCTCCTTCCAACCGGAATTTTAAATTTGTTTAGACACACTTTGACTATATCAATCAGCCACAATAAAATCACCGCACCCCAAGTTAGCACCAAAATAGTGAAAATTTCCCAAAGACCACCCTGCATGTTGAGATGGAAAACTGAGGTCAATATGGCATTTAAAACTCCAACAAAGCAAAATATTGAATAAAAGATTCCCATTTTGTATCTGCCGACATAATAATAATGTGCGCCAGTGAAACCCAAAAATACTGTCAGCAAAAACAATTTTAAAAATGGAACATCAAAAGGTCTGCCCTTTCGCATCAACACTTGGTCAGACTCTCCATTTTTTATCATTTCTTTTGCTTCGCCATTGCTCGCCTGCTCAAACTTTGAAAAGTCCAAATCACATGAAGGACATCGCATGAGCGCCTTTGGAATTTTTGCTTCACATCTTGGACATCTTTTATTCTTGATTATTTCCATAAAATCAGTTTAACACAATTTTTGAATTTTGTAAATATAATTGTCCGCAGATTAAATTGATTATCCAATTTCTAAATTATATAAAATTTTTGTTAAACACTTTGTTTTTATTAATTTTTTATATATAATATATATTATAATACCTATTTATAAGGAGTTGCTATGATAATTTTGTCTTGTGACCATGGTGCTTTTGAGTTGACACAAAAACTCACCAAGTTTTTTCATAAGCACAACATTGAATATAAATATATGGGGCCCACATCTTTTAACAAAGACGATGACTATCCAGATTTCATAATCCCAGCAAGCAAAGAAGTTTTGTTGGACGAATCTAATCGTGGAATTTTCCTTTGCGGAAGTGGAATTGGAGCGAACATGGTGGCAAATCGATTTAAAGGAATTCGTGCCGTATGCGCAAACGACTATGTGACTGCTTATCTCGCCAGAAAAGACGAAGACGCAAATGTCCTTACCATGGGAGCAAGAATTGTCTCATACCGAACCGCTGTGAAGATTATAAAAGTTTTCTTGACAAGTGAGTTTGAAGGTGGCAGACATTTAAGACGCCTGGCAAAATATTAAACGATTTTAAGAATAAAAAATTAAGACATGTTTTCAACAAAATCATGTCTTTTTTGCTAAAATTTTAAAAATTTTGACAATTTATCTAATTTTTTCAATTTTTATTAAATTTTTATTGCTTATATCAAACAATTTTTAATGCTTAAAATTTTGGAGTGTATTTTGAATCGGCACTGCTTAGGTCTTGCGTATAGCAATTGAACATTTCCAAATTCTCTGCATGCGACACAACCCGCTTATATTCAAGCGGAGTGATTTTGCGGTTTATTTCAGGATAATCTTTTGCGTTGTATCTTGGTTCATATTGACTCATTATACTCACAATGCTATCCTTTCCCAAATTTTCACACACAAAGTCCAAACACTTTATTGAATCCGACGTGCGAGTTGGCAAAACCAAATGTCTTATTATCACGCCCTTTTTCATGAGTCCATTTTCTATCACATCTTTTGGTTGGTTTCTTTTCATTTGCAAAATTGATTGTGTGGCGTTTTCGACATAATTGGGCGCTTTGCTATATCTCGTTGCCAACGCATTGTCCATATATTTTAAATCAACAAGATATATATCCACATAATCTTTCAGTTGTTCTATCACTTCTTTCTTTTCATAACCCGAACTGTTCCAAACAATTGGAATTTTTGGTCGGTAAATTTTAAGAGCTTCAATAATTTGATAAGAGAAATGCGTTGGTGTGACCAAATTTATGTTTAACGCACCTAACTTTTCCAATTTTTTCATTATTTTTACTAGTTTTTTAATTGTTATTTCTTTCCCAATATTCCCATGACTGATTGGCTCGTTTTGACAAAACACGCACTTTAGATTGCAACCAGTAAAAAAAATTGCACCACTTCCTTTTGATTTCGCGTCTCCGCTTATTGTTGGCTCTTCGTAGTGATGAAACATTACTTTTGAAATTTTAACTTTGTCCGTTTGAGAGCAGAATCCTGACTGCTTTGTTCGCTCAATTCCGCAAACTCTGGGACACATATTACAAATCATAAATTCATTTTATTCTTTTGCTTTTCTTTTGTCAAGATTTGTTCTAATTCAAAGGACAAGCAAATAAAATAATTTGAGGTGTTTTATGAAAAAGAAATTTTTATTATTTGGAATTGCTCTTTCTTGTGTTTTCCTTTTGTCTGCCTGCGCAACAAAAAAGGAACTCGACTTGAATAACTACATTATTGAACAAAGGGATAACTTATATGTGGCAATGGACGATTTATACTCTGCGACCTTAAGTTCTGGATTGCGTGAAGAAAATTACTCTTTTGACGGCAACATAACAAACAAAGTGCCTTTCGCAATTTTAACATTTTCAAAGTTGGACAATTTGCCACTCGCAAATGACACTTATTCATACACAATCACTATAGGTGAAGAACAACTAACTGGCGCGCTAGAAAAAAGTCAACTCGACAACACTTATTCTGTCGATTTGGAAAAAGAAATTGCAAATGACGCGGTCATAAATCTTCAAATCAAGTTTACTGGATATAACTTTAACAAGGAAATGGAAAATATTTCGTCTTCTTTCCAAGTTGATTGCCCAACTGCCATAAAAATTGCAACAAAAGAATTAAAAAGTGAAATTAAAAACACACTAAACGAAAACAATAAAATTGAGGTTGTCACAAAAATTTTAAAAGACTATTCTTCAAGCGAAGTCAAAGCATATTATTGGTATATTGGCGTGGTGGCAACAAGCGGAGAAACATTTGGAATTTTGATTGATTCAAGCACAGGAAACATAATTGCAAAGAAAGTTTAAAAAGAGGACTTTATGTCCCCTTTTTTTTATTAATAGAAAACTCTAGGTTCTCTTTTTTAAAAATTTAATTACATATTTAAAATGGTCCGCAATGTTGAAGACATCAATAATCGCTTCTTCAACATTCTCGTTTTCAAACGCTTTTTTCGCTTCGTCAATAATATTAACCTTTTCATATCGCACAAATCTCAAATTGTCGTCCGCAATGCGTAAATTGATGTTGAGAATTTGACAAATCGCTTCCCCTGAAATCATTGCAAAAAAATTGAAGAAATCTGATTTATAATTGTAGTCACATCTCACCCCAATTGCTGAGCAAAGTTTTTTTACACACAATTCCATTATCTTTTCTTCCAGTTTATCACTTGAAAAAGTCTCAATTTTCACTTGCAAAAATTCAGAAACCTTTTCAATCACTTTATCATCATTTTGTTTTTCTATCCTAATTTCCATGCTTACATTATATATTGTTTTTGTACAAATGTCAATGTTTTTGTACAAAATATAAAAAATATTTAAATATTTGACACATTTCGAACATCACGTTCTTGAAGATATCTTTCTTTCATTTGCTTATATTTTTCGCTTAAATCGATTATGTATTTTTGTTTTGCTTCGAGCGATAGAGTTGAATAGTATTTATTATCCACCAACTCTTGAATTGGATTGATGACAATTTCATCACGCTCCAAAATTTTTACAACACGTTCATAAAGTTCTTGTTCTTTAACTCCGAAGCACGATTTCGCATAAGACAACTGTTCAAAAATTGATTTTCCTTTATTATAATTTGACATTCTTGATTTTGCGTCACGCGCAAGATAATACAATTTACCTTTAATTTTCCTTTTCATTTCTTTTCCCCTAATAAAAATGATATAAAAAAGACAACAAATCACAAAATTATTTACATGTCGCTTTTTGTCTAGTTTTGTTGAAATTGAACATAAAAAAATGAATATGGTCATACACGCATGAAAACTCAAAATCTAAACAAATTAAATAAAAAAAACGAAGAATTACTCTTCGCTTGTTTCTTTTAAACTTTTTCCACATTTTTCACAGAATTCTGCTGCTCCGCTATTTTTTGTTTTGCAATATGGACAAGTTTTCATTCCCACTCCAGAAACTTGTTTTGTTCCGCAGTGTTCGCAATATTCTGCCTTCTTTGAAATAACTCTTCCGCATTTATCACACAATCTTGTGTCTGCAATGCCCTTGCCTGAGTTAACATCTCTAACGCTTTTATTCCTTCCTGTCATGCTCAATGACACAGTGAACATAATTCCACCGAAAATTAAGCATGGGATTGCAAGGATAATTCCCACAGCGAGTATTATCCATTTTGCCCAATGAGCCATTTTAAGCAAAGCGTAAACACCGCCATAGACAAATCCCACTGCCAATGCCATAAGCAACAGAGACACCAATATCAAAGTAAATTTTCCATATTTTTTTTCTCTATATTTGAAGCACATGTTTTTCTCCTTATTTTATCTTTTCGCCACAATCAGGACAGAATTTTGCACCTGGTTCGAGTTGTTTGCCACATTTTGGACAAACATTTTCACTCACTGTCAATTTCTCACCACAGTTTGAGCAGAATTTGCTTCCCTTTGAAATTTTCTCTCCACATTTTGGACAAGCCAATGCTTGAGTTGCTCCACATTCTGGGCAAAATTTTGCTTTTCCTGGAATTGATGCTCCACATTTAACGCATTGAATGGTCACTTCTTTCTTTGTGTCTTTTGCTTCGCTTAAAGATTCAGAGAACAATTTGCCGACGTTGGCACCTGCGCCAAGTCCAACCCCAAGTCCAGCAAGTCCGCTTCCATTTGGATTTTTTGCAACATCTCCCATTGCGTTTGCCGCTTTATATTGAGTGTATGTGCCCATTTTATCACCTATAACGCCCATTTTTGTTCTTTCATCTAACATCTTTTCAACGTCATCTGGAAGCGACAAGTTCTCAATTACAAAATTAGAAACCTTTAAACCAAGTGGTTCAAACTCTTCTTTTGCGTTCTTTTCAACAATTTTGCTAAGTTCTTTATAGTTAGACGCCAAGTCAAGTGCTGAGATTTTACTCTCTCCAATTGCATCTGTCAAAAGTTGAATAAGAGTTGATTTGTACTGAGTTGTTATGTCTCCAACACGATAAATTGCGTTTGTTCCGAAACACTCTTTCATGAACGCCGTTGGGTCAGACACCTTGATTGCGAATGTGCCATATCCTCTCAAACGAATGTTGCCAAAGTCCACATCTCTCATCATAATTGGATTTTGGGTGCCCCATTTAAGACCCATAAATCTCTTTGTGTTGATGAAATAAACTTCCGCTTTAATTCTTGAATTAAATCCTGTTGAAAGAGATAACATCTTTGTCAAAAAAGGAATGTTTTCAGTTGAAAGTTTGTATGTTCCTGGGCCAAAAACATCTGCAATTTCACCTTTGTGCATGAAAAGTGCAACTTGACTTTCCCTAACCACCAAAGTTGAACTGTTCATAATTTCATCTCTGTTTGTGAGTGGATAACGATAAACCAAAATGTCAGATGACACATCTTGCCATTCAATAACAGACAATAATTGTTTTTTAATAAAACCCATATTCCCTCCAATATTTATATTATTTCAATTTTTTTTAATCAAGTCAAGTATTTTAAATGAATTGCTCTGTCTCACATTTATTATCTTTTGTGCGTGTGAAAAATATCCGTAATTGATTTCGATAATTCTCTTCCAACTCTTTTTAACGCACCCGCCAACGCAATGCCACCCAAAACATCTCCAAATGAGTCAACTTTTGAATTTTCACAATTGTTTTCACTTGATTGTTTCGATTTTTGAATTTGTGCGTAGGTTGGATTTAAAGAACCGCAGTATTCACAGTACTTGCTATTTTCACCCAATCCCGCCCCACAAGACGGACAATGTGTTATGACTTTTTCTTCCATATTATTTATTTTATCAATTTTCAACAAAATTGTAAAGTATTATTTCTTCTTCCTTGACATTTGACTTAAAATTTCATCAATCTTATCCTTATAACGAATGCTTAAATAAAACAAAATTGCGACTAAAATCAAAAGAACACCCCAAACAATTAAACCCCAGCCATGGAAAGGAATTATTGCTCCCGTGCCCAAAAATACTGTTGTGAAAATTCCAATTGAACGCGACAAAATATTTGTCCAAAAAAAGAATGAAAAACTCATATTGGTGAGTCCAGCCACAACGCACAAAATATCATCTGGAAAGAGCGGAAATAACATCATAAGGAAAAACAAATATTTACCCTGACTCATTTTGTCTATCCACACATTGGTTTTCTCTTCTCCAATCAGCCAATTCAAAAATTTTCGCCCGCATTTTCGCCCAATCCAAAACATGATTAAACTTCCAATCATAACAGACAAGAAACTCAAGAAAAACGCTTCCCATTTGCCAAATACTAGTGCTCCAGCAAGCGTGACTATGATTGCAGGAATTTGAAGAATAGTAGTTTGCAAAATTTGGAGAAGCATAAAAATTAAAAACGAAAATGCACCACCCTTTTCCACAATTTTTCTAATTTTGTCAATAGAGTTTACTTTCTCCCAAAGATGAGTTGCTTTCAAAATAAAATATCCGCCAACAATAATTATGGTTAACACCAAAAAAACAAAAAACAACCGAAAAATTTGTGTTCGGTTGGAATTTTGCTTTGATTCACGAAAAGATTTTTTCATTAATACATTATATTCTTGTATAATCAAAATCTTTATTGAATTTCTGCAATTTTTATTAAATTTGTTTCACTTTCTGCGCCATCTGAACCGCATGTGATTACAATTCTATCTTTTACGTTGGCAATTTTAAATTTTTTCGCCAAATCATTTGCAATTGAAAACATTTGGTCTGTTGATTTATATAGCGGAGTTAAAATTGGTTTTACACCCCAAAATAATTCAAGTTGACGATAAGTTTTTTCGCAAGGGGTTGCTCCAATTATGATTGTCTCTGGTCTAAATCTACTTACCAACCCAGCGCTAAGTCCAGAACGAGTGAACGCCACAACTGCTTTGATGTCATGCGTGTATGTCGCTGAAACAACACTTTGAGAAACAATATCCGAAATTGTTTCAATTTTTTCACTTCTACAAGTTGAAGAAAAATCAATATGTTTTTCAGTTTCTTCCACAATACTTGCCATTGTTTGCACTGCTTCACAAGGATATTCTCCCATCGCCGTTTCTCCCGACAACATAACACAACTCGTTCCATCATAAACAGCATTGGCGACGTCGGTCACTTCCGCTCTGGTTGGCCTTGGATTTTTTATCATGCTTTCAAGCATTTCAGTTGCCGTGATAACAGGTTTTCCTTGCATCACACATTTTTTTATCATTGTCTTTTGAATTTCTGGCAACTTTTCAACTGGCACTTCCACACCCAAATCGCCACGAGCGACCATAATCGCATCGCTAACAGAAATAATCTCATCAAGATTGTCAACTCCACATTGAGATTCAATTTTTGAAACAATTTTAATCTGTCCTTTGTTGTTTTCAATAAACTTTCTTAAAGACAACACATCATTTTTAGAATTTACAAAACTTGCTGCAACAAAATCAACATCGTTTTTAATTCCCCACAAAATATCCTTTTTGTCTTCATTGTTCAAGTAAGTTGTTGAAAATTTAACGCCAGGGAGACTAAGACTTTTCCTATTTGAAATCACTCCCGAAGTCATTGCTTTTGTGATGATGTCCTTTCCTTGAACTTCCACAACTTTAAATCTCACAAGTCCATTCACAGCCAAAATTTTGTTCCCCACTTTGACATTTTTTACAATAGAAGGTTCATTCAGCGAAACTTGGAATTCATCACCCACAACATTCCTTCCAGTGAAGACAAAGGTTTGACCCTTTTTTATGCTCACCGAACCATTTTTAAAAGTTTTCACCCTTATTTCTGGGCCTCTTGTGTCAATCATAACTGGGAGTGGAACATTCATTTCTTTTCTCAATCTTTTCACATTCGCAATTATAATGTCCATATCCTCTCGCTTCGCATGAGAAAGATTTATTCTCACAACATTGAGACCATTATGAACAAGTTTTTTCAACACTTTATAATCCATACTTGCAGGGCCAATTGTGGCAACCAATTTTGTTTTTTTCATATTCCACCTTCAAAAAAATTATATCACAACAAATAAAAATGCAAAAATAATTTTTCACATTTTTTCAAATTTCACCAATTTCATAATATAATATGATAAAAAAACGAAAATTCTTCTTGAAATTTAAATTCATTATGATATAATAAAATTATGGGGATGAAATAGTTTCGACTGGATTGGACTGTTTTGATACGCATGCCGAGCGACATCTCGAAAAACATGTGTTCGTGCATTCGAACTTAAATAAACGCAAACGAAAACAAACTTGCTTACGCTGCTTAGTTCAGCGGGCCGTCAACCTGTTTTGAACCGACAGAACAGAATTTGATGTCAAAATTCGGTCAACAAAATGTTGGAATTTTCCGGCCAACGTTTTGAAAAAAGGAAATAGTCTAGATTGGGTGTCAATGTAAGCCAATCTAAGCGAATATAGCCATTGACTAAGCATGTAGTGTATGAATACATTTCAATTTAGGACATGGGTGCAACTCCCATCATCTCCACCAAAAAGCACAACATATTGTGCTTTTTATTTTTTTAATTTCTATATGTGGTGGGTAAAAAGTTAGTCATTTTTTTCTCGTGAGTAGAATTTGAGTAGAATTTTGAGTCGTTAAGTATATTTATATACTTATAATTGTCTTCTGCGTTTGGTTTGGTATAAACTGACTTTGTAATCTTGCTCCCTAGTTTATGACCAACCCAACCTTGAACAACACTTTCAGGTATCCCATTTTCTTCACAACGAGTGATGAATGTATATCTCATAAATTTTAATGAAAAATAAAAACCTAATTTTTGTGATAACTCATGTGCTTTATCGTCAACTCTATGATATGACAAATTGAATATTCGTCCTTTCATATTTTTGTAGTTTAATAAAATTTGTTTTGTTTTTGCAAACATCGGCATTGTTCTTATACTAAAATTATTTTTTGTTGTATCAAATTTATTGTGTCGATTTATTGCTTTGTTTATTGATAATGTTTCATTTTCAAAATCAATATCTTTATCTGTTATACCTAAAACTTCACCCTTTCGTAGACCTTGGTATAATGCTATTAAGAATATATCTCCATATTTATAATTTTGACACTCTAAAATCAATTTTTCTTCTTCTTTGTGAGTTAACGCTCTACCATTTTGTTTTGTATGTTCTGGTCTTTCCACTAAATCCATAATGTTCTTAGATATTATTTCATGAATGTATGCTTTTTGGAATATCATTTTTAATAATTCGTATACTTTTTGTTTTTGGCGTTCCGCTTGAATTTTATTTAAAGATTCTATAATTTGAGTTATTGTTATTGTTTTTATTTGTTGCTCCATTAGTGATTTTATATTTTTCAAACTTGAATTATAGTCTTCAATTGTAGATTGTTTAACTTTATTCATTTTATAAAGTTTTAACCATTCTAAATACCAGTTTTTTAAAGTGATGTTTTTTGATTTATCAATTTTCGTTATTTCAGTATTTGACAAAACGCACTTTAATTTATCGTAGCACTCTTTTTGTGTGCGCGCAGAAATGTAGTGCTGTTTGCCATCTTTTCTAAATCTTGTGTACCATGTGTTGCAATTCTTGTTCATATGAATTGCAATTCCTTTATATTTCATTTTTAGTTCCTCCATTAGCAGAGGAACATTTTTATTAACATTTTGATTCTCTGTTTTGCATTTTTTAGCGGATTCTACTGCCATAATATATGTGATTAAACCTGCTTGTCCTTCGTCAATCAAAGACATTCCTTCATTGTATATGTCTCTACCTTGTTTAATTTTTGTTTTCCCTGAGTGAATCAGTGTTATATAATCAAATATTGTTTTTTTTGTCCATAGTTTATCCTTTGTTAATTTTTTATGTTCGCACTATTGTGCGGATTTTTACATGCTTCCAAGCATTGTATCAATATAAAACTCTGTCAGTTCTTGTTGCTTAGTATTCATTTTCAACAACTTATCAATAATTGAATTTTCACGTTCTGATAGCACATTCCTATTCATTAAACATGTAGGTCGTCCTACCAGTTCATCCAATGAAACATGATAAAAATCTGCAAGTTTAATTAATGTATCAATTCCTGGGTCACACACTCCTGCCTCATAACTGTATAAAGTTGTAGGTGGAATTTTTAAAATGTTTGACAATTCTCGTTGAGACAAATTATTTTTTTGCCTATATTCTCTTAATTTCATAAAACTCTCCTTTTTTAGTACTCGACACGAATAATTTACACATTTTTAAAAAAAAATTCAATATTTTAGTAAATTTTGCTTGACATTTACAAATCTGCTGAATAGAATTATTTTAAATTTACTAATAATATGTAAATTTTCTCCTTTGTGCTCGACAATCACAAAAGGGAATTGACTGGCAGTCCACATCGATGTGGCGCAAGTGAGAATGTTAACCTCAACTGTCAGTCTCTGGCTGTTGCCAGACTGAATCATCGCATTATTATAATTTCTACATGCTGGTTGAATGTAGTCTGTTCAAGTGCAAATCTTGGAACCAGCAAAAATATAAAGGAGGTTAGTATGTGTGTTTTGTTGATTATTTTAAGCAGTGTGTGTCTTGGTTTTCTTGTTTGCTATTTGATTCAATCAATTATGAAAACAATTAAAACATCAAAAGAATATCACGCTCTTTTAACAAACATTGATTTGGAAGATTGCAAACAATTACCTTTCTATCAAAACTATAAATCGGTTTTTTCAGAAAGTTCCTTATCAATGTATTTGGAGTTTTTAAGACAAGAATACAGTGATTTCGTTGAAAGAAGAATTGATGAAAGTTTTTCGGAATTCTTAGACAGAAAATATCCACCAAAAAAATAAACAAGTTGCTTCACGCAACTTCCACATGTGGACGCACATAATTTGGGCAACACCCAAACGTCCGCAATTAACTTGGTTCTCATCATTGTTTTATTTATTATTTTTCCATTTTAATTTTAAAAAGATTTTTACAAATTTAAACACATAACACCCCTTACAAACATGTGGCTCCTTATATTATGTTTGTTAATTCAATTATTATTGATTCAGATGAGAACCATTATGTCGATAAATTCGAATTTTGCACGGTCGCTCTGTGCTATCGACTAAAAGGACAAATATGACCATTGAACAATTAAAAGAGATAAATTCTGAATTAAATTCAGATTATAAAAAGTTATCTATCGATTACATGATTTTATATCGAAGATTGGAACAAGAAAAACAAGCGCTTCAATTTGTGCTGAGTCAACTTTCAGAAAGACAACTAAAAGAATACAACAATTTTCGAACAAAGCAAAATTTAAAAACTTTATCAAAAGGAGAATTAAAAGTTGCAAGTCGTTAGATTCGTTATCTGTCTGCCAAAATCATACGAACCAGATTCTGGAAAAAGAAACATCTATTTTCCTGCAGATGACCAAACGTCGTTCTGCAAAAAACTGGGAGAATTGAGACGTCAGAAGATTAACGTTAAACCATATGTCGATGTTGGTAAATCCAACAAAACAAATGATAGTCCTTGGATTCCATACAATGACTATAAAAAATTAATAAAGGAGGGAAGCGTATGAAGAAAACTGTTAAACAAACCGCTGTAAAAAAGACTGTAAAAAAGTCCACAGCAAAACGTCCAGTTAAGTCAACTACCAAAAAAGAGAAATCTTTTCGCGTTGTAGACGACAATGGCAGATTGACAAATCTTTTGATTACAATTTTGTAGTTTCAAATTTTGTGCGAGTTGTAAAGGAGTAAATATGAGACTTGTTGCGCGTTGTTTTAAAAATGGAAATGTTGAAGACATTGAATTGTCTGAAACAATCACATATGACAAATATTTGTCAATTGTAAAAAAATATGGCCGTTCAGAATTGATTCTTATAGATGAAAATAACAATGAATTTTCCGTTCTTTAAAAGGTGAAAAATGAACATTCCAAACAGTGTACAAGAAAACAACCATTTATCAATTAACGCTAAATATTTGTATGGAATTATGGTTGACAATATTGAAAATGGATTTTGTCTTAAAGACAATGCATTTTTCGCGTCAAAATTGGGATATTCGGAACGTTCGATTTATAGATTCTTAAAAGAATTGGAAAAAGAAGGTTTAATCAGTTTTGTACCATATGGAAGATTGAAAAATGCTATTTATATTAATTCTCTTGCTCAAGAAGTTGTTGAAAAGGAAGAAAAAGAAGAAGAAAAATTGAAAATTATTCATTTTGACGCTTTTTCTGACAAAATTTGTGACAAATTTGGCAAAAATTTTGACAACCATGTCACAAACAGCAAATTTGACAACAATCAAACTTATATATTAGATGATAATAATAATTTAGTTTTAGTTAGTAAAGAAAATAAAGATATTAATATAAATAATAGCGCGCGTGCGTGCGCGTGCGAGAGCATATTTTCAAATAAATCAAATAGGTTTACAAATTTTGATACTTTATCATCAAACGAACGTGTTAGATGTTTTTCTCAGAATGAAAGACGTCAATATACTGACATTTTGTTTAAAGACTTCTTCAAGTACTATACATCTGGCAAAATTTTTGATGTTGGTATCGAAATTGTTGACACTATGATTGAAATGTTAAATCAATCTAGCACTGAACGCGGATTGGTTTTCCAATTGAAACACTATACCGCAAAACGACTCTCAGATATTTATTTAAATATTACAAATAAAGAGTTCACAAATATTGTATCCAATGTCTGTTTTAAAGAAGATATTGAAAATCGGTCCACATATATTGCCGGCGCAATATTAAACGCAGGAAGACGGATTTCTTACAGCAAAACATCTGAACTCATTAGAAAAGGTTTTCCTTGGGACAATTGGGAAGCGGAATGCACAAAACTTAATGATTTGATATATGGTGTTAAAAAAATCATACAAAATGAACAAATCAAACAAAAATTGTCCGAACAAAATACGGAAAAATTGGTTAAACGTATTGCTCAGATTAGTCAAAAGGAGGATTTATGAAAAAATTTTGGATAGCAATATTTGTTATTATTATGCTTGCCCTTGTCTTTGTTTCTGTTTCATTGACTATTGCTAACATTCATGATTGCACTTTGATTGAAGAATGGAAATCATGGCTTGAAGCATTGCATTTTATTAAAGATACTGCTGAATCAAATGAACCTGCTGTCGAACAGGTTTTTACAGCAATGATTAAATTTTAGGATTTAACTTATGAAAACATTAAAAATTATTTTAATTGTTGTCTTGGTTGTCGCTATTGCTGTTTTCACCGGCACTTGGATATTCCAAATTTTGAGTACTGTTTTCCATGGTCTCGGTAATGGTCTAGATTTCTTGGCCAGAATATTCAATTTGTTTGGTTGGAATAATGGAATGTTGAGGTGATTATGGAAGAAGAATTAGGAAAAGTTGGGAAAGGTTTTATGATTGCCTTGTATATAATCACTGGCATTTGTATTCTTTTGTTGTCTTTTGTTATTTATAACATTGCAACACAAGCGAAACCATGGACATTAAGTGTCACATATGCGGACGTTCTCAGTGATGAAAATCAGACTCCAATTGTCAAAGTGTCTGTTAAAAACAATGTAAATAAAAATGGTGAATCTCTATATGAAATTCAATTTAATTCATATACAGACACAGAAGGAAACGGCGTCGAAGGATTTGGTATTCAATGCGTTGGAGATTTTGCTGTACATAACTTATTTAATCAAACTCTTGATGAAAATATTGTTTTGTTTGCGTTAAACGGTTATAGAGATAATGAAATTAACAGTTCCGCCATTGTTTCTGGTGAAAAACTTAATATTAAATCGGTTTCATATTCTAGACCATACCACCAGGGTGATTTCTATTTTTATAAATCAGATTCTGAAGGTGTATGTTATGCAATTGCATATGAAGACATTCCAAATTATTTATTAATTGATGTTAACGGCGCTTATTATAGATTAACATTGAAGGATTACACATATAGCACACGTTCTTCATATTGGGGATTTAATGTGTTCAAATGGGGAACTGATGTTTATAAAACTGAAAAATCCACATTTACTTGGTATGACGTTTTTGCGAAAATTATTTATTCCGCAATATTAAACAATCAAACATCAAGTATGAGTGAATTTTCGCTTAATTTCTTTGACCTTGCAGATTATTTAACAATTGAATACAAAAATGAAAAAGGACAATATCTTCCAGTCGATAAAACATCGGACACGCGTTTATATTTGTCAATACCTGTCACATATTCTTCAAATGGTGCAATAAACACAGACGATTCATATTTTGGAATGGTGAAAAATTCATCAACATGGTCAGTTTATGACAACACTCCAGTTAAAGATTATTGGAATGCATTCACAGATATCAATCTGACAGAACAACATGTGAATTTGATTGCAAATGATTCGAATACGTCTTATATAATTACGTTTGACGAGACTTTCAAAGATTATTTGTCTACTTGTAGCAAAGCAAATATCAATTTTAATATAAATTTGGATAATTTTGAAGATTCTGTTTTAGCAATAGATATGTCATATTTTGATTTCAGAATTAATGAATTGAAGATAACGTCATCAACAATAACAGAAAGTCAATTCCAAATTTTGAACAGAACGTCAAATATGGTAAAACCAACTTTGGTTTTAGGTGGTGAAGCATGAAAACTCAAAAATATTGGTTGCAAGCGTTAATTTGTTCGTTAATAATTTTAATATCAGTTGTATTCGGTATTTATTATTATCGTGAATATATTAAACCGCATTCATACGTGCTTGGTACTCCAACAGAAACTTCACCATTTACAAAACTTGCTCTTGCTGATTACATTTCAAATGAAAATGTATTGTTTAGTCAAGATTTAAGAGATTGTTCGTTCGGAGTGGATACTGAGACAAACATTGCAAAATACGAATTTAATTTTGAACACGTCGATTTCAACGGATTAACAGAAAAATATTTGTTATGTGTTAACGATTACATAGTATCTGACATAACAATTGGTGCTGGCACAATTTCTGCGAAATATCCACTCACCTTCTACGACGTAAATAATGAAGTGTTGTGTTCAACTGAAATAAATTTAGGACTATCTTTCTATTCATTAGGTACAAAATTTGTTGCGCAACTTCCAAGCGCGGATTTGGGATATTTTATGAAATACCTTGAGACAGATAACTTTATTGTTAGTTTGACAAAAAATGTGTTTGGGACTGGTGAAATAACTGGTTCGTTGAAAACAACAGCAGATGTTTCTGTATCGTGCAATAAATTAGGTGTTTCTTATACAATATACGATTCAAAAAACGTTGAATTATCTTCAAATCCGGTTGAATTACCAAAAACGTCAAGTCTTAAAATTATGCTTGGTACATCAACATTTTCATATAAAATTTCTGGAATTGATGTTGCGTCAGATGGACAAATTACAAAATCATTTGAAGATGGAGTTGGAAATGTGTCTTGGACCAATGCAACATATGTAAATATTGTGTTTACAGTGAGTGCTGATTCGGAAAATATACTCGCATAGGTGAAAATATGAAGACAAAACAATTTGTATCTTCAACTGGACTACTGCTGATTACAATTGTGCTTGTAGGTTGCTTGTTAAAATTTTGTTTACCTTTCATACAAGCGGAAGATGTACAAAGATTGGCATTGATAGTGATAATTCCAACAATATATCTTCCGTTTGTGATTTGCACAATTTTAAGTTCAGTGTCTGGATTGATATGTTCGATTATCTCTCTTTATTCGGAGAGTAAAGCAATAAAGATTTTTAGCATTATTTATATATTGCTGTTTATCTCAGCAATTATAATATGTGCTTTATGCACAGTAAAAATATTTAATTAAGGAGAAAAAAATGAATAAATTTTTAGCGATATTAGGTTGTGTATCTTTGGCAAGTTGTTCAATTTTGGGCGGAGTTCAAATTCACAAATCAACAAGTAAAGACATTGCTCCTGCCGTTGTTGAAGAAATGAAATCTGAAGCATACGACAAAGGTTATGCTGAAGGGAATGACATAGGTTATACAACAGGTTTAAAAAATGGTTATGATAACGGCTTTACTTCTGGTTCTGAAAATGGTTATGAAACCGGATATAACGAAGGTTTAGACCAAGGTCATGAAAATGGTTATAACGAAGGTTTAGAGCAAGGATATGAAAATGGTTATAAAGTCGGCATTAGTCAAATTTCTTCAGGTTCAGTGCCAACAAGCATTGATTTATCAAGTTTAAATTCATGGAAGGCTCCAAATTGTTATAATTTGGGAAATGGTGATTATTTAATTGCGCCAAAACCAGACGATTCAGCTTGTGGATTATATGTCTATAAAGAATCTACTGATGAATTATCTTGTATTTTTAGCGAAGGGTATTGGGATTCTGATTTGACAATCGGTGACAATGGTTGGTACATGACTTCATCAACAACAGCGGGAATTGTTTATATTAATTCGTCATATACAGTATCAAAATTGTATAGTGATAACACAGCACAATTATTTGATGTCGGTGATTACATATTTGCCACTACTGGTGGGTGTGATGGAATTATTATTATTATTAAATCAAATGCTTCAATAGTTAGTACTGACTTCTGCCCAATTACTGAAGGTGATTTCATGCATGTTGATAATTATATCGATTATGCCTTCATTAGTTCAGCGGATAGTGATTATTTAGGATTATACGCGTTTGATAAATCTACAAATGAATTTATTCAATTAAATTCGGATAAAGCTGGAGCATTTACATCGATTGATGTTGGAAACTGCTATATATTTACAAATAATAATGACACCATTATTAAATTTAACAAAACGACACATTCTGTCGAGACAACATCAACAGAATCTGCTGTTTATATTAGCAAATCCTATGAAACCACTGATTACTATTTGTTATATAGTCCAAGTGCAACAAATGTATATATTTACAACAAATCTACTGGAGAAATTGCTAAGTCTGTCAATGAAATTCCATCAGGATTTGGTCCTGTTGCGGTTGTTGACAATTATGTTTTATTTAAAAAGTATTATGATATGGATGAATTTATCGTATTTAAAAAATTAGATATGAGTTCTGACACAATTGAAACTTATTCTGAGATGATTACTGGGAATTATGATATTTTCGTGACTCTGGGTGATGAAGTTTTCATGTTCTCTTCTGAAAATTGCGAAGGCGCTATTGGTAGATGTGCGGGATTTAGCAATATGTCTTCGATTTCTGATGGATATTTTGAATTCCTTTTTGAAGGTACTGTTAAATCTGTAAAAGTAGTAGATGAGACATATCTAGAAGTTAGAGTCAAGACTTCAGAAAATGTTATATCAATTTTCAACATCGGTTCAAAACCACATCATACTGTAATTTTAACAGGTTTTGAAGTGGAATAAATTTTCTAAGAGATTAAGATATGATGTATTTATTTTATGCGGTTTCCGGCAGTGGAAAGTCTGCATTAAAAACAGCAATGTTGGAACCGTTTTTAAGAAATTCATACAAGGTGAAAATGGATAGCAAGGGACTATTTGAGTTCCTTGCTCTAACACCTAAACAAAGATTGAAAATTTCTCACAACAGAATTAAGCAATTAAGCGTTGAACTCGGAGAAAATTTTGACCTTCCAAAAACAACAATTCAATCAAATGAAACAATGTGGTCCAATTGTCATGGTGAATATGTTCAAAATTATGATTTACCAGGAGACAAAATTGGATTATATGATGAATTATATGAAACATACTGCCCTTGTCCAGGTTCTATTCTTGCTTGGGACGAAGCGCAAAAAGAACTATCCGGCCGAGAAAGTCAATCAATGGATTCAAGAGTCTCAAGTTTATTGCAACTGCACAGGAAATGGGGATTGGACATTTTGTTCTTTACTCAACGTTCCAGAATTCTTGACCTTAATGTCAGAGACAATGCAAGAATCATTGAAATTGAATCTATGCACCACAAATATAACAAGTTTGGCAGAATTATTCAAACGACATGGAGATTAAAGTTTTTTGAAAATTTAAGCGCACTTGAACGTTATATTGGTAGTGGTAAAAAAACATACCACACAACAACATTTACTTTCGATGGTTGTATTTATGAACATTTCGATTCAAATGAAGGTGAAGAATACTTTAAAGACCTTGCAAAACAACGCGGATTAAATTTAAGAATTCGTGAACGTGGAACTAAATTTGACGAATATGTAAAAATTCACCCATACACTCCACCGGTTGGATATGCAAAAATGAAACCTGAGACAAAAGAAAAGAAAATCAAAGAATTAAAGAAACAGAATAATCAAAAAGACATAGGAGAAGTGGCATGATTCGGATTGAAGATTATATTGAAGAATTGCAATATCACAAAGAATTGTTAAATTTCTTTAGTACAGAATTTGAAGAAAACGCAAGCAGAGAAGAAACTTGCAGTAAAAAACATAACAAAAAAATACGCAAGCAAATTGAAAAGCGTGAACTTGAAGCATACAACGTTTTTCAAGCGAATTTAAGGTCACTTCTTAAAAATTCTGGTTATACATATAAAGTTGTTGAAAAAAAGCAAGGAAATTGGTTAGTCAGATTGATTAATAAAATATTCAACAAAAAAAATCAAGAATCAGAAATGATTTTAGAGCAAAAAGAAATCAATTCAATTGAAGACGCTAAAGTTGAAGAAGTTTGTGAAACTGAAGAAACAAACAACTCAATAGACGAGACAACTGATATTGATGATTCTAATGATAATGTAGTTTGTTCTGATGAACCAAATTACACAATAGAAGGACAAATGGATATTGAGGACTTAGATTCAAAAGAAAATAAAAATTAACTTTAAAAGGAGAATTTTATTGACAAAGCAACAAAAGTTTATACCTTGGGGTCGAACCTTAACAACAAATGATAAATATTTAGGTAAACAAAAAACTGGTTCAAATAAAACAAGACCAGTTGTAGTTGTAGATAATAATGGTTGTGATTTGGGAGTTGTTCCCCTATCTTCAAAAAAAGGTGCAAATCGAACAGAATTAAAAGGTTATCGAAACAAGAAAACAAAACAAAAAACCTTCTTTAAGCACTATTTTGAAATTGAAGATAATGAAGGTCAACCTATAAGGGTTAATGAAAAGTTTAGAGAAAATCATAAAAATATGGACTTGTCAAGAGAAGATGTTTTAGATATTCGTCAAACAATATTTACAAAAGCAAATACGAAACAAAGAAATAAAAAATTATATGATAAGTTCCATAAGAAAAAATAGCAAAAAAAATGACCGTGCTTTGTGACGGTCGCGCTTATAAACAAAAGTTATAAGCCTTACACAAATAATGTGTAGTTCATTAAGAACATTATTAGTATAACACTTAAAAAATAAAAGTCAATAGTTTTTTTAAAAAAGGAGAAATATGGATAAATTAGGAAAAAAACTAAGTCGTGCAAACGAATTGCGAAAAGAACAAAATAAATCCATGAGAGAACTAGAAAAAACAATCGACGAATGGTGGAAGAAATCAGCAAAAGCAAAAACGCCAAACGAACGATTAAAAATAGATAAAGAATATCAATCAAAATATAACAAAGCAGACAAACAAGAAGATATAACCTACAAGAGATATTCTAATTTTGTCACAAAAAACTTTGATGATAAAATAGTAATAGATTGTTTAGGTGATGGTGATTTTGGTGACAAGATATTTATCACAAGATTATCAAAAGCATTAAAGAACAATGAACATACGTCTAAACAATCAAAAGTGAAAGCAACCGGCAAACAGCGACAAAGAAAAAAGAATACCGCACACAATAACATTCGAAGTGGCAAAAACAAGAAGAAGTGACTCGTGCGTAGTGAAGTGTGTGATAACTATGTTATCAACCTAAAAAAATCAAACAGAAAAAGGAACAGGCAAAAAGGAAGCAAAATCGAGTCGAGAGACCGATTGCTCCTTTGACTGGACGTTTCGTTTGATTTTAGGTGAAACCTAATTTAACGGCGACGTAGTCGCCGTAAAATTAAACTTAAATTTTCAAAATTTTAAAAATTTTCAAAAAATTAAAAAAAGGAAAAATATGAAAGAAAAAATTAAAGAAATTTTAAAATCTAAAAAATGGACGCAAACACGACTTGCTAAACATATAGGAATTTCTGTTCAAAGATTAAACAACTGGATACATAACAAATGTTCCCCAGGTGAAGAATGGATATCTGAAAAAATAAACAAAATGCATGCAAATTTAAAATGCGGTGATGTGGAGAAATCTTTACGATTGAAGAATCAAAGGAATGTGAGATTGAATTTCAGAAAAAAGAAAAAGTTGTTTACAAATATTATATAGAAATTCAAGAAACAAACAGACCATACATAAAAATTTGTTCTAAATATTTTGACACAGAAGAAGATTCAATTCAATGGGCAAAAAACATTCAAACATTAGATAATGAATTTTCAATGCGCTTAATGATTGTACAGTGCGATTATACATATGGAATTGAATGTTATGGCAAACAAAAGGTAGTAAGATATTTAGAAAAAGAATTGAAATTATAATCAAGGTTGGGTTGCAATCACATACGAAACGACGCAACTCCCCCAACCTTAATAGACGATTAAAAGGAAAGGTGAAAAATGGATAAAAAAGAAAAAGAGAGATATACAATTGAAAGTTTTGAAATCGATGAACCATCGTGTATTTATGATAATAAAACAAACCAAAGAATATTAAGCCTTGTAGAGTATAATTGGGATGAAGTCGTATTTTTGGAAAGTTTACTCAACCAACAAGACAAGCGTATAAAAGAGTTAGAAAATATGAATAGTCGATTGTCACAAGGTATTTATTGGGGAAATGGTGAGCATTTTTGCGATGTGGTTTCAAAGTTAAAGAAAGAAAACCAACAATTAAGACAGCAACTCCACGACTTGCCAAAGAAGATTGTGGAAGAGATTGAAAAAGAATTAAATAACATTGTTGAAGTTGGCGATTTTTTTGATATTGTAACAGATGAAGAAACAAATTTACTGAAACAATCAGATATAGATAAATTGTTAGACACAATTTTGAAAAAGTATGAAAATTCATTAAAAAAAACACCATAAATCTGGTGCTTTTTTTGAATTAAAAGTTAAAAAAATGTTCCAATGCGATTAATTTTTTGTGAGTAGAATTTGAGTAGAATAAATTTGCTAGTTGCCTATAAAATAGACGTTTTTTTATATTTTGTTAAAGGTGCAACTCCCATCATCTCCACCAAACGGGTGCTACTTGCACCCATTTTTTTCAAACTTTTTGTTCATAAAAATTTCTTTTAAATAATTATAAAAAATTAGACGCAATCAGCATCTAATTTTTGTTTCATATTAGTCACTAGCACCTACAACAACTCCACTTCCTACAGCAACTACTTTTTCACCTTTTTTTGACAAATTTAAAGATTCACCTGGATGCAATGTCCCTTTTTCAACAATATTTTGAATAATATCAACACTTTCTGTCTTTATTGTTTTTTCAAAATCCTTTCCATTTTCCGTTTTTATTGTCTTCGTTTTTTCTTTGCGAGATTCTCCTTCAATATCCATAGTTTGTTTACTTTCAATTTCTGTTATTTTACCACCTATTAAATTTGTTTCAATTTTCGTAAAATGATTTTCTCTTTTTAAAGCGGAATTTATACCATATTCATTAATTCTTTCACTAATTACTATATATGGAATTTTCCCAAGCGTGCTTTCAGAAAATGAATATTGAGTATCTCTTTTATATGTTCCAGCTTTTGTATTACCATTAGCATCTTTACATTTTCTATTATCTGTATCAAATGTTTGAATATCAAAACTTGTTCCATTTTGGCAACCATTAATTTGATATTTTTGAGCTGTTCCCAAATCTCCATTTGGTTGAGATTCTATTAGTTCATAAAAAGTATCAAACTCTATATCACTTGAAGAATGTTTCTCCGTAAATTCAGGGACAATATCACAACCATTATAATATTCTTTAATATGAAAAGCATAATCTGCTCTGTATATTCTTTCAATTTCTGTTGGATTAGTTGATGCCGGAATAGTTGTAGTTAAATTTCCTGAAAACGATTTAACAACCCATTTGGATTCATCTTTTGGCAAGGAATCAAACTTCGATTGTACCTGTTCTCTAATTTTAGCATCTTGGATTCTACCAATACTCGATTGAATTTGACTTAATACTTCTTGAAATGTTTTCATGTTATCTCCTTTGTTAACTATCAATTTATAAAATTAAAAACAAAAAGTCAAACAAAATAGGTGATACCCCATCATCTCCACCAAATGTCAAAAATTGTAGAAAAAAGTAGTTAGACAATTCTAACTACTTTTTTATTGTATTATTATTTTAAAATCTTTTGGAAATTGTTTTTCTGCATCGAAAAAACAATTCAAAATTTTAGTTATTATTTCTTCATTATAATCATTTTCTTTACCTGTAAAATTTTTTAAAATTATTTCGCATGGTGTATCAATAAATCCAGTCAACATATCCCAAAGTGCATCAGCATTTTTACCAAACCAATCAGGAAATTCCATCTCTTTTTGTATTAAATCATAAAATTCTTCAGCCCACTTAAATTCGTTTCTGTCAAAAATATATTTTTTCATAATCAAACTCCTATTCTATTGCAATAAATCTATTATAATGACTATCCGTTTTAAACATTAACCCATCATTAGAATATATAATACGAAAATTATTCCTATATCCACCATTATAATCTACATCACATTCATACCAAATCCTATTTGAAGCTTTTGGTAATTTGTTTTCCCTATCATAAAAAATATCACCACCTATAGATTTCCCTGGCGCAACAATTTCCAAATTCCCCAATATTGGTTTCCACCCTAAATCTTTTGCTTGTTGTTTTGTAATAAAATAATCTGGCAACTTATTAAAGTTTTTTAAATAATAATCAGGTCCACCAATACCTAATTTAGTTGCATTTCCAACCGCTACGCTTCTTAACCAAGTTGTATAACATAAACATTTCTCATGTTCAGGTAAGAATGGAATATCCGTGTCGTCTTTATGATAAATTTTACCATGCCTTTTTAAGCATACATTGCAATGAGTAAATGTTGGTCCTAATAAATATTCTTTCCAATTCCTAGATGTTGAATAATTTGTAAAAGTTTCTTGAAATTTGTTAACAATAGATTCAGTTAAATCTTTAAATATGTTCATAATATCCTCTCTCAAGGATATTATCATTGCATTATACAAATAAATCTAAAACCTGTCAACTTCAATAATTTTAATTAAAAAATATTTTTGACTTTCGTTTTATTTACTCCACCAAAAAGCACAACATATTGTGCTTTTTATTTTTTTAATTTCTATATGTGGTGGGTAAAAAGTTAGTCATTTTTTTCTCGTGAGTAGAATTTGAGTAGAATTTTGAGTCGTTAAGTATATTTATATACTTATAATTGTCTTCTGCGTTTGGTTTGATATAAACTGACTTTGTAATCTTGCTCCCTAGTTTATGTCCAACCCAACCTTGGACAACACTTTCAGGTATCCCATTTTCTTCACAACGAGTGATGAATGTATATCTAATCTATATAAAAAAAACAATTGAATTTTCAATTGCTTTTTTATTGCTTTATGAAGAATTTAACATTTTTTATATTTAATTTTTAATTAATAAATTATTATCGCTTTTTTACTGATTTATTTAAGTCTACTATACTGTTGGCATTTTTGCTTTCATGTCATTAACAATTTGCAAATAATCTTCTTTGTTGATTCCTTCATAGTTATATGTCAATTCTAATTTTGCATCTAATAATATTTCATAATAAGTTTCCGTTTCCTCTCCAGAATTTATATACAATTGATTAATTTCTAAAGATACAATTCTTCCGTCATTGGAAATTTCGTATCTTCGCAAAAACTTCACCAATTGTTTTGTTGAAGAATCCAAATATTCCATAAAAGTATCAACAATCAAAGTTCCATCTTCCCTTTCTTCAAAAGAGATAATGTCGTCTTTTTCTATTTTACTTTCTTGATAATTTACAAAACACATCATTTCTTGCGCTATATAAATTTCCACATCTCCATTTTCAGTAAAACGAGTGCCAACACCCTTAGGTGTTTCTTCTGAAACATTAGTGTCAAAAATCCAACGTAAACCATCGTTGCTATCAACTATGTCATTATAACGAACAGCTCTAGTTCCATCAGATTCTACCTCCACATCAATATATCCATCTTCTGAATTAATTGTGGTAATTGTCCTTTGATAAGAACCAAACGCACTTGATTTTATTTGCAAGCCGTCCCAAATGTCGTTATAGTTCATCATCAATCTCAATGTGGCAAGTTGAAGTTTGCTTACAACTTGTTCTCTTGTTGTTGCATTTGATTGTTTTTCAATGATTTCATTCTGTTTTTTAATTTGTTCAATCAATTCTTCAATTTTGAGATTTTGTGCATTATTTTGTTCAATCATTTCTTGCATATTAGCGTCTAAATTTTGAGTTGTTGAATTTGATTGTTCTTCAATGATTTCATTTTGATTTTTTATTTGTTCAACCAATTCTTCAATTTTGAGATTTTGTGCATTATTTTGTTCAATCATTTCTTGCATATTAGCGTCTAAATTTTGAACAGACTCAATTGTTTTGTCCGCTTGCTCTTGTGTTAATGTTATGTCAGTTGCACAACCCGAAAATGCAAACAAGCCAGTGAGAGCCAACGCTGATACTCCCAAAGTTTTTAAAATTGTTTTACTTTTTTCTTTCATATTTTCTCCTTTTGTGATTGCTTTTCATTTTTTTGTTTAATAAATTTCAAAATGTTTAGCAATAATATTTTTAAGTTTAACCAAAATTTACTAATTAGTCAACTATTTTGAAGTATTTTAACAAAAGTTGTGAATTATCTATATTGAATATATAACTTATACTTTAAGAAAAGTGGTTTAGTAAAAATTAAAGGGTGGTTTAGTATGGATATTGTTAAAAAAATTGATGAAATAAGGGTTCAACGTGGCTGGACATTCTACAAACTAGCAAAAGAAAGCGGACTGACACAGCAGACTTTCACCAAATGGATGGAAGGTAAAACTACACCAACAATATCCGCATTGAAGTCTGTTTGCGACGCATTTGGAATTACGTTATCAAATTTTTTTGCTGAAAACAATTTGGTTGAAAGCACGCCAGAAATAAAAACTATACTAGACAATTGGAACTACCTAACAAAAGATGAGCAACAATCCATCAAACTTATCATTAATAATTATTTGAAAAGAAAAAATCCGTAATTGTAAATTTAATCTTAAAAAAACACCCCAAAAGGTGTTTTATTTTAAACAATTTAACGAAAAACAATTATTTGTTCATAAACAAAATGCCAAGAGTGTTTGGTCCGCAGTGTGTGCTTATTGTTGAACTTGCATCACAATCGTATACTTCTTTAAAACCATATTCTTTTAGTCTTTCGCAAATTTTTGTGCTAACTTCCATTTTGCTTGAATGTGTGCAAAAAGCGACAGTTGTGTCTGGATTGCTCATTTTCAAAGTGTCTTCAACATATTTTAACAAGCAACCATTAATTCCGCCCATATACTTTTTAACGACACCCATTTTGCCGTCTTGCACCAAAATCTTTGGCTTTATCATCAAAAGTTTCGCACCTATTGCTGCGATTGATGAACATCTGCCACCTTTATGTAAATATTTCAGCGTATCAACCAAAAAACTTGCTTGAACCTTTTCTCTTTCCGCATTGATTTCTTCAACAATTTGTTCAAGAGATTTTCCTTCTTTTATTTTCCTTATGGCACTCAAAACCAAAAGCGCAATTCCTGAAGACAATGATTTTGAATCTATAACTTTGACATTTAAACCAACTGATGCAATTTGTGCATGTTCGCAAGCAGATGTGATTTCTCCTGAAAGAGAAAAATGAATTACGGCATCATTGTCTTTCAATAAGTTTAAAAAATATTCCTTAAACTCATCGACACTAATTGCTCCAGTTTTTGCCAGCTTCCCAGTCTCTTTCGCATATTTAAACAAATCTTCTGTGGTTATATCAATGCCATCTCTATACTCTTTATCACCCATGTTGACAAAATATGGAATCATGTGAATATTTTCTTTTTCAATTATTTCTTTTGGCATGTCACATGCACTGTCTATTGATATTGCAATTTTCATTTTTTCACCTTCTTATTAATTTTATCTTATTAAATCACTCTTCTACTTTTGATTGTTGAACTTGTCGAAAAAAGTGTTGATTATATTCTATTTTGTCTATCCAAGTCTCTGTTTTTTATTGTTTCACGTTTGTCAAACAACTTTTTACCCTTTGCAACACATATTTCAATTTTTAAATTATTGTCTTTGAAATACGCTCGGGTTGGCACAAGAGTTAAATGTTCTTGTTCCAATTTCTTTTTAATTTTTTGAATTTGGTCTTTATGGAGCAACAACTTTCTATCTCGTTTTTCCACACTACTATTTCGCCCTGCATCAAACGAATTGTCATATGTCTTGATATAAGAATTCCTTAAAAAGCATTCATTTTTCTCAATGAAGGCATAGCAATCGGAAATTGACAGATGCCCCAATCTAACAGACTTGATTTCATCTCCAGTTAACACAATTCCCGCTTCAAAACTTTCCAACAATTCATATTCAAATTTCGCTCTTCTATTTTCTGCAACAAGTTTAAATTTTTCCATAACTAAATTGTATCACACACAAAAATAAAATGCTAATAAATTTTATATATTTTTTATTTGGAATATATCTACAATTATTATAAAACTTTAAAAATTAAATTTTAATATTTTTTAAAATTTTATCTTTTTTTTGATTTTTTGTGCTTTTTTTGATTTATTTTTGAAATTTTTTTAGAAATTTTTGATTTTATTTCTTTTTTTTGAGTATTAATTTTTTTATTTTTAGATTTTGTTAAATCTTGTTTTTTCACAACATAATTTCTTATTGCATTTTCCACACCTGGAAGAGTAAAATTGATTTGTCTCAATTGAGTGTTTGTTGACGCAACGACAATTTTGATATTATCCCCAATTGAAAAATGATGTTTCTTGCCATAAAGTGACAACAGCATTTCATCATAGATATATTCGTCATATGGCAAATCGTCAAGTTTAACCATACCTTCGATTCCATTTTCAAGCTCCACAAAAATTCCAAATTCTTGTACACCTGATATTGTCCCAGAAAATTCCTGACCCAAAAAGTTAGACATATACACTGCTTTTTTGTAGTCGTCAACTGCGCGTTCTGCTTCGTCAGCGTTTCTCTCTGTGGTTGAGCTTTGTTCACTCGCCCGTTCAACAATTGATTTATACTTTAATTTTAAATCGTCTTTTGGAACTCCATTTAAAAACTCTTTAATAATCCTATGAATCAACAAATCAGGATATCTTCTTATTGGACTTGTGAAATGACAATAGTTTTCACTTGCGAGACCAAAGTGACCAAGACATGTTGGAGCGTATCTTGCTTTCATCATGGTTCTCAAAATCATTTTTGTGAGAATTTTTTCTTTTGGGTCTCCTGATAATTTTTCAATAATTTTTTGATAAACCGCAGGATTATCACCATTTTTTTCAATTTCGTTGTTTATTTTTAAATTTTTTAATATTTTTGCAAGTCTTTCTCTCTTCTCGTCATCTGGTTTTTCATGAACGCGATACACAAAAGGAATATTTTCATCTCTAAATTTCTTCGCGACACATTCATTTGTCAACACCATGAGGTCTTCAATTATTTCATGCGCTTCGTCTTGCACTCGATTTTCAATTGAGACGATTTCTCCTTTTTGATTTTCCAAAATGTATGGTTCTGGCAAATTCAAGCGAATTTCTCCGCGTTCTTTCTTTTGCTTTTGCAACTCGCTTGAAATGCGTTGATAATCTAAAATGTCTTGATAAATATCTTTAAATTTCTCAATCAATTCTTCGTTGCCATTCAAAATGTTTTGCACTTCAGTGTAAGTCATTCTGTGTTTACTTTTTATTATACCTTCATGCAAAGTTGATTTAATAAACTTAATATCTTTATCAAACTCAATTTCGCAAGTTAATGTCAATCTATTTTCACCTTCACATAATGAGCAAACTCCATTCGAAAGTTCTTTTGGAAGCATAGGTATAACCATATTTGGAAAATAAACGCTTGTTCCGCGCTTATATGCCGTTTTGTCAAGAGCGGAATTTTCAACCACATAATTTGATACATCTGCGATGTGAACATAAAGTGTGTACCCGCCGTCTTTTTTGCGTTTTATTGAAAGTGCATCGTCAAAATCTCTTGCATCTTCTCCATCAATTGTAATGACATTGTGAGCGGTGTAGTCAGTTCGCTTTTTAAAATTTGATTTTTTTATTGTTTGATTAATTGCGTTTGCTGCTTTTTGGGTTTCAGCGTCAAATTGCTCAATCAAACCGAACGAACGAATGATTGACATTTGTTCTGCTTTTGGAGTGTTAGCTTGACCCAAAATTTCAACAACTTTGCCATTCATTGAATTAAGTCCAATTGTATCTTTGTCAATTTCAACCCAAACCTTATCATTGTTTTTTGCTTTGTTGCTGTCTGGTTTATAAATTCTTATTTGTGGCAATTTAGGGTCATCAGGGAAAACCACATTTTTGTTCTTCCCTTCAATGTATGTTCCCACAACGTGTGTCGTATTTCTTTTCAAAATGCAAACCACTCTCCCTTCAACATCTTCTTCAGTTTTTACACTCGTGATTTCCACCAAACAATCGTCTCCATCGAATGCTCCATTTATTCCAAATGCCGGAATAAAAATGTCAGGAGCACCATCAATTGAAGCAAATCCATAACCCTTTTTATTTAATGATAATTTTGCAGTGTAATATCCTCTGTCTTTTGAAATAGACACCTTGCCACTATCATCAAGAAAAAGTTCCCCATTCTCGATTTTTTCATTAACTTGTTTTTGTGTTTCGTCCGCACTTATTTTTAAAATTGAAGACAACTGCTTAATTAGTTTGTCAATCGTCAAATACATCAATTTGTTGTCTCTTATTGTTTTAATAATATCCATGCAAGTATTTTATCACAAAATTAAATTTATCAAAACGATTTTAACATATTTTTAAATCTCACATAAATTTTCCACTTTTATATGAATTTTTGACATAAAAAAAGACCAAAATTTGGTCAATTTTAATAAAGTGTTAAAATCTTAAACAATACAAAGTAAAGCACACTAAACAAAGCGATAAGACCTAAACAAATGTAAATTAATCGTGTTATTCGTCCTTCTCTTGAACCAGATTTGTTTTGTGAATAATAACTATCTTTGTTCCCTGTGATAACGTTGTTTGCTTCATTTCCACCAGTGATTTGCATAAACACCAAAACGACCATAACAAGAGCCAAAATTGCCAAAATCACCAAACATATTCTCTCTAAAACTGGGAATGATTTGTCCATCCATTCTGGAACTGATGCCAAAAATAAATTCATGTTTCCTCCAAATATTTGCTATTATATCATAGCTTTCAAAAGTTGACAAGTCTTTTTAATTATTTTCTTATATAAGTCAAATAAATCAATAGTGCAAACAAAATTATTGCCCATGCAAGTAAACTTAATTTGACAAACGAATTTTGTTTTCCGTCATGCTTTTTCCAAAAATTCATAACCAACAACAAACAACCAGCAAAAAGAACAAACCAAATTGTTAAAAACCAAATGCTTGGCATGTCTCTTATAAAATTGACAAATTGATTGTAAATATTCATAACTTATTCCTTCAACTACATTTTATCACACTTATTTCAATTAGTCAATCAGTGTTTTATTAAAGTTTTTCCTTCAAAAGATTTATTTGGTTTAATTCCCATCAAATCTAAAAACGTTGGAGCGACATCAGATAGTTCTCCATGTTTTCTCATTTCATTAGTTCCACCAACAATCGTGCAAACGACAGGATTTAATGTGTGCGCCAAATGCGGTTCTCCATTCTTTGTTCGCATCATTTCTGCGTTTCCGTGGTCAGCAGTGACTAGAACAAAATATCCGTTCTCTTTTGCTTTTTTAATCACTCTTTCAACCGCTTTGTCCAAAACTTCAAGCGATTTCACGGTCGCCTGATAATCGCCCGTGTGACCAACCATATCCGGATTTGAAAAGTTTACAATAATTGCATCATAACATTTGTCCACACTTTCCACAACCTTGTCCGCTATTTCTTTTGCACGCATTTCTGGTGTCTTTGAAAAGTCGTCAACTGCCAAACTAGGAACATGAATTCTGTCTTCACCTTTAAATGGTGTCTCTCTTCCGCCGTTGAGAAAATAGGTGATATGCGCATATTTTGTGCTCTCTCCAATCTTTATTTGTTTCAGATGTTTTTTAGATAAATATTCACTAAGCGTGTTTTTCACATTTTTATGTGGATAAATAATTTTGCTTTTAACTCCGCCAACACTTGCCATTGTATATAACGCACAAGGAAGCGTGTTTATCATTTGTCCAATTTGCCTTAATCTATCTTCTCTGAAATTAAACAAAAACACAACATCGTCTTTTTTGATTCCAGAATAATTTTTGTTTTCAACATGAACAGGTGCAACAAATTGGTCGTTGTGTCCAATTGAATGCTCTGACTTTATATATTTTTCAACATCAGCTTCTTGAATGCCAGAAAAATTTAAAAACATTTCATTAAATGCACGATTCGTTCTTTCCATGTGATTTTCTCTGTCAAGAGCAAAAAATCTTCCAGAAACGCTTAAAATGTGGCAATTTTTCTCATTTTTTATCAATTTTTTTAACATTTTTAAAAATTTTATACTTTCAAATTGAGTTGTATCTCTTCCGTCTGTAATAAAATGAATAAAAATATTTTGCGCCTTATCCTTAAAGACTCTTATCAATTCAAACAAATGATTTATGTTTGAGTGAATGTTTTTATCGCTCATGAGTCCAACCAAATGCAAATTTGCATTTTTCTTTTTTAATTGAGTTGCAAGTTTTTGAATTTCTTTTTTCTTTTCAAACTCTCCAGATTTAATGTCGTCAGAAATTTGTTTTGCCGTTGACTTCACAACTCGTCCAGCGCCAATTGTTGTGTGTCCAACTTCACTCCCGCCAAGGTCTTTTGGAAACAAACCAACATACTCGCCATCTGTCCTTAAAAGAGAATAGGGATTATTTTTCAAAGCGTGAAGCGTTGGCGTGTTTGCATTTATAACCGCGTTAAAATCGTTTTCCTCACCTTCGCCATAACCATCTAAAATTAACAAAATTCCTTTATTCATTTTCAATCTCCAAAACTAAATTAAAAAATTTTTCAATATCTAAACACATTCTTCCAAACATGAAGCCATCAATGTCTTCATGCAACAATGTGTGTAAATTATTTTCATTTAGATTTCCACCATATAAAACTTGGCATGTCTTTCCGAAATTTGCGCACATTGATTTGATTAAATTTATATTTTCTAAAACATGTTTTTTTGATGGAAATTTATCCGTCCCGACGCTCCAGACTGGTTCATATGCAAAGAGAAATTTGCTATTCCCCACATTTTTTAAAATATATTCTACTTGCTGAGTTATCTCTTGATGTGAGTTATCTTTATTTTGTTCGCCGACACATATTATTGGAATTATATTCTTGTCTATCGCATTAGTCACTTTTTTTACAATCGTCTCGTTTGTTTCACCATGTTTACGTTTGTCCCAGTGTCCCACTAATGCATATTGACATGAAGAATCATCGGTTAAATTATCCATGTCTTGGACGCATAAATAAACATTTTTTGTCTCAATTTTTAAGCAATTCAAAAAAAGAAAATTTGGACACAAAATCAATTTCGTGTCCTTAATATCTAAATCTTTCAGTTTTTCTTGTATTTGGAAATAAAATTCGGAATTTCCAAAATTTTTGTAGTTTCCCACAAGAATTTTATGCATTATACTCAACGTCCTCAATTAAGTCAACACATGGAAGAGATTTGCCTTGCAACAACATAAGAGAAGCGCCACCACCCGTTGAAAGATGTGTCACTTTCTTAACAACGCCCAACGATTTAACCGCTGCAATACTATCTCCACCGCCAATTATTGACATAGCTTTACTTTTTGCAATATACTTAGCAATTTTGTTGGTGCCTTTCTTAAACTTGTCGTATTCATACACTCCGAGAGGACCATTCCACACAATTGTTTTTGCTTTTTTAATTTGCTTTTTAAACACTTTTATCGTTTTTGGTCCAATATCCATTCCTTGATACGATTCGTCAAAGAAAGCGCTATTAAATTTCTTTGTCTTTGCTGTTGCACTAAATTCTTTTGCACCAACATTATCTATTGGAAGAATGATTTTTACACCTTTATCTTTGGCTTTGTCAAGCAATTCTTTTGCCAAATCTATTTTTGAATTGTCAACAATTGATGTTCCAATGTTCCCACCAATGGCTTTAATAAAAGTGTATGCCATTCCACCACCGATTAAAATTGTGTCCACAATATCAATCAAATGTTCAATAACCGGCAATTTATCTGCGATTTTCGCACCACCAAGAATTGCAACGAATGGATGAGCAGGGTCGTTTAGAACTTTATCAAACGCCTTTAACTCACTTTCAACCAAAAATCCACACACTGCAGGAATTAATTTTGCAACTCCATAAGTTGACGCATGTTTCCTATGTGCAGTTCCAAATGCTTCAAGAACAAAAATGTCAGCAAAACTTGCTAGTCGTTTCGCAAATTCTGGGTCATTTTTTTCTTCTTCTTTATAAAAACGGATATTTTCAAGCATCAACACATCGCCATCGTTCATTTTGGCAATTAAATCGTCTGTTGATTCGTCCATAATATCTTCTGCAAATGAAACCGGCTTGTCCAAAAGTTTTGACAATCTTGCAAGGACAGGTCTGAGTGACAACTTGTTGTCTATGCCATCCGGTCTTCCCAAATGAGAACAAACTATTACCTTGGCGCCATGTTCAATTAAATAATTTATTGTTGGCAGAGTTGCTTGAATTCTTGTGTCATCAGTGATTTTAAGTTCAGCGTTCATTGGGACATTATAATCAACACGTACTAATACTTTTTTGCCAGCAACATCTATATCTCTAACTGTTTTCTTCATCTTTTCTCCAAATTGATAAAATATGGTTAGTATTATTTTCAATCATTATAACATACTAAAAAATTATTTCAAAATGAATTTTGAATATTTGCAAAATTTTCTTTTTAATTTTTTATTTTGCACTATATTTACGCCAAAACTATCGCAAAAAATGTAAAATCTATCTTTAGAACAACTCTCTAAATTTGGGAAAATTCTTTTGTTTGATAATATAATTTTATTCTTTGCTTTTTGTTTCCCCCACTCCACTCCAACCAAAATATCTTTGTTTTTTATGCGTATTTTACACCCGTCAAAAACCGAACAAATCGCCAATTTTTCTCCGTCGCAACAGATAAATCCTTTCTTTGACTTTCCTTTTGAAATTAGATTAACTCCTGCAACCACTTGGCAACCCAAACTTTTTGACAACATCAAAATTTCTTTTGAAACAATTCCTTTGCCAATCGCTTCATCAATCATATCGTAATCATAAATAATCCCAAAATTAAAAACCAATAAATCACATTTATTTAAATTGAGAAAACAATTGAGATAAAACGACTTATAGGAACCACCCGACACACAAACAATTTTCATACTTCATGGTATGAACTTTGTCAATTTTTTGCTAAATGCAGTCCACAACCGAATTAAACATTGTCTCAATATGCGGATTAGATATGTAGTATATAATATTCTTTCCATTTCTATCAAACGCAACTATATTTAGTGCACGCAAAATTTTTAGTTGATGACTAACTGTTGTCTGATTGATATTTAAGAATTCAGAAATATCACCCACACACATAGGTTTTACAATGAGTAAAATTATAATTTTTAGTCGTGTATCATCACTAAAAGCATAGAAAAACGAAGACATGCTTTTTAATTCTGCGCCATTTGGCATGTATTTTTTTAAATAAATTTCTTCTTTACAATCTAAATTCATAAAAAAATTATACAAAATTTTAAAATTTTAACAAACTTTTAACAAAGACGAAATCTGACGAATAAATATTAAAAACAAAAAAAATTGTATAAGGAGATAGAAAATGAATCTAAATGCTTTTTATATTTTGTTCGCCATACTCATTGCAATCATTGCTCAAGCCACAAACACAAATCTTGTAAGCAATACCACATTTTTGCTTCTACTTTTGCTCGCACTTGGCGCATATGGTCAAAACAACTTTAACAATTGCAATTGCCATCTATTTGGCCAACAAAGAGGTTTTATCTAAAAAAAAGAAAAATGAATTGTATAACAAAAAAGACTCCCGAACGAGAGTCTTATTTCTGTTTGAAAATTTTAATTAAAATAATTTATACCCATATTGGTTTTCATTTTTAAAAGATTTTCATGAGCAACTTTTCTTGCTTTTTCTGTACCTTTTCTTAAAATTTCAAATACTTTTTCTGGGTCTTTTGCATATTCTTTTCTTCTTTCTCTAATCGGAGCAATCAAGTCTTGCAAAATTTGATTCAAAAACTTTTTGATTTTCATATCTCCAAGACCGCCTCTTTGATAGTGCGCTTTAAGTTCGTCAAGAGATTTGTATTCTGGAAGATATTTTTCAAAATCCTTTTCTGTTGAGAACACATCAAGATATGTGAAAACAGTGTTTCCTTCAATCTTGCCTGGGTCATCAACGTGAATATGGTCAGGGTCAGTGTACATTGAAAATACTTTTTGCTTTATCACATCAGGTTCGTCACACAAATAAATACAATTTCCCAAAGATTTACTCATCTTTGCATTTCCATCTGTCCCAACAAGTCGATAGCAATTTTCATTTTCTGGGAGAACAGCGTGTGGTTCAAGCAAAGTCTCTCCATAAAGATTATTGAAAGAGCGAACAATTTCTCTCGCTTGTTCAATCATTGGAAGTTGGTCTTCTCCAACAGGAATAATTGTGGCATTAAATGCAGTGATATCTGCCGTTTGACTCACTGGATAAGTCAAAAAACCCATTGGAATTGTTCCATTAAAGTCTTTTGATTTCAACTCTTCTTTCACGGTTGGATTTCTTTCCAATCTTGAAAGCGTGACAAGATTCATATAATAGAAAGTGAATTCTGTAAGCTCACTAACTTCGCTTTGAATAAAAAATGTCACTTTGTTTGGGTCCAATCCCACAGCCAAATAGTCTAAAACAATGTTTAAAACGTTGTCTCTCACTTTTTGGACATTACCAAAATTGTCTGTCAATGCTTGACTATCTGCAACCATGACATAAAACTCGTCATAATCGCCCTGATTTTGAAGTTGAACTCTTCGTTTTAAACTACCAACATAATGCCCTAAATGCAAGAATCCTGTTGGTCTATCTCCGGTTAATATAATTTTGTTTTCCATAATCAATTCCACCTTTTTAATTTTTATTTAATAGTTTATAAAAAATTCGACATGCCAACAAAACACATCGAATTCAAATTGTTAATTTGTAAAAATGTTTTGTGGCAACTCAAAAACCACTTACACATAGTGTAAGGAATTTTATTTGTTCCACCAAAGCATTTTTTTCATAATTACCTCTTATAAACAACAAATTGTTTTTATTAATTTATATTTTCATTATATATTCCACAAATCTTATTGTCAAGTTAATTTATGTGAAATTTTTATTTCCTATACAAAACCAAATTATCTTTCACTTCTTTTCTCACTCTAAAACTGTCCCTGCATTTACTAATTGCTTTATTTTGAATGAATTTATTTAATTTTCGACTTTTGATTAAATTTAAAATTTGATTTTCATATTTAATTATAGCGACACTAATTAACCAACTAATTGCCATGTCTACATAATATGAATGATTGTTAATTGTTGTCGTTAATTCTATTATATCATCAATATTTTCATCATTTACATAATACAGCATAATCATAACAATTCCGAATCTCGCCTCAAATTCGAAATTGGATTTTGCATATTGCTTAAAAATTGGATAATATTTATTATTTTTATCTTTTTTAAAAATTTTTAACGCAGAGCAGGTTTGGTCGCAAGTTGCCCAATTGTCAATTTTTTGCAAAAACTCATCAATTAAAGGTAAAAGTTCTTCAAAATTATTCACAAATCCCAAAAGCAATCCATATAACGTTGTCTCTTCAAACGAATTAAATTTTATAAGTTTTAGCGATTTTTTTAAATCCAACTTAGCAAGTTTTTTTGCCAAATTTTTTAATTCTGGAGTTCTAACACCCAATATTTTTTGTTTTGAATTTATTATTTTTATGTGATGTTCTTCATTTCCCCATTCGTTGTCCGCAATAGAATTTAGCTGATTAATTATATCTTCATATTCCATAATTGTATTTTATCATTATTGAGTAAGTCGGTCAAACAGTTTAAATTATCAATTAAAAAATACTCACCTTTTTCTTAACAATTTAAAACAGGTATAAAAAAATTCTGCCGTCGCAGAATTTTTCAATCTTTTTAACACTTCACCATTTTTAACCCGTCAGTTTAAAATGATGGAATTTGGATTACCAAATATTAATTTAAATTATTATTTAATGATGTCAGATACAACACCTGAACCAACAGTACGTCCACCTTCACGGATAGCGAATCTCATACCTTTTTCAATAGCGATTGGGTGAATAAGTTCGATTTCCATTGTGACGTTATCTCCTGGCATAACCATTTCAACTCCTTCTGGAAGTTTAATTGAACCAGTGATATCAGTTGTTCTAACATAGAATTGAGGACGATATCCATTGAAGAATGGAGTGTGACGTCCGCCTTCTTCTTTCTTCAAAACGTAAACTTCAGCTTTGAATTGAGTGTGTGGAGTGATTGAACCTGGTTTTGCAAGAACTTGTCCTCTTTCGATTTCAGATCTTTGAATACCCCTAAGCAACAAACCTGCGTTATCTCCTGAACGAGCTTCGTCCAAAGATTTTCTGAACATTTCGATACCAGTGACAACAACTTTTCTTGTTTCCTTAATACCAACCAATTCAACTTCTTCGTTAAGTTTTACAACACCACGTTCAACTCTTCCTGTTGCAACAGTTCCACGTCCTGTGATTGTGAAGACGTCTTCAACTGGCATCAAGAATGGTTTATCAGTGTCACGAACTGGGTCTGGAATGTATTCGTCAACAGCTTTCATCAATTCTTTGATGCAATCGCAAGCTGGGTCATTTACATTACCTGCTGAAGCAGCTTCCAATGCTTTCAAAGCTGAACCTTTGATAACTGGAACGTCATCTCCTGGGAATCCATAAGAAGACAACAAATCACGAATTTCCATTTCAACCAAGTCAAGGATTTCTGGGTCGTCAACAAGGTCTGTTTTGTTCATGAATACGATGATGTATGGAACACCAACTTGACGAGCAAGCAAAATGTGTTCTTTTGTTTGAGGCATGCAACCATCAGTTGCAGCAACAACAAGGATTGCTCCGTCCATTTGAGCAGCACCAGTAATCATGTTTTTAACATAGTCAGCGTGTCCTGGGCAGTCAACGTGAGCATAGTGACGTTTTTCTGTTTCATATTCAATGTGTGATGTGTTAATTGTGATACCACGTGCTCTTTCTTCTGGAGTGTTATCAATGCTTGCATAGTCTTTTTTATCAGCATTGTATCCAAGTCCAGCCAATGTGATATTGATAGCAGCTGTTAATGTTGTTTTACCGTGGTCAACGTGACCGATTGTACCAATATTAACATGTGGTTTTGTTCTGTTAAATTGAGCTCTTGCCATAATAAATATTTCTCCTTTTTATATAAACATTTATATTTTACTTTATTTTAAAAGATAAAGTCAAGTGTTTTAAACCTCTTTTTTAATCAATTAAAAGGTTAAATTTGATGAATTTTGTAAAGAAACAATTCTATTCTTCAGTTCTTTTTCTTTCACCGATGATTTTGTCTGATATATTTTTTGGACATTCAGCATAGTGGTCTGGCACCATTGTGAATGTACCTCTTCCTTGGGTTGAACCACGAAGGTCTGTTGAATAACCAAACATTTCTGAAAGTGGAACTTCTGCGTGAATTACTTGTGAACCGAATTTTGCTTCTGTTCCAGTGAGTACACCACGACGAGATGTAAGTCCACCCATAACACCTCCAAGGTATTCGTCTGGAGTTGTCACTTCAACTTTCATAATAGGTTCCAAGAGCACAGGATCTGCTTTCTTCATTGCTTCTTTAAACGCCATTGAACCGGCAATCTTGAAGGCCATTTCTGAAGAGTCGACATCGTGATAAGAACCATCATAAACAGTCACCTTGAAGTCAATTGTTTCATATCCTGCAAGCACGCCAGATTTCTTTGCTTCTTGGATACCGGCATCAATTGGAGCGATGTATTCTTTTGGAATAGCACCACCAACAACTGTGCTTTCAAACACATAACCTTTGTCTCTTTCAAGAGGTTCCATTTTAATTTTACAGTGACCATATTGTCCACGACCACCAGATTGTTTAATATATTTTCCTTCTGCTTCAACAGCACGACGGATTGTTTCTTTGTAAGCAACTTGAGGTTTTCCAACAGTCACTTCAACACCAAATTCTCTCTTCATTCTGTCAACCAAAATGTCAAGGTGCAATTCGCCCATTCCAGCGATAATTGTTTGACCAGTTTGGTCATCAGTGTATGATTTAAATGTTGGGTCTTCTTCCATAAGTTTTGAAATTGCGATTCCCAATTTCTCTTGTGCTTGCTTGTCTTTTGGTTCGATTGCTTGTTGGATAACAGGTTTCATGAATTCCATTTCTTCAAGTTTGATTGGATGATTTTCATCACAAAGCGTGTCACCTGTTCCTGTGTTTTTAAGTCCAACAACGGCGCAGATATCACCAGCCAAAACTTCGTCAATATCTGTTCTGTTGTTAGCGTGCATATGAAGCAAACGTCCAATTCTTTCTTTTTTGTCTTTTGATGAATTCAAAACATATGAACCAGCTGAAAGTTTTCCGCTGTAAACACGAATGAACGTGATACGGCCAACATATGGGTCAGTTGCAATTTTGAATGCAAGGGCAGCAAATGGTTCATCGTCGCTGTTGTTTCTTTCACATGTTGTTCCATCTGGAAGTGTTCCTTTAATTGCTGGAACATCAATAGGACTTGGCATATAATCAACAACTGCGTCCAAAAGTTCTTGGATACCTTTGTTTTTTGCAGCTGTTCCGCAAAGAACTGGGAACATTTTCAATGAGCAAGTTGCTTTTCTAATACCTGCTTTAATTTCTTCTTCTGTCAATTCTTCACCATTAAAGAATTTATCCAAAAGAACATCATCAGTTTCAGCAACAGACTCAATCATTTTTGCTCTATATTCTTGACAATCTTTAAGCATGTCAGCAGGAATTTCTTCCTCTCTAATATCTTTTCCAAGGTCATCATAGAAAACATAAGCTTTCATTTTGATGAGGTCAACAATTCCTTTAAAAGTTTCAGCTTGTCCAATAGGAAGTTGAAGTGGAACAACGTTTGCTCCCAAAACTTCTTTCATTGATTTAACTGCTTTTAAGAAATTTGCATCGTTGATGTCCATTTTGTTTACAAAGCAAAGTCTTGGAACATTGAATTTGCTTGCTTGACGCCAAACGTTTTCAGATTGCGCTTGAACACCAGCACGAGCTGAGAACAATGCAACCGCACCGTCCAAAACTTTCAATGAACGTTCAACTTCAACAGTAAAGTCAACGTGTCCTGGAGTGTCAATGATGTTGATTGTGCAATCTTTCCATTTGCAAGTTGTGCATGCAGATGTGATTGTGATTCCACGCTCTTGTTCTTGAGCCATCCAGTCCATTGTTGCTTCACCATCGTGAACTTCACCGATTTTGTGGTTAATTCCAGTGTAGAACAAAATTCTTTCAGTTGTTGTTGTTTTACCAGTATCAATATGCGCCATGATACCGATATTCCTAATTTTATTTAATGGTACAGTTCTTGCCATTTAATCCCCCTTACCAACGATAATGAGCGAAAGCTTTGTTTGCTTCGGCTTGTCTATGCATATCGTCACGTTTTCTTACAGCACCACCAGTTTGGTTGAATGCGTCAACGATTTCAGCAGCAAGGCGAGCTTCCATACCTCTTTCGTTTCTCTTTCTTGCGCACATAACCAACCAACGGATTGCAAGAGTTTGTTGTCTGTCAGCTCTAACTTCCATCGGAACTTGGTAGTTAGCACCACCGACACGTCTAGCCTTTGTTTCAAGTTTAGGCTTGATATTTTCAATTGCTGTGTTTAAAATTGTCATTGCGTCATCGTTGAGTTTTTCAGAAGCAATTTTCATTGCACCATAAACGATTGATTGAGCTATACCTTTCTTTCCGTCCAACATAACTTGGTTAGTGATTTTTGTCACCAAAGTTGAGTTATACATTGGGTCTGGAAGAACTTCTCTTTTCACAGCAGCATTTCTTCTTGACATAATATTTCTCCTTATTAAATTTTTTGGGTTAAGATTTTAAAATATATAAAATTGATTTTAGACAAAATTAATATAAAAATTTTATTTGATTTAATCAAATTACTTAGGGCGTTTAGCGCCATATTTACTTCTACCTTGTTTGCGTTTTTGAACAGCGGCTGTGTCGAGAGCACCACGAACAACGTGATATCTAACACCTGGAAGGTCAGGAACACGACCACCACGAACCAAAACGACGTTGTGTTCTTGAAGATTGTGACCTTCTCCAGGAATGTAGCATGTTGTTTCCTTACCATTAGAAAGACGAACACGGCAAACTTTTCTCAAAGCTGAGTTAGGTTTCTTTGGAGTTGTTGTTGTCACTGTCAAGCACACACCACGTTTTTGAGGGCATTCGTCCAACAAAATTGATTGGCTTTTTACAACGTTTTTCACTCTAGGTTTTCTAACCAATTGGTTAACTGTAGGCATTATTTCCTCCTTATAAAATTTTTTTGCCAAAACTGGCGAGTCAATTTCAAAGTGAGTGACCAACTCACAAAAAAATTGACATAAGCAACCTCTTTTGGACTTTCGTCCCGTATAGACAAAGCAGCACTAATCTATAACAAGCCAATTATATAAAATCTCACTAAAATTGTCAATAGATTTAACAATTTTATGTGAAGATTTTTAGATAATTGGCGAAGTTCAAAATTTCGAATTTGTGAGAAATTTTATAACAATGTTAATTATTGAGAAATACACATGGGCACCCACAAGACGAATGTTGCAGTGGGTAAAGGAGCAACTGACCAAAAGACTAAATTTGTGAGTGATAACGACACAAATTAGTAAAAGGGAATGTTGCGACGCGTCAATAATTTTGACATATTTATATTTATATTTTTGGATAATTAACCGCCGTTGAAAAATTTTAAATAAAACTAAATTTTTATGACAAAAAATATGAAATTTCAAAAAAAACGAGAATTTATCTCGTTTTTTTAATTTTCCCATAAAATATTGAATTATTTAAATTAACAAATTTACCGCAAGTGAGAATTATTTGCCACGAGCGTTTTAGCGTATGCGTTTAGTGAATATCAACTACCCGAACAATTTACAGTGAAGGTTGTATGCCCACTTCAACTTTAATCTGTTTGATGTCATAATGTCTATATTGGGCGCTTGTTCCGCCACCCGCCAATTGAATTGCAATCTTTGATATATCTGAATCGCTTACGTCTATCGTGAACCATAGATATGTCCAAGAGCCATCATTTGAAGTCATAGTATAATTGTCTAGATAAATAATTTGTTGAGAATTAGAAATATAATCATTGTTTGAATCATAGAATGAGTATCCAACAAATGGTGGATATGTTGAATCTGTCCAACCATCGTCTTCATATCTTCTCAATTTGTATGAAACGACCAAAGTCTTTCCTACACAATTCAACACATCGTCACCTTCAATATAGATTGTCCCATCAGTATTATTAGTGCCATTCCCAGTCTCAAATGTTAAAGTTTGCTCACCTGAATATAAGTTATTTGTTGGTGATATTGTTGACGTTGTTGACGTTTGAAGTGGATATGCGATGACCACTGGGTCCCCTTTTGAGTATCTATCTTTTAAGTAGGCTTCGAAACCATCAATTCCACCAGCTCCGTTGTCGTAATTGAAATATATTGAACTTGAATCCACTCTGAATGTCTTTATTGTTCCAGTCGATGAAGTTAAATCAAAATGAGAACATTTTAAATCAGTTGAAGATGAGTTAATTCCATCAATTGAAGATTTTGAGAACACATATTCTCCGTTTGACAAAGTGAATGTTTCGTCCCCTGTGAAGACATATGTTCCAACGTTCCTTGTCAATACAGCTTTCCCCTCTGAGTTTGTGGTCAAGCTATCTGCAACTGAATCCGTCTTCATAAGTGGATAACCATTTAATTCAATATGAGTAAAACTTTTCGTTTGGAAACTATTTAATTTTTTTACTATCCAATCAATTGTTGTTTGAACAGTTGTGTCAGTTGTTAATCCCCAATCATCAATTTCTGAAGAGTTTGATTGAAGAATCGGTGTTTCAATCTGTTCTACGGTTGGTGTTAATAGTTTGTAATAAACTGTAATATTGTTTCCCGACAGCCAAGTTTTAAAATTATCTATCCCTGCTTCTCCATTATCATAGTTAAAATTCAAGTATGAACTTCCCGCTCTAAATTGACCTATGGTTTTTGCTGTTGATGTGGTCACAACAAAACTATCACATAACAAATTTTTTGTACTTGAAGGAGCATCAATATTGCTAAACGATGATTTACTTATTGAGTATTCATATGTATAAGACATCGTAGTCCAACTTTCACTGCCATTGAGAACTTTATATCCAACATTTCTTACGACTGTGTTGGTATTAAAATCAATGTAATCTGCATAGGCGCCGACCTTTCTTAACGGTTCTTTTATATAGATATTTTGCGTTGTTCCATCATTCAAAGTCACCGGCACTTTATATCCATATGGTTCATAATCAGTTGCCGTCGAACCAAGTTCCATTTGAAAATCACTGATTACAACCTGTTCAGTTTGACCATGCGCATAATAATTGCCGTAGAATACAACATTAGAATCTATAATATCCTCAGTTATCGTTAGTGTCTCACCTGCTGCCCACGTTAATTTAGGTGTATTAAGATAAATTTTTTTAATTTCAGCGTTGGAATTAAAACTTAAGGTCGCTGTATCGCCGACTTGCAAATCAGGGAAAAGTTCACTAAATTTTGATTGTGTCCCAGTATATCCATTACTATTACTTTGTGTCAAAATTGGCATTGTAATTTTTTGACCATTTTCAGAAACTATGATATTTGTATTTTTTATTGCTGACCAATTAAACAAGTTTTTTGTTTTTTCGCCTACGCTTTGAATTTCGACTGGATTTGTTGGAGATGGTGTTTCAGATTGAACACTATTTCCATAAATCTTTCCTGTAAATGAATATGAAGATGTTTCAATATATTGAAATTCTCCAGTGCCAGCGTTGGTGTAAAAGACATTGTTTACCATATCATACATTCCAACTTTATTGTCACTGTTGCGATAGCATGGAATCATATTCCTAACCAATGTGCCATTGTCCCAAATTTTGCAATAGTAAGTTTTGACAGGACAATAATATCCCATTCTTTGATTATCTTTAAATAAATATAAACTTGTGGTACATTCAAAAGCAGTTGAAATGGTGTTTTTTGCAAATGCAACATAATCATCTATTGCAAAATAACCACTTCCATCCCAACTGAACACGTGTGGTTCCATATCCACCGCAAAACCTGTCGCAAATCTTGAAGTTGTACTTCCTGTATTGCACCAAAATTGATTATTCATCGAGTTATATCCCATTTCAATTCTATCGTTATTATTTCCTGCGCTTCCAATTGCGGAATAAGACGCAACACTCTGTTCATACAAAAATGATTGTTTTATTTCAAGAGATGTGTTATTTGATCCAATATAACCTGTGTCAATGTACTGCGTGCCTGTGCTTTCAATGTATTCAACTTGGGTATAATCTTCGGGAAGACTTACATAACTTACGTCATCTTTTATGATGAAATATGCCGCATATTGTGCTTCGTCAACATACATATCGCTATCCCTAAGATTGCTTTGCACAGCGAATGCTGAAAGTGTGGTCTTCACTGTTGCATTTTGATATGTATTGTCAAATCTCTCTCCGTCCAAAACGAAAGAAATTGCAAAATTTGATGTCTTGTTTTTCCCTAAAAGTGTTGCCCCTGTTGTGTTAACTGAAAAATTTGATGTTTCAACCCTTGTGCCAGTTAAATTATACCATTCTGTATATGATATTGTGTCTGCGTCTGTTGCAGATACTTCAACATTGAGTTTTACAAGAGCGTAGACACTTACATCGCTCGTGTTTTTCACTTGTAAATTGTTTAAATTTATTGTTGAGCCTGGCTCTACATTCTTAAAATATCTCGTGGTGAAAGTGCTATCATCTAAACTTGTGAAATTGTTTCCATCAGTTGAAGATAAAATATTAATATTTAGAACTGCAAATTGAAGTTCGCCTTTTCTTGTTCCAGTTGCCGTGAAATAAGCAAAGGTGACATGCAAAAAAATCGCCAGCAAAATTACAATTGTGGCTACCACCAACGACAATGTAAATCGCTTCTGTCCTTGCATTTTACCCCTTATTTTGTTTAATTCTACCAAATTGAATATGGCAAGTCAAACAATTTTCGACATCACGCAAATTGTCTCCATATTTTTCAAAAATACGAATGTCTTTAAATTTTGTTTTGTTGTTTGTAGCATTCCCCATCAACAATTTTTTATGTTGCATATTTTTATATGTTTTTTTGCTCAATTTACCGCAAATTTTTAAAAAAATTACTTTTTTTAAAATTATATCAAATTTTTATGATATATTTGAAATTCTATAAAAACTTTTGTGTTTCTAAAAAAAAGAAAAAACGACCATGTTGGTCGTCTAAAATTGTCTTTCTAAAGCAATGCTTAAATACTGTTAGTTGATTTGTCTTTTGCTTTTTGATGCTTAATTTTAAAATTTATCAAAACTTTTCCACTAAATTAACATAATTTTGCAAATTTCAGCGTTGTCACCTTTGCGTGTTCCAAGTTTGATGATACGTGTGTAGCCACCTTTTTGTCCAAGTTCTTTTGCTCTTGCATCATATTTTGGGGCATATACGTTGAAAATCTTTTCAATGATTGGGTTTTTAATGTTGTCAATACGAGTAAGGTAGTCAGCTTTCTTTTCGCCTGGTTTACGCTCTTCTTTAACAGAATTGAGTTTTGCCATGATTTTTCTTCTTGCTGTAAGTTTCTTTGGTCCATCATTCATGACTTCGCGAGAAACTTTTTCACCTTTAGCGTTGACTGTTGTTTTTTGAACTGAAACAACATCTTCGTGTGTGTTTATTGCAAGTGTTAAGATTTTTTCAACATAACTTCTTAAAGATTTTGCTCTTGCAACTGTTGTTTTGATTTCGCCTTTCCACAAAAGGTCAGTTGCTTGATTTTTCATGATTGCAAGTCTTTCTTCAGTTGGACGTCCTAATTTCTTATTCACGATTCTTTCTCCTTTTTGTTTTTTGTCTTTTTAGCGCGCATAAATGCAATTCACTTTATTGCGCTTTGTCCTTTAATAATTTTCATTACCTTCAAGAACAATTCCATAAGATTCAAGTTTTTGGATAACTTCTTCCATTGACTTTGCACCCATATTACGAACTTTCATCATTTCACCTTTGGTCTTCTTTGCAAGGTCGCCAATTGTTTCAATTCCTGCACGTTTTAAGCAATTGTAGCTACGAACGCTCAATTCCATTTCTTCAATTGGTTTTTCGAACAATTTTGTTCTTTCGTCTTCTTTTCTTGCAACCAAAATGTTAACTCCGTCCATTCCTTCAACAAGTTCAACGAACATTGTTGCGTAATCATTCAACAATTTTGCTGACAATGCAACAACTTCTTTCGCACTTGATGTTCCTCTGGTTTGAACGTCCAAAACAAGTTTGTCAAAATCCAAAGAACGACCAACTCTGCTTGATTGAACTTCAAAATTCACGCGTTTTACTGGTGTGAACATTGAGTCAATTGCAATGTAGTCAACTTCATCTGAGAAGTTCTTGTTTGCACTTGCTGGAACAAATCCTCTGCCTCTTCCAACATATAAAGTCATGTCAAGGTCAGCATCATCGTCCAATGTGCAAATGTATTGGTCAGGATTCATGATTGTGATTCCATCTTCACACTCGATGTCTTTTGCATAAAGCACTCCGGCACCTTTCTTTTTCAAAGTCATAATTCCTTTGAAATCTTCATCTTTACTTTCAGTCTTCACAGCAACTGTTTTCAAGTTTAAAACGATGTCTGGAACGTCTTCTGTGACACCTTTTATTGTTGAAAACTCGTGCAAAACACCTTTAATTTTAATTCCAACAATTGCAGAACCAGGAAGAGAAGAAAGCAATGTCCTTCTAAGCATGTTTCCAATTGTTGTTCCAAAACCTTTTTCCAAAGGTTCAACTGTTATGATTGCACGTGCTCCGTTGTCTTGTTCATCTAAAAGTATTTTTGGTTTTTCGATTTCCATCATAATTTTTCTCTCCTATTATCTTGAATAATATTCTACAATCAAGTGTTCTTTGATTCCTAAATCAACATCATCTCTTTCTGGAAGAGCCAAAACCTTTCCTGTTAAAGTTTCAAGGTTTGATTCCAACCACTTTGGAACGCTGATTTTTAATCCTTTCAAACTTGCAAACATTTCAAGACCTTTCTTTGATTCCTTAACTTCAATCACATCTCCAACCTTAACTTGGTATGAAGGAATGTTAACTTTCTTTCCGTTAACAGTGATATGTCCATGGTTAACGATTTGTCTTGCTTCTGTTCTTGAAGAAGCGAATCCCAAACGATAAACCACATTGTCAAGTCTCAATTCGAGTGATTTCAAAAGAGCCCAACCTGTCATTTCTTTGCTCTTTGCCGCTTTTTCATAAGCAATTCTAAATTGCTTTTCAAGCAAACCATAAGTTCTTCTAACTTTGTTTTTCTCTCGCAATTGCATTCCATATTCTGAAATTTTCTTTTTTGCTGCACCATGTTGTCCTGGAACAGTTGGACGTTTGTCAAAAGAACATTTTGTCAAACATCTTTCACCTTTCAAAAAAAGTTTGCAACCTTCTCTGCGGCATTGTTTACAATCTGGACATGTATTTTTTGCCATATTTCCTCCTATAATCTTCTCTTCTTAGGTGGTCTGCAACCATTGTGTGGAATTGGAGAGACATCTTTAATCATTGTCACTTGCAATCCTGCAGTTCCAACTGCTCTTATTGCAGATTCACGTGCAACACCTGCGCCTTTAACGAAGACAGCAACTTTTTGAACGCCAAATTTATTTGCGTTTTCCAAACATTTTTCAACAGCTTCTTGTGCAGCAAATGGTGTTGTCTTTTTTGCACCACGGTTGCCAAGTGCACCAGCACTGCATTGAGCCAAAGCGTTGCCTTGACTATCTGTCAATGTGACCAAGGTGTTGTTAGAGTTAGCAAAAATGTGAACTTGTCCTTCACCATTGCTAACAATCACTTTCTTTTTCTTTGTTTCTTTCTTAACAGCCATTATTAACTCCTTTATTTGTCTGTTTATGTAATGCGTTTAACATTACTTCTTCTTATTTGCTATTGTTTTCTTTGGACCTTTGCGTGTTCTTGCGTTTTGCTTGCTAGATTGTCCACGAACTGGCAAATTAGCAATATGGCGAAGTCCACGATAGCATCTGATTTCTTTCAATCTCTTGATGTCAAGAGCAACGTTTTTTCTAAGTTCACCTTCAACGACATAGTTTGCTTCCAAATACTTACGAATTGAAGCGATTTCGTTTTCAGTGAGGTCTTTCACTCTTGTGTCTGGATTGATTCCAGTTGCTGCCAAAATTTTATTGGCGCTAACTCGTCCGATACCATAAATGTAAGTGAGTCCAATTTCAACTCTCTTTTCATTAGGTAAATCCACGCCTGATATACGTGCCATATACTTTCCTCCAAATTTAAATTTATATCTTGGAACAGTGTCCAACATATTTATTTGTTTTGAAAATCAATCTATTGTAGATAAATTTTCAGATATATTTTCTCACAATGCCAAAATTGCCGCGAGACATTGTGCTTATTTTCAAATCTGATTAACCTTGGCGTTGTTTATGCTTTGGGTTTTTTGAACAGATAACCATAACTTTTCCGTTTCTTTTGATAACCTTACATTTTTCACACATAGGTTTAACTGATGGTCTAACTTTCATATTTTCTCCTTTTTGATTGTTTCTCACTAAAAGCAAAAGCGAAAATGTTTTTAGTTTTGCACATTAAACAATAAGTTTTTTGCGTAAAACAAAAATTTCCGTTGATTAAAATTCTGAATTTTTGTCTCTCCAAACAATTCGACCTTTTGTCAAATCATATGGACTCATTTCGATTTTAACTTTGTCTCCAAGCAAAATTCTAATTTTGTTTGCTCTGAGTTTGCCAGAAACATAAGCAATTATGAAATGGTCGTTCATAATTTTAACCTTGAAGTTGCCGTTTCCCAAAACTTCAACAACTTCTCCTTCTGCATCGATAACATCTTCTTTTGACATTTTCTCTCCTTATTTGATTTGTGTTTTGATAAGTTTGTTTAATTCGGAATTGGTTGTTGTGACAAGTTTTAATTTTTCAATTATGTCATCACAATGCGCAACTTTTTCCAAGTGTTTTGGATTTTTTTTCTTAGGTTTTTCTTTAACCCGACACTTCCCATCTATTATATCAACAAATCCAAAATTGTCAACAGCAACAACAATAAAAGGTTTATTTTTGTCGTGTCCCAATTTTGAAACTACGATATCTCCAACGATAAGTTTATTATCCATAACACCTCTACAATGTTAATATTTCCACACCGTCTTTTGTTATCAAAACAGTGTTTTCATAATGAGCACTTGGCAAACCGTCCAAAGTTGAAATTGTCCAATCATTGTCTTCGATGCATACATCTCTTTTGCCCAAAGTTGACATTGGCTCAATTGCCAAAGTCATTCCTTCTTGCAACACAACACCAGAGTTGTATTTGCCAAAGTTTGGAACCATTGGGTCTTCGTGTAATTTCGTTCCAACCCCATGTCCAACAAGTTCTCTAACCACTCCATAACCACGTTCTTCCAAATAAACTTGAATTCTGTGACTTATGTTGCCAAGTTTTGAACCTGCTTTGATTCCTTCAATGCCAGCAAAGAATGATTCTTTTGTGGCTTCGATTAAATTTGATTTTTCAATCGACACATTTCCAACAGGAAATGTTCTTGCAGCGTCACTGTGATATCCTTCCCAAATGACGCCACAATCAATGCTAATTATATCCCCTTCTTTAAGTGGAACATCGGTGCAAAATCCATGCACAACTTGGTCGTTTAAACTTGCACAAATCGTGAACGGAAAGCCGTCAAGTCCCAAAAATGAAGGTTTTGCGCCTTGTTTAATAATATAATCATAGGCCAAATCATTAAGACGCTGAGTGGTCTGACCTGGATAAATTGAAGATGCAATCAGGTCAAGAGTATCTTTCAATATCTTGCCTGCTTTTCTCATCTTTTCAATTTGTTCTGAATTTTTAATTGTGATAGCCATTTAACACCTTCAAAACTTCGTCCAGAGTTTTGTTTGCATCAATCGATTCAATTTCTGCAACTTTAACTCCACGGCGTTTGTATCTATCAATCAAAGGATACGTTTCGTTTTCATAAATTGAAAATCTTTTGTTTATGGATTCAATTGTGTCGTCACTTCTGTGCACAAGTTCTCCACCGCATTCTGGACAAACATTGTTTGAAACTTTGTCTGTTCTTGTGATGTATCCACATTTTGCACATGTAAGACGTTTTTCAAGTCGCTCAATTGCAAGTTCTTTTGTGATTATCAAATGTATCACCAAATCAACATTGGCAATTTTATCAAGTGCTTCTGCCTGTTCTAAATTTCTTGGGAAACCATCAAAAATTTTAATTTCATTTTTGTCGTGTGCAAGTTTGTTTTGAACGGTCTTCATGATTATGTCCATGTCGACCAACATTCCTGCATCAATTTTTTCTTTGATTTTTTTCCCAAGAGCAGAACCAGTTGCAATTTCGTCTCTCAACAACTGCCCCATTGAAATCAATGAGAAATTGATATGTTTTTCAAGACCCGCAACAAGTGTGCCCTTGCCACAACCTTGAATCCCAATCAAAAGAATATTCATTTTTTACCCCTTTACTTTAAAAATCCGCGATAATTTTTCATCATCAATTGTGCTTCTAATTGTTTGTCAAATTCAAGAGCAACAGACACGATAATGAGAATTCCTGTAGCAGTGAATGCTCCTGTCATTCCGCCAAGATTTACTGCTTGTAAAATAATTGTTGGAATGAGTGCCATAAATGCTAAGAATATTGCACCAAACAACACAATTTTATTGTTTATTCCGCTCAAATATTGTGCGGTTGGTTTTCCTGGCCTAATTCCTGGAATAAATCCACCATTTTGTTGAATATTTCTACTAATTTCTTCTGTGTCGAATTGAATCATTGTCCAGAAATATGCAAACGCCAAAATCAACAAAGCAAGAAGAATTGCATAAACCCAACTGCCTGCTCCAACCCACTTGTTCCACCAACCGATGAAACCGCCGGTCACATTTGGCCAGAAAATTGAGAACAACATTTGTGGGAATGTAAGGAATGATGTCGCGAAAATAATTGGCATAACTCCGTTTGCATTCACTCTGATTGGAATGTATGTTGATTGTCCACCATACATTTTTCTACCTTTAACTTGTTTTGCATATTGCACATTAACTCTTCTTTCTCCGCCGTCCACAAAGACAACAAGTGAGAAGATAACAAGAACAATCAAAACAAACAACACCAATCTCCAAATTGCGTATTGAGTTGTTTTTCCACCAACACCCAAGTTTTGGAAGTTTGTTAAAATTGCACTGCCTGCAGTTGACAAAATACCAACAAAGATTAACAATGACATACCATTTCCAATGCCCAACTCTGTGATTTTCTCACCAAGCCAAACAGTGAACATAGCACCAGTCACCATCATTATAACAACAAATGCGTAGAACAAGAATGAGTTGTTTCCAAATGTTGTTAAGTCTGCATTACCAGCAGCCCCGAAACCAACGGCAATACCGATTGATTGAACAAGCGCTATAAGCAATGCACCAATTTTTGTGTATAAACTTAATCTTTTTCTTCCGTCAGCCCCACCTTCTTTGGCAAGTCTTTGCCAACTAGGAATGACAGCAGATAATAATTGAATTATGATTGACGCAGTGATGTATGGACTCACACCAAGAGCCAAAAATGAACCTTGACTGAGCGCTCCACCACTCACTGAGTTTAACAAACTAAGGAAGGTGTTGTTTTCAACGTTAGACTTGAATGTGCTTGGCAAAACGCCAGGAATTGGCAACCAGCAACCTAGCCTATATACGAAGAGCAAAACCAATGTCAAGATAATTTTATTTCTGACTTCCTTAATTTTAAAAGCGTCAGCTAATGTCTTGAACATTATACCTCCTCTGCACTACCACCTTGTGCTGTAATTTTTTCTTTTGCTTGCGCTGTGAACTTGTTTGCTTTAACTTTTAAAGCAACTTTAAGGTCACCATTTCCCAAAATCTTGATTCCATCTTTTTCAATTTTTGACAAGATTCCAGATTCTAAAAGTTTGTATGCATCAACTTCTGTGTTTGCTTCAAATATATTCAATGAAGAAACATTAACAGTTGAATAAATTTTCTTGAATTTAGCGTTGCTAAATCCTTTGACAGGTAGTCTTCTGTATAAAGGATTTTGTCCACCTTCGAATCCTGGGCGAACTCCACCACCTGAACGAGCGTTTTGACCTTTATGTCCTTTACCAGAGGTCTTACCTATACCGCTTCCGATTCCACGACCAAGTCTTTTCTTGCTTGCTCTTGCTCCGTCAGCATTTTTTAATTCATGTATATACATAATCCTCTCCTTTACGCTTCTTCTTCCACTTTTAATAAGTGTTTAATTTTGAAGATGCTACCTCTAATGCAATTGTTGTCAGGAAGAATTCTTGTTTGACCAAGTTTTTTAAATCCCAAAGCTTCAACAATTTTTGCTTGACTTTTGTCAAAACCAGTTGCGCTTTTGATTAGAGTCACTTTGATTGTTTTTTCTTGATTCTTAGCCATAAATCCTCCTAAATTTCTTCAACTGATTTTCCACGAAGCATTGCAACTTGTTCTTTTGTTCTCAAAGATTTGAGACCATTCAATGTTGCTCTAACAACGTTGATTTTATCAGTTGAACCATAGATTTTTGCTGTTATATCTGTGTATCCAGCAACTTCGAGCACTGTACGAGCAGCACCACCAGCAATCAATCCACTACCTGGTTTACTTGGAAGCATTTTAACGCTTGTTTTTGCAAATTTTCCAATAACTTCGTGTGGAATTGTTCCATCTACAATTGGAGTTTTAATCAAAGACTTTTTAGCAGCCTTTGTTGCTTTTTCAATTGCGTTTGGAACTTCTGTTGCTTTGCTGAGTCCCATTCCAACTTGACCCTTTTTATCACCAACGACAACGAGCGCTGAGAAACGCATATTACGTCCACCAGCAACAACCTTTGTCACACGGCGAAGAGAAAGAGTTCTCTTGTCGAATTCGTCTTTAACTTCGACTCTTGGTTTTTTAAATTCACGTTTTTGTTGTTGTGCCATAATCTCTCCTTAAAACTCCAAGCCAGCAGCTCTTGCGCCGTCAGCAAGTTCTTTTACTCTTCCAGTGTAAAGATATCCACCTCTGTCAAAGACAACAGTTGTGATTTTCTTTTTCTTTGCAAGTTTTGCGATTTGTTCACCAACAAAACGAGCAGCTTCTTTGTTTGTCATGTCTTTAACTTTGTCTGCAACGTCTTTTTGAGTTGTGTTGCAAGCAACAAGTGTCACATTCTTTTCATCATCGATGATTTGAGCGTAGATGTTTGACAAACTTCTGTAAACGCAAAGTCTTGGTCTATTTGATGTGCCTTTTAAGTCATGACGAAGTCTTACATGACGCTTAACACGTTGTTGATTTTTATTAACTTTACTAATCATAACTTAACCTCCTACTTCTTCTTACCAGCAGATTTACCTGGTTTCAAAACAACTTTTTCAGTTGTGTAGTGAATTCCATATCCGTGGTATGGCTCAATTGGACGCAATGCTTTGATTTTTGCAGCAATTTCTCCAACGAGTTCTTTGTTTGCACCTTTAACAAGAATTGTGTTGTTGTCTGGAACTTCCAAAGTGATTCCAGCAACTTCAGTGAATTCAACTGGGTGGCTCAAACCCAAATTCATCACAAGTTTGTTTCCTTGTTTTGAAAGTTTATAACCAATTCCGTTCACTGTTAATGATTTTGTGAAGCCATCTTTAACTCCAGTAATCATATTGTGAATAAGTTGACGATATAATCCTTGTTTTGCGTTGCTGTCTCTTTCTTCGTCAAGACGAACGACATAAACTTCGTTTCCCTTAACTTCGACTGCAACATTTTTTGAAAATTCTTGAGTGAGAGTGTCTTTTGCACCTTTAACAGTCACAACGTTTCCGTTAACTTCAACTGTCACTCCGCTTGGAATTGAGATTGGTAATTTTCCTATTCTTGACATATTACACCTCTCCTACCATACATAAGCGAGAACTTCCCCGCCCACGTTTTCTTTTCTTGCATTTTTATCAGTAATGATACCCTTGCTTGTTGAAATAATTGCAATTCCCAATCCGTTAAGAACTTTTGGTAATTGTTCAGCATTGGCATATATTCTCAAGCCAGGTTTACTGATTCTTTTAAGACCTTGAATAACTTTTTCGCCATTAGGTCCATATTTAAGTGTGATTTCAATCATTTTAACTTTGTTGTCAACTGTTGTCTTATAGTCAGAAATAAATCCTTCATTTTTCAAGATTTCAGCGATTGCGAGTTTTGTTTTTGATTGAGGAACGAGCACACTTTCATGCTTGTTAGTGTTCGCATTACGAATGCGAGTAAGCATATCTGCTATTGGGTCTAAAACTAACATTTTCTTCTCCTTTTACCAACTAGATTTCTTAACACCAGGAATTTCACCTTTAAGTGCCATATTTCTGAAACAAATTCTGCAAATTCCGTATTTCTTAAGGACTGCATGTGGACGACCACAAATTGAGCATCTTGTGTATTCACGAGTTGTGAATTTTTGTTTTCTTTGTTGTTTAATAACCATTGCTTTTCTTGCCATAATCCACTCCTTATTTAACCTTCTTGAAAGGAACGCCCATGAGTTTCAACAATTCAAGAGCTTCTTCATTTGTTTTTGCTGTTGTGATAAACATAATATCAAATCCACGAACTGCATCAATTTTATCATAGATGATTTCAGGGAAAATGATTTGCTCTTTAACGCCGAAACTATAGTTTCCTCTTCCGTCGAATGATGTTGTGCTCAAACCTTGAAAGTCACGAACACGAGGCAATGCAACAGATACAAGTCTATCGAAGAACTCATACATTTTTTCACCACGAAGAGTGACTTTTGCACCAATCTTTTGTCCTTGACGAAGTTTGAAATTTGCGACTGATTTTTTTGCATATGTGACAACTGCTTTTTGACCTGCAATTAAAGATAATTCGTCAACAGCATTGTTGAAACTTTTTGCGTTGTCTTTTTCTTTTCCGAGACGAAGAGAAAGAACAATTTTTTCAAGTTTTGGAATTTCCATAACATTTTTATAACCGAATTTTTCTTTCAATGCGCCTTTAACAACGTCGTTATAGTATGCATGACGTCTATTTATTTGTTTTTCCATAAGTCATACTCCTTTACGCTTTTTTGCTGTTTTTAACAGCTTTCTTTTCAACGTCTAAAACAGCACCGCATTTTTTGCAAACACGAACCATTTTTCCGTTAACTTCTTGTTTTGCAACTCTTGTTGCTTTTTTGCAAGATGCGCAAACAACTTGAACATTTGAAGCATCAATAGCACCTTCGCTCTTGATAATTCCGCCCTTGTCGTCTTTGCTTCTTGGTTTTTTGTGATGTGCTTGAACATTCACACCAGAAACAACGACTTTGCCGTCTTTTGCTTCAAGAATTTCGCCAGTTTTTCCAGCATCTTTTCCTGTGATAACCAAAACGTTATCGCCTTTTTTTACACTTAATTTCATTTTGAGCCTCCTACAAAACTTCTGGTGCAAGTGAGATTATTTGAGTGAAACCTCTTGCACGAAGTTCTCTTGCGATTGGTCCAAACACACGAGTTCCACGTGGTGCTTTGTTGTTATCAATCAACACTGCTGCATTTTCATCAAATTTGATAACTGAACCGTCTGCACGTTGGATAGGATACTCTGTTCTGACAATAACTGCTTTGACCACATCACCTTTTTTAACTTTTCCATCTGGGTCTGCTTTCTTTACAGAGGCAACAATAACGTCTCCGACACTAGCTGTTTTTCTAACTGAACCGCCAAGACAACGGATACACATAATTTCTTTTGCGCCAGTGTTGTCTGCAACTTTTAATCTAGTAAATGTCTGTATCATGTCAGCCTCCTACTTCGCTCTTTCAACGATTGAAAGAAGTCTGAAATACTTGTCTTTTGAAAGTGGACGAGTTTCAATGATGACAACAGTGTCGCCAACATGTGCTTCATTCTTTTCGTCGTGAGCTTTATATTTTTTAGTACTCTTTGTGTACTTTTTATAGATTGGGTGTTTTTTCATAGTGGTCACTTCGACAGTAATAGTTTTGTCCATTTTGTCTGAAACAACAACACCTTGAATTGTCCTATGGTTTACTTTCTTTTGTTCCATATATTACTCCTTCGCTCCCGCTATTTTCTTTTTATTAAGGGCTGTTTTAACCCTTGCGATATTTTTCTTAACAATTCTGATTCTTGAAGTATCTTGAAGTTGTCCAACCTTGTTTTGGAAAGTGAGATTGAACAATTCGCTTCTCAACTTGCTTTCCTCAGCAGTTAACTCTTTTATTGATAAATCATTGTAATTATTCTTCATTGTTTTCACCGCCTTTTTCCTTGCGCACTATTTTTGTCTTGCAAGGAAGTTTGTGTGAAGCAAGTCTCAAAGCTTCGAGGCATGCCTCTTCACTTGGTCCACTGACTTCAATAATAACTCTATCACGTTTTACGACTGCAACGTGTCCAACTTGTGCACCTTTACCGCTACCCATACGAGTATCAGCTGGTTTTTTAGTGATAGGTTTGTGTGGGAAAACTTTAATCCATACTTTACCACCACGTTTCATATATCTGTTGATTGCAACACGTGCTGCTTCAAGTTGGTTTGAAGTCATCCAGCATGGTTCTGTTGCTTGAAGACCATAATCTCCATAAGTCACCTTGCTTCCACGAATTGCTCTTCCTGTCATACGACCACGGAATTGTTTTCTTCTTTTTTCTCTCTTAGGCAATAACATATTAGTTCTCTCCTTTCTTATGATTTACTGAAGCTTGAGAAACTTTGCCCAAGATTTCACCTTTATAAATCCAAACTTTCACACCAATAACACCGAATGTTGTGTGTGCTTCAACACACGCATAATCAATGTTTGCTCTGATTGTTTGAAGTGGAAGGCTTCCTTCATGGTAATGTTCACTTCTTGCAATTTCTGCTCCGTCAAGACGTCCTGAAACCATGGTTTTAACACCAACTGCTCCAGCGCGCATAACTCTTTGCATTGCAGACTTCATAACACGTCTGAATTGAGCACGTTTTTCAAGTTGAGCAGCGATTGATTCAGCCACAAGTTTTGCGTCCAAATCAGGATTTTTAACTTCAACGATGTTAACATTAACTTTCTTAGCTTCTGTCATTTTTTCAACAGCTTTTTTAAGTGTTTCAACACCAGCACCTTTTTGTCCAATCAAAACACCTGGTTTGCCAGTTGCGATTGTGACAGTGATGCTGTCGTTTGTTCTCTCAATCATTACATTTGAGATTGCACAAGCTTTATAATCTTTAAGGATGAAATTACGGATAACATTGTCTTCCTTAATGTTTTTTGCTAAATTTTTCTTGTCTGCGTACCAAAAAGAATTCCATGTCTTATTGATACCAAGTCTCATTCCATTTGGATTAACTTTTTGTCCCATATTCTACTCCTTATTATCTAGCACAACTTTAATGTGGCTAGTTCTTGTCACAATTCTGTCAGCGCCGTGACCACGACCACGGAAGTAAACTTTGTTTACTCTTGTTGGACCTTGTCCAAGAATGATTTCTGACAAATACAAATCATGAACATTCATTCCTTTGTTGTTTTCAGCGTTTGCACCTGCTGATTTTACAACCTTTAACAAGATTGCAGCGGCTTCGTGAGGCATGTTCGCCAAGATTGCAACTGCATCATCATAACTCTTTCCTCTAACTTGGTCGATTACGATTTTTGCTTTTGTTGGAGCAAGTCTTACGTATCTTACGCAAGCATATGGACGAGTGTCTTTGTTTTGTTTTATTTTTTCTGCTTTTTCTCTAATTCTCTTTGCCATTTTTTACTCCTATTTTGCATCTTTTTGTTTGTGGCCCTTGAATGTTCTTGTTGGAGCAAATTCTCCCAACTTGTGGCCTACCATATCGACGGTACAGTATACAGGTATATGTTTCTTTCCATTGTGAACAGCAATTGTGTGTCCAACGAATTCTGGATAGATTGTGCTTGATCTTGACCAAGTCTTCAAAGCCTTTTTCTCACCACTCTCATTCATTGCTTTAATGCGAGCAAGCAATTTTTCTTCAACGAATGGTTTCTTTTTTAAACTTCTACTCATAAACTTCTCCTACTTGCTATTAGCTCTCTTGACAATAAGTTTGTCAGAAGCTTTTTTATGTTTTCTTGTCTTGTATCCAAGAGCTGGTTTACCCCATGGAGTCATTGGACCTGCATGTCCAACTGGAGATTTACCTTCACCACCACCGTGTGGGTGATCAACTGGGTTCATTGCTGAACCACGAACTGAAGGTCTAACACCAAGGTGACGTTTACGTCCTGCCTTTCCCAAAGACACAATTTCATTTTCTTCATTTCCAATTTCACCAATTGTTGCACGACAAGTTGCGAACACTTTTCTCATTTCTCCACTTGGCAAACGAATTGTTGCATATGCTCCTTCTTTTGCCATCAATTGAGCACTAAGTCCAGCTGAACGAACCATTTGTCCACCACGACCTGGTTGTAATTCAATGTTGTGAATTTTGCTTCCAAGAGGAATTTCAGAAAGTGGAAGAGCGTTTCCTGGTTTGATTTCTGCGCCAGCACCACTCATAACTTTGTCTCCAACATTGAGTCCTTTTGGAGCAATGATATATCTCTTTTCACCATCTGCATATGTGAGCAATGCGATATATGCTGTTCTGTTTGGGTCGTATTGGATACTTTCAACTTTTGCTTGAACTCCATCTTTATTTCTTTTGAAGTCAATAATTCTATATTTACGTCTGTTTGCACCACCGATGTTTCTTACAGTGATTTTACCTTGAGCATTGCGTCCACCAGTCTTTTTAACTGTTGTGAGCAATGATTTTGGAGCAACGGCGTCTTTTGTCAATTCGTCATATGTTTTGTATGTGACAAATCTGCTTCCAGCAGATGTTGGTTTTCTTGTTCTTATAGCCATAACCTACTCCTTTTAGTTCAAGCTCTCGAAGAAGGCGATTGCTTTTGAATCAGCTTTTAAGAAAACAACTGCTTTCTTATAATCGCTTGTCTTTCCAGTCACTTGTCCACTTTTTGTGTTTCTTGTTTTTGTTTTTCCTTTGCAGTTAATTGTGTTAACTCTGTCAACTTTTACATCAAAAAGTTCTTCAACTGCTTTTTTGATTTCCACTTTGTTTGCATTTTTTGCAACACGGAAAGTGTAAACTTTGTTTGGGATACCTGCGTATGACTTTTCTGTCATGATAGGCTCTAAGATAATTTCTTGCGCTCTCATTATACGTATGCCTCCTCTAATTTTTTGATTGCGTTCTTTGTGAAGACAACAAATGTGTTTTCAACAACTTCTGCAACATTCAAAAGGTCAGCATCAACACATGAAACCTTTTTAAGATTTGCAGTTGCTCTTGCAACATTTTCATTCTTTCCATCTGTGACGATGATTGTTTTCTTGTTCAAACCAAATGTTTTCAAGAATTCACTTGCTTGTTTTGTTTTTGCATCAGCAAAATTGATTTGGTCAAGAATGAAAACTTCATTTTGTCTAATTTTTTGAGAAACAGCGCTTGCAAATGCGATGTCACGCATCTTTTTGTTAACTTTTTGGCTGAAATCTCTTGGCTTTGGTGCGAACACAACGCCACCACCTGTGAATTGAGGTGCGCTCTTTTCGTCGTGACGAGCATTACCAGTACCTTTTTGTCTGTAAATCTTTTTCTTGCTAAGATTTACTTCACTTCTTGTCAAAGTTGATTTTGTTCCTTGACGACCATTATTGTGGATTGCCACAACAACTTGGTGGATAAGTGCTTCGTTGTAGTCAGCATCAAACACCATGTCATTCAATTCAACTGTGTCAACTTGTTCTTTTTTCAAATTATAAACATTGAGTTTTGCCATAGTTTACTCCTTTAAGCCTTAACTGCAGACTTGATTGTCACTATTGAATTTTTTGGTCCAGGAATTGCTCCCTTAATCAAAATAAAGTTTCTATCAGCGTCCACACGAACAACTTTAAGATTTTGAACAGTCACAGTCTCATGACCATAATGTCCAGGCATCTTTTTACCTTTGAAAACTCTGCTTGGTGTTGAGTTTGCACCCATTGAACCAACTTCTCTATGAACAGGTCCAACACCGTGAGTCATTTTAAGTCTTTGTTGATTCCAACGTTTGATAACGCCAGTGAATCCGTGACCTTTGCTTGTTCCAGTCACATCAACGACATCTCCTTCTGCAAAAATGTCTGCTTTAATTTCTTGACCAACAGCAAATTTTGTTGTGTCGTCAAATTTAAGTTCTTTTAAAACGCGTTTTGCTTCAACGCCTGCTTTTTTAAATGCACCTGCTTGGCATTTGTTTACATTTTTCTCTTTGATGTCTCCGAAAGCCACTTGAACTGAATTGTATCCATCTTTTTCAGTTGACTTTATTTGAGTCACATAGCAAGGACCTGCTTCGATAACAGTCACAGGTTCAACTCTTCCGTCATCTGTGAACACTTGAGTCATGCCCACTTTCTTACCTATAATCGCTTTTTCCACAGTGTACCTCCTTATAATTCAACCTTGATGTCCACACCTGCTGGAACGTTCATTTTCAAGATTGTGTCCAAAGCTTTTTGATTTGGTGCGAACACGTCGATTAATCTCATGTGTGTTCTTGATTCAAATTGTTCTCTTGAATCTTTATATTTGTGCGTTGCACGAATTACTGTCACAACTTCTCTTTTTGTTGGAAGTGGAACAGGTCCAGACACTTTGCATCCAGACTTTTCTGCAGTGTCAAGAATTCTTGAAACCACATTTTCAATCAAACCAGCGTCATATGATGCGAGTTTAATTCTAAGTTTTGTTGTTGCCATATTTCTTCTCCTTTTTTATTTTAGTCAACACCTAAACCGGAAGACTTTCGTCACTTTTCACTCTTTAAAATGTTTATGACAGTTTAGATAAATCTACTTATACATAAATACACCTTGCCGGGTGTTAAGCACTGATTTCCAAAAATAAATCGGGCAATTTGCCCATATTTTTGCCGGCGTCCAAAAGGACTTTGGTCTTCACAAATTCCCATTTGTTGTTGCTAACAAATGCAACCTTGTGAGTCTTCCCACATAATCAGCAAGGTTATTCTAGCAAACAACAGCATGTTTGTCAACACTTTTTAAAAAGTTTTTTCAACAAATTTCACACTCGGGTGTTAAGCAATTTTTCTTCTTTCTCAAACAAAAAACACATTCATCAATTCAATATAGAACCAACATTTTGAAATATAAAATTTATAAAGATATCAAATTAACAACAAAACATTCAAACTAAGCCATTAATCTTTACAATTATTTAATTTTGTGATAATATACGGACATGAAAACTTTTGAAAAAAATGATAATGAATTCGTATGTCGCGTATGCGGGAAAAATGTTCCAAAACTCAACTACTCTTCTCGCGACCACTGCAATAATTGCCTATGTTCAATTCATGTGGACATAAATCCGGGTGACAGAGCAAATTCTTGTTTGGGAACTTTATTTCCAGTTGATGTCACACAAAGCAATAAAAAAGGATATATAATAAAATACAAATGTGACAAATGTGGTCAAATTCACAACAACAAATCAGCAACAGACGACAAATTTGGCACAATTTTAAAAGTAATGAACAAAACTTACTCAATTAAAGATTTTGAAAAATAAAATTTTAAAATCAAAATTAACGAAAATTTCTATTAAAATTCGTAAATTATATAAAAAATTGAAGAAAAAACAATAAAACAAAAAATATATCATAAACTTAACATTGAAAAAATTTTCAAAAAAGGTATTTACAAATAAAAAAAGTTATGATAAAATCATTGCAAGTAAAAATTTTAGGAGAAAATATATGGCTAATGAATTTGATATAATGACATTAAAAACAATTAAAGATTTAAAAGCAAAAAGTTTTAAGGACTTATATGCAAGATATTTTGCTCAAACAATGGGTCCAGGTTCGTACACGAAACAATTCAACGACCTTCTAAATTCGAGATATCCTGACCAACGTAGCATTTACATGTTTATGAACGCTTTGAGACCACACTTAACCGTTTTCTTAAATATAATTGTTAACGAAGTTGCGCCTTATGGAATTTTAAACATGAAAAACATTATAACCGACTTGAACGCCATATTTAAAGAAATTTTTGATGAACATAATGCTTTATATTATGACATGCAAAAAGGCGGAGAAAAAGAACTTGTTGACCAGATTGCAGAAGAGTTCTTGTATAACACAGTTATTAAAAGTGCAGTTGCAACAAAAGAGAACATCACCACACTTTAAAAATCTAGCACAATGTGCTAGATTTTTTACATCGTTATATTTGATTCGTCAACACTTAAATCAGGTAAAGTAGTTTCAAGTTGTCGTTTAACTTGTTGATTAAGAGTCTCTTCTTTTGGATTTATAGCATCATAATTTTGTTGTTCTAATTCTAGAACATCATTTTCATAAGAAAGTTCAACATCTATATTGCCGTCTTTATTAATCAATGTTTGTAAACCATCATATACTTTGCTTGTTTCTGTTTTTGTTGTTTCTTCTTTGATTTTTTGTTGCGGATGAACTCTTTTGCCTATAATGCTATAACCAATTGAATCACTCCTATTTTGTTGTTTGTTTTTATTATCTGCTTTTTTCTCAGCTTTTTTAGGGGCTGGTTTTTTATTTGAACTGGCGCTTGGTTTTTTTGCACCTGCTTGCTTTTTGTCTCCACTCTGCACTTTTGCTTGCACTGTTTCTTGTTTTTCAGCAACAGGTGGAACAACAATTTTTGAATCTTCTTTTTGTTCAACTTTTTCAAAACCTAAAGTCCTTGCAAGTTCTTTAACTTTTGAATTCTCTTCGTTTTGAATTCTTTCTTTTACTTCCTTTTCCGCTTTCACAAATTCTTTTGCTGAATCTAGAAGGGTTGCATATTTTTGTGCTTTTAAAGTAAACACACTTTTGCTTGCGTCCATTTCATTTTTGTCAACTTTCTCAGTTGAAATCAATTTTGAAATGTCCATGTTTAAACCCATGGTTGCTTGGCGCTTTTCTTGCAAAAACTCTTTTTGTTCGTTTTCTTCAAGCAATCCAATGTTTTCAGCAATTACATTTTCCAAAACTTCATTTATCGTCTTTGCAAAATTTGGTCTCTTTGGACTGATTAAATTAGATTTATCACCTGAAAATTTAGATAATTCGTCCTTAACAATTTTTTCTAGTTTTGGATATCTTTTTAATATATTTAAGACATTCAGAGTATAATTTGCTTCAATTTCTTCAATTTCTTCTTCCCTTTTAAGAAGAGTTGCGTTCGCTTCGAGCAAATACTTAAACCTTGAAGCCAAGCCAAAAAACTCAGCAAGAGTTTCCTCGTCGCAACTAAAGATGTCAAGTGCATCACCCGGAAATTGAGAAATATTCCAATGTCGATACACGGCCGAATGGTCTACTTCTCCGCTTGTTTTGAGAGTGTCCAAAACATATTCGTTAATATTTGAATATCTTCCGCTGTTAAGTTTATAGTTCGCTTCGTAAGACATTTTTTCAACAAGAGTCAAAGTCGCTTTGTCTTCTTCAAAAGTGACAATAAACGAAATTTGTTTGTCAAGTTTAAGTTGACTTACGCAGACATCAATATTGTCCACAGTGTCAACAAGAAATTTTTTCATGGCAATGAGTTCTTTTTTTATTTCATTTGAAACGACATACTCACCAGATTCATTGAAATCCCCAAGCATACAACCAAAAATTGTGTGTCGCATATTGTTGAATTTGGCACGAATTATATCTTCATTGTCTTCGATATAGCCCTTTTCGCAATCTGGTTTTAAATACTTTGCCATACACTTCTCCTGTAAAAATTATATCACACGCAAATTTATTATGCAAATATTTTTTCATTTTTTCGACATTGCATTCATTATCGACAACTTTATCAAATTATAACACACAATTAATATTTCTCATGTGAATATTATTGAAATTTCATGCGATAATTTATAGCCAAAATTTATTCTGCGCTCTCTGCAAGTTTTCTTTGTTGGTCTGCAAGAGTGAGTGCTTCAAACATTTCATCAAGGTCGCCGTTCATGAATGCGTCAATGTTATAAATGCTAAGACCAATTCTATGATCCGTCACTCTTCCTTGTGGGAAATTGTAAGTCCTTATTCGTTCACTTCTATCCCCTGTCCCAACTTGACTTTTTCTGTTTTGTGAATATTCACTTTCTTTTTGTTGTTGATAATAATCAAACAATTTTGCTCTCAACATGGCAAAAGCCTTTTCTTTGTTTTGTGTTTGACTTCTTTCGTCCTGACAACTCACAACAATACCAGTTGGAAAGTGAGTGATTCTAATTGCAGATTCAGTTTTATTAACTTTTTGTCCGCCCGCACCGCTTGACCTAAACAAATCAATTCGTATGTCTTTTTCGTTGATTTCCACTTCCGCGTCTTCCATTTCAGGTAAAATTGCAACTGTTGCTGTTGATGTGTGAACACGACCTTGACTTTCTGTTTCTGGAACACGTTGAACCCTATGCACACCAGACTCAAATTTGAAAGTTGCATATGCGTTTTTGCCTTTTATTAACGCTTGCACTTCTTTAACCCCGCCGAGTTCAGTTTCTTCAATGTTTAATATTTCCATTTTGAATTTATGACTATCGCAATACATTTGATACATTCTAAGCAAACTATGCGCAAACAACGCGCTCTCTTCTCCGCCTGCGCCACCACGAATTTCCATTATGACATTTTTTGTGTCGTTTTCATCTTTTGGCAAAAGCAAGAGTTTAAGTTTGTTGTCACTTTCTTCAATTTTTTCTCGCAATGAATCAGTTTCTTCTTTAAGCATCTCCTTCATTTCGCTGTCAGTTTCTGTTTCCAAAAGAGAAGTGGCGTCTTCCAACTCTTTTCGCATTTTTTCGTTGTTATCATATTCTTCCATCAAAGGAACGAGTGCAGAGTGCTCTTTTACTTTTGCTTGCCATGTTTTTATGTCCGCAATCACATTTGGGTCTGCGATTTCGGCAGTGAGAGTGTCAAACTTATCTTTTATTGATTTTAGTTTTTCAATCATATGAATTCTCCTTTATCTTTTAAACACCATTATCCTATCATGACCTTCAATGTCTTTTTTTATTTCAACAAATTGAAAGTCGTTATATAAAGACATGATTAAATCTTTTTGTTCATCTCCAATTTCCATTATGAGCATTCCATTTGAATTTAAGTGCTTTTTTGCTTCGTTGTGAATAATATTATAAAATTTTAATCCAAAATCACCACCATCAAGCGCTATCATTGGGTCATAGCACTGCACCTCTTTGTCCAAAGTTTCTATTTCGGCAGTGTCAATGTAAGGTGGATTGGAAACAATCAAATCAAATTTATCTTCGATTTTTTCAAACATGTCAGAACGTATAAAATTAATTTCCACCCCATTTTTTGTGGCGTTCTGTTTGGCAATTTTCAATGCTTTTGCAGACACATCGCTTGCCATAACTTTCACATCAGCATTTTTTTTGATTGACACTGCAATACACCCAGAACCAGTGCACAAGTCAAGGACAGAATTATATTCATTTTCTTTAATGTATTTTAATGCAGTTTCCACCAAAATTTCTGTTTCAGGTCTTGGAGATAAAACATTGTTGTCAACCACAAATTCCAGACCATAAAAATAAGCTTTGTTAAAAATTTTTTCAACTGGCAAATTTTGAAGACGTTTTTTGCACGCTTGTTGAATTTCGTTTTCTTGTTCAGAAGAAATTTCATCAACCAAACAAAGTTCTGTTCGCTTTATGTTTAGCACTTCCGAACAAATGAAATCCACATCTTCAGCGTCTATGTCATTTTTTTTAAATTCGTCTTTGAGTGTTTTTCTTAGATTAAATAAATTCACAATTTCCCCCGCACAAATTAAAATTTATTGTAATTTTGTCTCTTTTTTATCCTTTGAAATTTTTACAATAAAAAAAGCGCCAATTCTTCCATGCAAAAAAGAATGACGCATTTTTAGCTATTTTAAGTTGTGTTTTTTATTGAATTTATCAACACGACCTTCTGTGTCAACAAGTTTTTGTTGTCCTGTGAAAAATGGGTGACATTTATCGCATACTTCAAGTTTAACAACATCTCCGTCTTTCACACCTGGTTTTGCAGTTTTTCCGTCAAATTCTGCGCCACAAGCACAAACAAACTTAACTTGAACGTAATTAGGTTGAATATCCTTCTTCATACTTTCTCCTTTAAGTCTTATATTGCTATGTTCCATTTAAATTTTAAGGTAATTATTTTTTGCCCATTCCGCAATATAATCAATCTTCAAATTTATAACTCCTAAATTATACTAGTAAAATCTTGTTTTGTCAACCGTTTTTTTGATAACTTTTCACAATCTTTGTTGCCACTTCATTAATATCACCCGCTCCAACGAAAGCAACCGCATCATAATTCGTTAAATTTTTCTTTAAAGATTTCGCATTGCATAAATATTTTGCATTAATATTCTTCTTTTGCAAGTAATAGCACAATTCTTTTGCACTTGTTCCTTGCTCGGGTTTTTCTCTTGCTGGATATTCTTTAAAAATAATCAAATTTTTAATTTCAGAAAATACTTTAATAAAATCTTTTAAAAATGTTTTTGTTCGCGAATATGTGTGCGGTTGAAACACAATCAAACAATTTTGAAATTCATTTTGAAACATATCCGCAAAAGCTTTAACTTCTGTTGGGTGATGCGCGTAATCAATGAAAATTTTTGTATTTTGCACTTTCCCAACACACTCGTCTCTACGTTTTACACCTTCGAAATTTTTTACAACCATTTTAATTATTTTTTCTTCAACACCCAAAGATTTGCAAACAGCAAACGCCAAAGCAATATTCTTTTTATTATGTTCGCCTTTAAGTTTTTTTTCAACTTCAATGTCGTCATTAACAAACACGACGTTAGCGCATCGTTTTAAAAATTTTGTGGACTCGCAATCAAAAGCAAATCTTTTTTCTCCCCTCTTGAAAAACTTTAAAAAACACGCTCTCAAATTAAAAATTGTTCCATATGTTTCCATATGCTCTTTTTCAACATTTGTAATCACTGTGACTGTTGGAAAAAGATGTAGAAAACTTTTGTTGAACTCACACGCTTCAACAACAAGAAAATCGTCCCCAATCGAAAATCTTGCATCTTCTATTTCCGCTCCAATATGGCACGAAACTTTTCTGTATTTTGCCTTCAAAATTTCATAAATCAAGGTAGATGTCGTTGTCTTTCCATGCGTTCCAGCAACAGCAATCACATTTTTGAATTTTTGACATAACCAGCCCAAAAGTTCAGCACGGTCAACAATTTTTATTCCACGTTTTTTCATCTCTTGGACATATCGGTTATTTTCCTTAATCGCTGGGGTTTTTACACATAAATCCACAAAACAAAAAGAATTTTCAAATTTTTTGCTAATTTTAATCCCTTTCTCTTCCAGTTGTTTGGTGATGTGTGTCAGTTTTCTATCATACCCAAAAACTTTTGCACCCATGTCTTTTACAGCAATTGCGAGTTGATTCATGCTTATGCCACCAACACCCAAAAACAAAACCGAATTGAAATTTTCCATATAAATTCCTCGACATTTTATATGAAATTTTAAAAAAATATGTAAATCTTATTGATTATTTTATAAAACGAATTAAAATCATTTGCTTAATAACCAAAATTTGGGTAAAATTATAATGACTACATAGTAGTTAATCTAAAAAGGAAGGTGAACAGACTTGGTTATTACAGACATCAGAATTAGATTGGTTGCAAAAGATGACAGCAAGTTAAAAGCCATTGCATCATTCACAATTGACAATGTATTTGTGATTCATGACGTCAAAGTGATTGATGGACCAAATGGTTTATTCATTGCAATGCCATCAAAACAAGATCAAACTGGAAAGTTCAGAGATATTGTGCATCCATTGAACACAGAAACAAGAGAACAAATCAATTCTCAAATTTTGTCTGCATATGAAGCAGAAAAAAACAAAGCTGAATAATTTTCAGAAAAAAGACATGTCTAATTTTGGGACATGCCTTTTTGTTTTGTCTAAAATCATTTTCAAATTGACAAAATAGTAAAATTATAAAAATCTAAATAATTTATTTATAGCAAAAAGACTCTAATGAAGAGTCTTTTTTAATTAATCTAAATTGCTTAATAATGACAATTCAATTCCACCATCTGCTGATAATTTCCAACCAGAAGAGTTGATTTCAAATTTCATTTCTCTTGAGACTGTTCGAGTTTGATTGTTATTTATTGCCCATTTACCATAAACATAATCAAATGTTCCTTGATATGTTTCAATCTTGTTGAAGTCTGAAGAGTTGACATATCTTACATATGAAGAATCTGCATTGTCTTGATAGTTTTGATATACCCAACCAAAGAGTATGAATGCCCTGCTATAAATATCGATTGAATATTTAGCATCTTCAACGCCTTTGTTTGAAATGTTTATAACAACACTTTGCATTTTTCCGTGAGTGTTATTTGCAAGACCTAAATTGTAGCAACCATATCCACTTTTTGTGTTATAATCTGTCCATACTTCACGATATCTATCGCCGTTGCCTTCAAAACTGCTATCAACAACTGAGTTAATTAAAGTTGCAGCATTTTCAAATTTAAGAACGATTAATGAGCATTTTGTGCTATTTTCTGTTCCGTAAATTACGCTATTTGTTTGAACATTTCGAACACTTCCGTTTTGGAAATCAACAACCATACCAGCCACTTGAATGTTTCCTTGGATTGTGTTTGAAGAGATGACTGCAGAACCACTAGTGTAATTTGCAACAAGAACTTGATTTACTGTCGCATTTGTGTTTCCGTTTGCATTTCCCATGATAACAGCAATACCTGCAACATAGTTTCCTCTAATTGTTTTTGCACCAGACACACATCTATCAATTGCTCCGCTGTTAACAACTGTAAGTCCACCAACGCTGTGGAATGTGTGTAATGTCATGTTATCGTCTGCTTCGCTTCCAATATTTGATACAAATACATTTGTACCACTGATTGTTCCATTGTTGATTGCTGCAACGCCCGCTGCAAATATTGCTTGGTTTTCTTTACGAACATTAATACCCGCACCTTTCAAAGTGACAGCACTGATTGTTCCATTGTTTGTTCCTGTTGCTCCACCAACAAGTGAATATTCTGACACGCTTACAACAGCATCAGCTATTGTGTCGCCAGTATAACCGATTTTTGCAATGTCGATATTTTCTTCAATTTCAACATTTTTGATTGTACCATTGTTAATTCCGGCAATTCCACCGATTGTGGCAATTTCTTGGTCGTTTTTGTTGATAGCGACCACAGCAGTAATATCAGAAACCACTGATGATTCATCAACAGAAGCAACTGCTCCACCGATGACTTTCTTTGCTGTGATGTTGCTAATGCTTAAAGTGTTGTTGTCTGAAATGCTTGAATTTATCATTTCACCAACCAATCCACCAGCGTTTGTGATTGTTGTGTTTGCTGTCATGTTAATTCCAGAAACTGAGCAATTTTTCATGCTTGAATTTTCAAGTTTTCCAGCAATTCCACCGAATGTTTTGATTGTTGCAGTGCCGAAAGCGCTGTCAGCAAAAGTGATTTTAACATTAATCAATTCACTAGATTCAATCACATTTGCAAGTGCTCCATAATAATCAAGATTTGAAGTTGGAGCTACCTCTTTAACTACGATTTCAACGTCTTTAACTGTTGAACCACTGATTGTTTCAAACAATCCACGAGTTCCATTATTTACAGTGATTTTGTGATTTTTACCATTCAAAGTTGTATTTGTTAATGATGTTGGGAGATTATCAACAGTTATATCTGATGTAAGTTCATATGCCTTATCTTCTGACAAATCGCCTGTTAATGAGTCTCCAACATTTGAATCATTAACATTTTGAGTTGATGATGATCTGTTGAAATAACCTGCGCTTGGAGCTGATGGAACAGAAGTTGTCATTTTCAATGTTGGAAGAGATGTGTCTTTCCAAATGTTATTTGCGTCCCATTTTGTTGTTGTGTTGTCAAGGTTAGTGTAGAAGGTCAAATTGTCAACTGTCACAGTGTCAGCTGATTCAAAACCTTGAACCAAATATAAATAGTCTGATTCTGAATATAAAACTGAATTTGAAGGTGATTGAACATTTTTGAAGATTGTACTATCAAATGTTTTAACGATTTCTGAATCAGTTGTTGAGCCGATTGCGAAGTTTCCAATCAAGTGACGGATAAATCCGTAATCTTTTACAGAATAGCCATCAACCGCTTTGATTTCGCCGATGAATGTAGCAAAGTTAGCGTCTTCGCAAGTTGTGTTAGCGTAGCATTGTTGAATTGAACCAGATTGAGTTGTACTTGAACCAGTTGATGTTGAGTTGATATAGAATTTACCAGCAAATCCACCAATCGCACCAGTTGCACCATTCAAAGTGATTTTTCCGCCGTTTGCGTAAGTTGCCAAGATTGTTGGTTGAGCACTTGTGCTTCCAACTTCACCGAACAATCCACCAACTGACACGTTAGAACCAGCCACTTCAATGTCAACTCCGTTTGCATAAACAGTGTTAATGTTAGAATTGATAACGCCAGCCAAAGCACCAGTCTTTCCATCGTCTTTAGAGTTTGAAATTGTTGAATTTAAGATTGCAACACGGTTGACAGTTCCTGCAATTGTTCCTGCCAAAACTCCGGCATTTGAGAAGCTCCCTGAGATTTCAGCATTCTTAATTGTAAGGTTTTGAACGTTTGCCTTAGCACCCAAAGCATAGAACAAACCAGCGTTAGATGAATCTGAAGAGGTGATTTTAAGACCTTTGATTGTATATCCGTTTCCGACCAATGTTCCAGTGAAAGCAGAAGAACTGCTTGCCCCGATTGGAGAAAACTCAGTTGTTATAGCGATGTCGTTCATGAGTTGATAAGTTTTATCCAAAGAAAGGATATCGGTTGAACCAATGTTTTGTAAATCTTTTTCAGTGAAGACAAAGAAAGGATTTTCTTTTGTTCCGTCTCCGATGTGGAAAGTGACAATAAATGAACCAAATTTGCTGTTTGTTGTTGAGATTTCAAGGTCAACGTTTCCAGCCTTTGTGATTTCATAAGCCCTAGTGTCGGCGTTGTAAGTGATATAATCGCCGATTTCGCTTTCGTTGGCAATGTAATCATATTTAGTTTTCTTGCTAGGTTTTGTCACGCTGAGACCCAAAGTGTCAACACGAACGCTGTCTCCGACATTGCAATAAACTTCGTTTACGCCGAGAGAGATTTGTTCGTCATTGCGCAAGAAATAGAAAGTGACCAGCCCTACGCTGATAACCACAATGATAGATGTTAGAAAGATTAAAAATTTCTTCATAATACCCCCATAAAATAGACTTGTTGAGATAATTATAATCCAAAATCCGTTTTTGTCAATATCTAATTTTGAATTTTTTAAATAAAGCAACAAAAACAAATTCAGCCAAAATTTTAATTTTTTTATAAAATCTACCTTAAAATTGTAAATTTTTCTGTTAAATTTGCAAAGATTTCAAAAATTTTTCTTAGAATTCACAAAAAGGATAAAAATAAAACACAAAAAATTTAAACCGCAATCTTTTCCCAAAAAGCAAATTTACAACAATATAAAAGGTAAAAGATATAAATATATAATATGTAAAATATTTAAAATCTTCACTGAAAGAGATAAAATTTAGAAAAAATCACAAAACAAGTTAAATTTGAAATGACATTTTGGTATTGACAAGCGAGAAATTATATGTTAAGATTTATTGACAAAAAAGGAAGGAAAAAATTATGGAAAAGAAAAATTTGCTTGTCAAATTAAGAAAGAAATTAAAAAAGATGAAAAAAGTTGCAGCGCTTGGACTTGCCGGCCTTGCAATTGCAGGAGCGCTCAGTTCGTGTGCGCCAAAAACAATTGACACCAACACCAACTCAACCGACTCCACCGTCACCGACAC
>JBJETW010000005.1:0-29488 GCA_051883515.1 Candidatus Onthoplasma sp.
TTCATGGAATGTGGGCAAACGCCCAAAAGAGAAGTTTCAACACACCTGTTGAAACGATAATAACGGGCGATTTGCCCACATATGGTGGATATAGTTCAGTTGGTAGAGCGCCAGATTGTGGATCTGGTTGTCGTGGGTTCGAGTCCCTCTATCCACCCCATTAAACACATTATATTGTGTTATTTTAATTAAGACATACTATATTTGGTATGTCTTTTTTAGTTCATTTTTTCTTGTGAGTAGTATTTGAGTAGAATAAAACTTTTAAAACAAAAAAACTCAGCGTATGCTGAGTTCAAAATGAGTTAACTAACATTCGCATATCTCATTTTTAACACTTTTTGAAAAGTGTGATTTGATAAATTCAGCTTGCGCTTTCATTGCTTCACCTTCATATTCATTCTTTTCATGAGCGGTCATTTCACTCATGTATTTCCCAGATTTTTTATCATATGAAAGTGAACTAAGCGGAACGCCTTTTTGCAAAATTGGACTTGGGGTTGTCACAAAATATCTCGCTGGTTGAAACATTTTTGTGAATGTATTGCCTTTTTCATCAATTATTGCAAGTCCTACATTATAGTGCGCTTCACTATCTCCGCCATGCGCCTTTAACAATTTAATATATTCTTCCAACATTTCTTGGTCTGACAATTCATGAAAACCATATCTCCTTACAAACAATCCCGGTTGACAATCGTCAGGAAGGTTGTGAATATACAATCCGCTGTCATTTGCAAGAACTGGCAATCCACTTTCTTTGTGATATGCAATTGCTTTGATTTTTGCGTTTTCCATTTCGTCTGAACCATTTTCATCAATATCCAATTTAATATCTATATCTCTCAATGAACAATAAGGAATATTCATAGAATCAAAAATATCTCCATAAATTGCGATTTTTCCGGCATTGCTAGTGGCAATCATAATACGACTATTTGAAGAAACAAGTACACCATTGTTATATGTATCAATTTGGTGAAAACCTTCTTCCAATGTTGGCATTCCTTTGTTTAAACGTTCTTTGTAAATTGCCAATGCTTCAACGGGATTTGCGATTATGTGACTATTTTTATCGTTTGTTTGTCTCAAAACAACCCTTCTCACACACTCTTCGTCGTCGAGCAATAAAACAACGCCATGAATTTTGGCTTTATTTTTCTTAGCAATTTCAATGATAGGTCTCCTTACATCGGCTGGTATATTGGTAGAATCAACGATAACACTCAAACCCTTCATCAAATTTTCGTCAATTTGCTTATGCAATTCGTCAAAAACAATATAATTGTACTTTGTGTCATATTCTTTTGTAATTGCGCCCTTTTTTATAAATTCTTTTCTCAATTCGTCTGAACTTAAAACCACCGCTTGAGTTTTGTTTGCAAGTTGTTTTGCAAATGTGCTTTTCCCTGCACCAATAACACCCATTAATATGTAAACAGTTTTCATAAAATCCTCTGTCTTTATTATAAAACATTGAAATCAAAAAGACAATAATAAATAGAAAATTTTATCCATATTTCAAAGTTTAAAATAAAACCTAACTTTTGCTTCTTTTTATAAAACCACAACACTATAACTTTGTCAATCACGGTTATTCTATAATAGATTTTAAATAAAAAACCCAATCATAAAGATTGAGTTTTCTTGTCTAAAATGTCTTTTAATAAATAATAATCGTGAAGAGCAATCTTCGCCAAATGTGAATTTTTATGACTACCCTGACTTAATTTTTCTAATTTTTCCAAATCAATTTTTTCTATTGCGTTTTTCATGCTTTCATAATTTACATATTGTACATTTTTTGTAAAATCAAGCATAACATAAAGGTCACGACTATCCTCAACCGCTTTTTGTAATTTCTCCACATTGGCTGTCTTTACGCGTTCAGCAAAACCCACATAATAAATTTTCTTTTTCTTTTCAATTATAACATCTTCAACCCGACTTACCAAACTTTTAAATTTATCCACAATCATTTTTAATTTGATTTCATGAGAATCATTTAATTTCTTTGAGTTTAATTTAAAAATGCAAAGTTCAACAAAATGCAAACTTTCAATTATTGTGTCTAGATACAAAATTTTTCTTGAATCAGAGAAATAATTATCGACAGAATCAAGTTGTCTAGAAGCATATATCAATAAAAGTTCAGGTTCGTTTGTAGACTTGATTTTTGCAAGATTTTCAGTGTAATTGTCACCCTTTACAAGACTTTTAAATGAATCATCATAAACGTGGTTTTCATCTGAAAAACTATATTTATCAATTATCTTGTTTAATAATTTGCTATTAACATATTCCAAATTAGTTTTCTTTGGCATAGCACACATAAAACCTCCCACATATTTATTCTAAGTTTATCAAATATCGAGAGTTTGTCAATATTAAATTTAAAATTTTAAAAATTAATTGTTCAATTTTAATTAAACGATAAGTTGATTTTACTTAAAAACAAAAATATGTTAAACTGCTATTATGAACATAAAAAAATGGCTGACAATAAACACCAATGACTTAACAGGAAAAACAATTGCAATAACAGGTTCAACTGGTGGACTTGGCACTGAAGTTGTTAAAATTTTGGCAGGTCTCAACGCCAATTTGATTTTATTAAACAGAAACAAACATGATAGTTTGCTTCAAACAAATCAACTTCAATTGTTAAATTCAAAGATTAAAATTGAGACAGTCCAAATTGATATGGAAGATTTTGACTCAGTAAAATCTGCATGCGAAACAATTTCCAACAAACAAATTGATTATTTAATATTGAACGCTGGAGCATATGCCATTCCAAAAAGAAAAATCTCGCTAAGACTTAACAATGTGTTCCAGACAAATTTTTTCTCGCAATACTACATTGTAAAACAACTTTTGCCAATGTTAAGAAAATCTAAAAGTAAAGTTATTGCGGTGGGTAGCATCGCTCACAACTACTCAAAAATTGATACTAACGATGTGGATTTTTCAACAAGAACGAAAGCGAGCAAAATTTATGGCAATTCAAAAAGATTTTTAATGTTTGCACTAAGTGAACTTTTAAAAAATGAAAAAGATATTCAATTTTCAATCGCTCACCCAGGCATCACTTTCACAAACATAACTCGTCATTATCCTAAATGGATTTGGTGGCTAATTAAATATCCAATGAAAGTCATATTCCACTCACCAAAAACCGCAAGTTTATCTATCGTTTTGTCTCTATTTAAAACCACAGATTATATGACTTGGATTGGCCCAAAATTTTTTAACATTTGGGGAAAACCAAAAATAAAAAAATTATCAACTTGCCCTGAAAAAGAAAGAAAACAAATTTTTGAAATTTCAGAAAAAATTTATGAAAATATTATAAAAATATAATAAAATATAATAAAATTAATTATTTTTATTTATTTTTTTAATTTTTAATGTTTTTTATTTTTAAAAATAATAATTGAATATTTATTTAATTGAAAATTTATTAATTAAATCAATAATTTTTTCTCGTCCATTAATTTGTTTTGTTTTTTCATATGCATTTTTTCTTTCTTTTAAATTATCTAAAAATTTTAAGATAGATTTTTCAAGAGTTGTTGGCGTTAAGTCAGATTCTTTCAAAACTTCTGCCACCCCAAAGTTTACATAATAATTTGCGTTTTGCAATTGGTCTCCTCTTGACGCTCCATTTTCAAGCGGAATAAGCAACATTGGAATATGTTTGAAAAAACACTCCGCAGTCACACCTGCTCCGCTTCTCCCCAAAACAAAGTCTGCCATGTTATATAAGTTTACAATATCGTCGGAAATTTCTAGCGCATTATAGTTGTCATGAGATTTTAGTTTGTTGTTGTTTTTCCCTGTGATGTGTATAATATTTATCCTTTTTAACAAATCGCCAACGATTGGAAATAGTGCGTTATTTATGGCGACACTCCCAAGCGACCCACCCACAACAAGCATTGTTTTTTTCTTTTCGTCAAGAGTAAATTTAGTTGTGTCTGCTTTCTTCTTTTCAAACTCTTGACCAAAAATTGGACCAGTGTAAATACATTTTTTATTTTTCTTCTCAAGATTTTTAAAGTTAACACACATAACTTTGCAAGTTTTTAGAATGATTTTGTTTGCCAAGCCAAACGAGTAGTCACTCTCATGAGCAATAATTGGAATTTTCAACATTCTTCCGGCAATACACACAGGAAGTGCAACATATCCACCTTTGCTAAAAATTACGTCTGGCTTAATTTGCTTCAAAATCTTTTTCGCTTGAATTATTGCTTTTATCAAGACAAAAGGTATTTTTAAATTAGAAAAAAACTTCCCACGCACGAGTTTAGTTGAAACAATTTCATGATAAACAAATCTTTTGTCTGATTGAATTTTTTGTTTTTCAATTCCACTTGAACCAATGTAGTGACATTCCCAATTCTCCAGTTCTTCCGCAAGGAAAATATTTGGCATAACATGCCCAAGAGTTCCGCCACCTGTAAACACTATTTTTTTCATAAAACTAGTTTATGCAAAATAATGCCATTTTATAATTTTTAAAATTAACATTAATGTTAGGAAAAATTAAACAATTCAAATCACCTAACAATTCAACAAATCATTTTATTAAAATGTCAACAATGTGAGAGCCTGAGCCAATCAAATCCTGACGTTCTGAAATCGACAAAACATATGATTTATATTTTTCAAAAGTTTCATCGTCCATATTTTTCACGCACTCTCTTATATAATCTGTTGGTCCATCTGGAGAAAATATTCTTTTCCTTTTCAAACCAGAAGTCTCTTTTAATTTATTGATAGTCTCTAGATTGTCATATGAATATAAATCTTCTTCAGTTGTGTGCAAATTAAAACTTTCATCTAATTTATGAGACGTCAAATCCTCTTTTAAATGATTTTCTTTAAAAGCGTGAGTGATTATTGCATAATCTTTCATGCAATACGCCACAAAAATCACTCCCCCATTTTTAACAATTCTTTTTGCTTCCAAAAGCACCTTTAACTTATCTTCAAAATCAAACAAATGATACATTGGTCCCAAAAGAAGAACGACATCAAAACTATTGTCACCAAATCTTGACAAATCCAGAGCATTCCCTTGATATGCTTCAATCTTTTGATTTAGAGTGTGCAAAACTTCAAGATTATGCTTAACAAGTTCAACAGCAACAACACTGAATCCCAATTTGTCAAGTTCAATTGAATACGCACCAGTGCCCGCCCCAACATCTAAAATTTTTGGTTTACTTAATTCGTTTAATTCTTCCAACAATTTCAACATGGTCACGTAAAACTCAACTTGCCCATGTTTTGATTTCAATCGTTTGTTTTCATTAAATTTGTTATAATATTCTTCAATTTTTGATGTCATGACTCACCTTTTTCTTTATTTGTATGCTTAATCTTTACGATTAATTAAAACTGTTAAAAATCTTTATTATATGATAATTATATCATAATTTTTGCTGTAAACAAATTAATTTTCACCACAAAACACATTTTGCAAATTTTACATTCCAAATCTATTGACACATCTTATTTTTTTTGATAAAATAAGAAAGTCTAAATTGATAAAATAACGACGTGGACTCTTAGCTCAGTTGGGGAGTAGCGTTAAAAACATGCTACAATTAGCATGTTTTAGCGTGACGAGTATGAGTGCTTGCACGAATTGGAAGAGCTTGCTCTAACAACTGGTGCACAAACTTTATCAATCAACATATCTTAATTATCGTGTCCGCAATGACACAAAACTAAATCGTGGACTCTTAGCTCAGTTGGTAGAGCAACTGACTCTTAATCAGTGGGTCCGGGGTTCGAGTCCCCGAGGGTCCACCACTGCGAACAAAATTCAAACACTGCTGTCTATGTGTTCAACTCTTGTTTGGTTTTATTAAAAAAACGTAGCATGTTGCTACGTTTTTTTGATGTCAAAGCCAAGGATTGGTTTTACTTCTCAATTACAAAATAATTATTTGTGGCGTCTGTCTCAAACGAAAAGTCGGTTGCTCCCGCATCTTTTAATGAATATGCAAGACCAGAATTTGAACTATTTCCAATTAAAATATTTATAAAAGTATCACCAATTACTTTTGAAAACTCTTTTGAATTCCCAAGTTTTAAGAAAGTGTTTATTGTTGTAAATATACTGTCTGTTTTCTCACCTGAAAGATTATTGATAATTAAGCTTTTGCCTTCGGTTGTATATTCAAAAGGATTTGCCCCTTTTAATATCGTTGTGGTTGATGAAAAATACAAACTTTCCGGAACACCCTTTCTTATCCAATTGAGTGGAAATTTGTTCATTTTCTCTTCTTTTATTTTTGCCAAATCAATTTTTATAACAACATTAAAATCTGTCGTGGTTTCAGTTATGTTTGAAAAAGCAACTTGAACAACCTTAAATCCATAATCTTTTAAGTTGATTGTCATGCCAAGTTGAATGTTTATTTCTTCTTGACTTTCGATTATATTATCTATAATTGCCCCTATCTGCTTATCTGTAAATCTAAGTTCGCCACTCATGGCAGTTGACACTTCTTCAGGGGTTATTTTATAACCATCTTGTTCCGTATAGGTTATAAGTCCCCCAAGATTCGCATCTGTCACCACTTTCGCACTTGCCATGTCAGAATCAGAGAAAGCATTCAGTGCGAGTTTGTTTAGGTCAACTTTTTCGTTTAAAATATTGATTTGATTTATCACTTCAAACACATTGATTTGATATCTTATATACAAAAATCCGCAACCAACTCCAAGCAAAACTACAATACTGAGTGTCGTGCTTAAAAGCCATAGTAAAATTTTAAGCCAAATAGGTTTTCTTTTCTCCATAAATTTCTCCTATAATACATAAAGCACACTGCAATCAACGCAGAGTGCTTTATTACTTTATCTAATTCTTCTCACAAATTTAACTTATGCTTTTGGAGAAGCAATCGTTATGTATGGATTTGCATTGTTGGCATAGAATTTTATGAAATATGTCCCGTCATTGGCAGGTTTCATGTTTTCAACGACATTTCCTTCTGCATCATACATTACAGGAGCATTACTTCCACTTGTTGCGATTGCTCCTTCGGTTTTTGGAACAATGCTATATCCGTCTTCGCCAGTCACTGCTTTCAAATCAACCTTAACCCAATAATCAAAACCTGCATAGGCACCGCATTGTGTTTCAGTGTCAACTTTTACTTCTTGTTCATAAATGTTGAGATAAACATTAGGGTTGTATCTATCTACACCATCATATCTAAATACATAGTTGCCGGCATCTGTTCCGCCAAAAGTTATTGTATAATTTGTAGAACTTATATAAGTATCAACACTTTGATAGTAAGTAAGCCCATATTTTGATGAATCTCCATTGCGAGTTATTGTTGCAGTAATTTCGTCGCCTTCAAAAATATCTCCTGTCACAACAACATCTTCAAATGAGACATCTCCAGCATTATTGACCAATCTAGCGCTAACATAAATTTTGTCAGTAGAAGTACCAATTTTCGCATTGACAAAAGTATACGCACTAATGCTTGCATTGTATTTTATCTCATCTTCTGGTGCAAGATAATTTCCTGATGCTTTGCCACTAATTTCATAAGAGATTGTGCAAGGAACAGCACCAGCGATATTTTTATTTGTGAAAGTGACTGTTGGCGTGATTGTCAAATCATCACCATCAATAGCGTTTGAAGTTAATGATTTTAAACTGCCGTCTGTTGTTCCGTCATAAGTTTTGTTTGCAACCACCGCATCAACAACAAGTTGTAATTTTTCAATTGTTGCAGAGCAAGAGTCGCTCCACGCATAGTTGTTGGTTTGTTCTTCGCTTTCGCCGATATATAATACATATTCGTTAAGATCAAAATCCTCGTCTTCGTTGCCGTCTTTGTAAACGCCTACGTTTGCGCCGAGTGCGTCAACGTAAATTTTTATGCTTTCGCCGGCAATCAAGCCTTGTTCTGCCGTGAGTGCAGTTCTCTCAAATCTACCATGACCGTCGTAAACTTTCGTCAAATTCACATTCACCAAAGGTTTTTGATTGATTGTTGCTTGTTTTGTTTCGCCAACTGGTGCAAGATAATTTTCTGAAAGTGCTCCCAAAAGTTCATATTCAATTGTCACATCTTGTGGGGCAACATCAAATTCGTATGCAACATCTTTGCTTGCGAAAGTGCCGGTTGCTTTAACGCTCACTGAAGTCTCGTCGCTACCAACCAAGCCCTCAAGTGTGCCTGCTGTCACAATAGCCGTGTTGTTTCCATCATACTCTTTATCTTCAACCGTTGTTCCGCTGATAGTTAGTTGTTTTTTGTTGATTGTATAATCTTTTTCTAATTTCCCAGCATTATAAGTTTCTGTTTCAGCTGTTGATATAACAAGCTTATAACTTCCAGCATCTTTTGGACCTTCTTCAAGTTTATTTTCGCCTGCATACCATTCAATGGTTATTGCACCATCACTATTCTTTGTGATTTGTGTCTCTGCTGGTTTTTCTGCTGTTTGACCATCATAAGTTTTGGTTAAAACATAAGCATTATCAAGTGCAATGACAGCTTCTGTTTTAATTGTCTCAGTTTTCCCTGGATTGTTTTTACTTCCACCGCATGCCGTAAGAATAAACATTGATGAAACAATCATGCAGAATGCCAAGACTAAAGTTAAAATTGATTTTTTCTTTGTCATTTTTTCTCCTTTTATTTACCATTTACTCTTGTAAGAATAAGAGTGTAATAATATGTGTTAGAACCATCTTCATAATATATGATTTTACAAGATAATCTGTCATTCGCTTTATCGTATGTGGTAGTTGTTTTAAAAGTCTCAGATGCTTTTCCATCACTAACTACGATTGATGCAGAATAAACCCCATCTTTTTCTGTGTAAGTTCCTGCACCAGTTGCAACAGTATTGTCTTCTCCAGTGATAAGTGTTAAACTTATATCTTTATCATTTATAGCCAATCTATAAGTATCTTTTGACAAAGTTTCTCCACCCAAAAAAGTAAATTTGTCCCCTAAATTAACTACCGTTTCAGGACCAGCTTCCCCATCAGCAGGGAAAATCACTTGATAAGTTTCCCAGTTGCCAACAACAGGATTTTTTTCTTTTCCGCAAGCAGACAACATAAACATCGCTGAAACAATCATGCAGAATGCCAAGACTAAAGTTAAAATTGATTTTTTCTTTGTCATTTTTTTCTCCTTTATAAAATATGATTTCTTATTGTTTTAAATCGAATTTAAATTTGAACAATAATTTATTTTATTCTCCCTCCTTTTTCTATTTATTGAACAATTTTATTTTATCATGCAGGTTTAAAGATTGAGTTAAAAATTTAGTCCACTATTGGTCCACCTTTGCAATATTTTGGTCCACTATTGGTCTACCTTTTGCGAAATTTCAATAAAAAACACTCACTATAATGAGTGAGTGTAAAATTTTATATTGATTTCTTTGCTTTTTCATAAAGTTCAGTTCTATTATCAACTTCCAGTTTTCTAAAAATGCTTGTTGTGTGTTTTTTAACCGCACTTTCAGAAATACATAAATCAACGGCAATTTCTTTTCTTCTTTCTCCAAACAATATGTGTTTAAGAATTTCTTTTTCCCTATTGGTTAACAATTTTAAATCGTCCCAATTAGCAAATACCAACGCAACCTGTTCTTCACTTAAATTGTCTTTAAAATCAAGCACAGATATATCGACCATCGCTGTTGTGTTTTTTGTTTTTAAGTATTCATATTCTCGTAAAATTCCATAAAGCAAAAGCAACAATCCTTCGTTGATAATATATGAGACACAAAGAAATTCAAATTGGTGTTCCACAAACTGTTCAATCAGCCAAACAAGAATATTTCCAAAAACGATAACAGACAAAAATATTGCATGCATTTTTGATTTTATTTTATTTTTTGCAATAGCATAAATTATTATTGCCACCATTGAAACCATATAACTGAAAAGATAAATAAAATACAAATTATGCAAAATTCCATATTCTTTTACAAGTCTTGCTCCGCTTTCAAGAATTTCTAATTCAACATTTTTATAATAAATTGGCAAATATCCACCGCTTGTGGCAATAAACAACATAACAATTCCGATAACTAGTAAAGAATAGGTCAAAACCTTGGAGTGTTTTATATTACAAACATCAAGAATCAACATTAACATAAAGAAAGGTAAGAAAACATTTCCCACATATGCTATATCATTGCTTATCAGAGCAAAAGTTAAATTGGAAGAAAGAGACAGCATGAAATACCCGGCATTACAAACCAACACCGAAATAAACAAGAGCATTAACCATTTATCTCTCTTTTTATCAACAAAGAAGTATATCACCAACAATATTAATGAAAGTGAGCAAGCAACTCCGTAAAATATTGACATACAATTCTCCCATTTTTCGATATTATTTTTTTATTATAACACAAAATTATTGAAATTGGTCATATTTTATAGAAATTTCTTTAATAAAATCAACTTTTTTTAATTTATTCCACCTCTCCGATTGACATATAGGAAAATATTATTAAATTTCGCACGTTTTAAAAACAAAATTCTAATTTTTTTCAATCGACAAATAAAAAAACCATCAATTGATGATGGTTTATCAATTAAATCTTCTTTATCACAGGGCCATCTTTTGTGTCTATTATTTCATAGCCAAGTTGTTTTATCTCGTCTCTCAATTGGTCAGCACGAGCAAAGTCTTTGTTTTTCTTCGCTTCAACTCTTAAATTTACCAAATTTAAAATTTCTTCTGGTGTGTCATGTTTATCTTCCACATCTGCATCTTGTTCAAGCGCTTCAGTCAACCCAATTCCAAGCACTTTGTCAAAACTTTTTAAGAGCGCGATTTTTGTGACATTATTTGCGTCACTTTTCAACACGTCAAAAATCGTTGTTAATGCGAGTGAAGTGTTTAAATCGTTGCTCAACGCTGATTTAAATTGTTCATCGTACAATTCAAACAATTTTTCGTCCAACTTTTCATTTTTTTCTACTTTTAAGTTCTTAATACGCTTTATAAGTTTGTCATATGCGCTCTTTGCAGAATCCAAAATTTCATAAGAGAAAAGAAGTTGTTTTCTATAATGTGATTGCAAGCAGAAAAATTTATACACGTCAGGTGAATATCCTTTTTCTTGCAAAAGCGATAAAGTCAAAAATTCCCCTGAACTTTTGCTCATTTTCCCGTTTGGTGTTATCAAATGCTCAACATGGAACCAATATTTGCACCATTTGTGACCAACAAAACTTTCAGACTGGGCAATTTCGTTTGTGTGATGTGGGAATTTGTTGTCAACTCCACCGCAGTGAATGTCCAAATTTGCGCCAAGAGTTTTAAGAGATATTGCAGAACACTCAATGTGCCATCCCGGATATCCTGTTCCCCATGGGCTATCCCACTTTAACGCTTGATTTTCAAATTTTGATTTGGTGAACCACAAAACAAAATCGTTTTTGTTGCGTTTGTTTGTATCTTCATCAACAGTCTCCCTAACGCCCACAGCAAGATTTCCAACATCTTGATTTCCAAAGTGATAATATTCTTTCAATTTTGATGTGTCAAAGTACACATTGCCGTTGCTGATGTATGCATAACCATCGTCAAGCAACTTTGTGATTATTTTAATATAATCATCAATGCAAGTGGTTGCAGGGACAACATGTTCTGGCCATTTAAGACGCAATTTTTCAGTGTCTTGTTTAAAAGCAACGGTATATTCTTTTGCAATATCCAAAACAGATTTATGCTCGCGTTTTGCACCCAAAAGCATTTTATCTTCACCATTGTCGCTATCATGCTCCAAATGTCCTACGTCGGTTATGTTCATCGTCCTTTCAACATCGTATCCAAGATATTTTAACGATTTTTCTAAAACATCTTCCATGATGTAAGACCTTAAATTCCCAATATGCGCAAAGTGATACACAGTTGGTCCGCAAGTGTACATCTTAACCTTGTTGCCATCATTTGGAACAAAATCTTCAATTCTCCTTGTTTCTGAATTATACAATTTCATGATATTCTCCCAAAAACACAAAAAGTTTTCCACATAAAATTTTGCGATTAAAGTTCTATATTCTTTAATCGAAAATCTTAAATTATGTGAAATATTATATTAATTATTCTATATTTTGTCAAACAACATTTAAATATTTAAAATAAAATTAACAAAAAATCCATTTTAAAAAAGTTTTAAAAACTCATGCAACCCAATTTATTGCATTCTTCGACAAGATAATCTGCCATTGCATCTCTAGACGAATAAAGTGCTTTCAATTCACTAAACAAAATAGGTTTGCTAAAAATGTACATTCTCTCTTTCTTTTTGTAGTAGGCGACATAAATTGGTGTGTCTATTCCCCTTTTAAAACACTGCTGAGCAAGTACAACAAATCCAGCGTAAAACCCTTTCAATTGCTCCAAATAACCTTCTTCAGACATTTCAGGGAAGATTACAATATTTTCCTTTTTATCCTTGATTGCAGAAAAACTTTGTTCAAGCGTGGATTTGAAACGCCCATCTTTGTAAGTTGAAATTAAGTTTAAACCCTTATAAAACAAATTGGTCAATGGACTTGCGAGCAAACAAAACATTCTTGCTGCAAAAAGATTCCAATGTTTTTTCTGATGATAATACACTTCTGTCTGATATTTATAAAGACGTTTTAGCCCTGAATTCATTTCTGCAGTGCCCCACATTCGGACTGGAAAATCAGCATAAATTTCCAAAGCCATTGGCGCTTCTGTGCCGACATGATTGGATAGTATAATTCCACCATTTTCAGGCTTATCACCAAGATATATAAATTTTGGTTTCTTATACCTTATTTTCATTATGTTTTTAAGTCCACGATACCACAATTTTCGCTCTTGTTTGAATTTCTTTTGTTTTTCCATACTCTCCCCTTTTATTAAAAGGTTTTTTCATTTGTTATATACAATTTAACATAAATTTCGACAAAATCAAACAAAATTAGACAATTGTATAGAATTTTTTTAAAAAATTAATCTTGTGATTAAATTAAATTTTGTGTATAAAACAAAAAGACTGTTTGTTATAGATCTATTTAATATCGATTGTATATACTTAATATTTAATCGCAATAAGATATCAATATTACACCGAACTTATAAAAACGACTTGCAGTTTTTAAAATTTATGTTATAATGATGATATTGGGGTGTCGCCAAGCGGTAAGGCTCGGGTCTCTGAATCCCGCATGCGTTGGTTCGAATCCAACCACCCCAGCCAAACATTATTTTAAGTTTTTATATTGACAATAAAATTATTTAATAATAATTTAAAACTTATTTATTATTTTTAAAATAATTTAAAAAAATAGGACAATTAATGCCCTATTTTTTGTTATTAAATTTTGTATAATAAATACAATAAAATTAATTAAAAAATTAAAAAAATAATAAATATATAATTAAAATTAGTGAATTTTAATTAATAATATTAAATTTTAATTTTTTATTCACCAACAATTGGAAATGAAGTTGGCTCTTCAGTTTCCGTTTCATTCGTTTTAATGTTAGTTGAATTTGTCTCAATAACTTGTTCATTTATATCGACATCTTCATTTTGATAAGCTTCTTCAATTGATTCTAAAGTTGTATTTGCGATTTCGTTTTCTTTTTTATCTTCCAACTGAACTTCCGTAGACACTTCATCTATTAAGTTTGTTGTTTGCCCATTTCCTTCATCTGTGTTTTCACTCGTTGAAACAATTTCGTCTTCGTTTTGAGAAAGTGTTTCGTCTTCTACTTTTTCTTCATCGTCTACAATTTGATTGCATTCGTTTTCGGAATTTTCTTGAGTTTTGTTTTCAATTTCAAAATCTTCTTCTTTTTCTTCAGGATTTATTAAATTAATATTGAACTGAGAGTCATTATCCAGTTTTTTTTGAATTTCTTGTTTCAGCGTTTCAAGTTCGTTGAATTTTGTTTCCAAATCTTTTGAAATTTGATTTACAACACCTTCGAAATCATTTTTAAGATTGTCATCAATAATCTCATTTTCTTCGCCACAGGGTGTGACTTTATTGTTTGTTTCTGTTTTTTCAGTTTCCGTGCTTGTGGTTTGTTGTTTTGTGCTCGATTTTGTTGGGTCTGATATAATTCCTATCACAACCAAAAGTCCAAGAACTGCAGTTGCAATTTCGTTTATATACGCAATGTCAAATTCTATGCCCAATGCTTGAACAATCAAAAGCGCAGCACTCACAAGTGAAATCCAAAAGTTATAGTTTGTTAACCTATTTTTCATTTTTTCTCCTTTTTATTTTTGAAAATGATTTCATCATCAAAAATCCTTGCATGGAGTAAAAATATTGATAATAAATATTAAATTTTTTGATAATGTTCACACCCTGAAATTTATTATTGCTCATAATATGTCAACACCAAATTATCCAAAGTTAAATTTGAGACGCCTGAACTGATTTCAACCTTCATTTCTCTTGCTGGAATTTTAAAATGAAATTTTTGATAGCCGTTGTTTTGTGTTTCAAAAGCAAAAGTCCCTTTTTCAGTTTTAAGTTTTATTTGCACTCCAGCGTTCGTGTCAACCGAAAGACTTGTGAACAACTTATTTTTGTCGTCAACACACAAATTTTCGCTTTCCCAACACGAACTCAAAGTGTTTCCAAATGCGGACGTTGTCTCTATTATCTCCCCGATTTTATCTTTGTGTTCGCCATTAAAAATCGCAAGCATTTTTTCAAATACTTCAGTTTTCACTGGCAACAATGACTTTATGTCTACACCTCTAATTATCTCAATCTGAGAGTCTTCAGTGTCAATAATCATAAGAGCGTTGTTAGTGTAGTCCCCTTGTTCACACAAAACAGTTTTCCCGTCATTAAAATTCAATTTTAAAGCAAGATAATATTTATTCCCTAAAGAATTTGCTGTAGCCCCGCCATTAAATCCCACAATCATATCCTGAATATTGATTGAAAGTTTTTCAACTTTTGTTCCGTTGAATGAATAAACGCCATCTTTTGTCATAAACAAAATCATATTTCCACAAACGCAGACCGTGTTTGAGTTGATGAGTGTTTGACTTAGATAAATTTGACTTACACTCCTTTCTTTTTGAAGAAATGTGATTTTCGAAATGCCATAATCTCTGAAAACATAGACATCTTCTTTAAAACTTACAACTTTTCTGGCATATCCAAGTTCATCGTCCAACAAAATATATCCAGAATTTTTAGATATTTGACCAATATTCCCTGCGTCTAAATCTGTGCAAAACCAAATTTTAAAAGCGGGGTCTATGATTGTGCAAAACAAAACTCCTTCATTGACGCACATACTCGTGATAATTGGCACATCATTGATTGTGTATGGTGAATAACCTGTTTGCCAAATCTTCATCACCTGTTTGTCCGTGATGATTGCAGTGTCAATGTCGTGTTTTTTATATGTCAAAATGATTGGCGGATTGTCAAATTGCAATGAGTAAAGCCAATGCAAATCTTCATCTTCGTCCAAAAGTTGATTAATGTATACTTTTTTATCGTTGCCATAAACCAACAATCTGTGAGTGGTCAATTTGGCGTACGACGAATATTGAGTGAAAAAAGCAAGACCATCAACGCTGGTCAGTCCTTTAGAAGATATGTCAATTTCAATCACATCTTCAGAATTTGGTAGCGATGGAAATTTTGCGACTGCAACCCCATGCTTTCCTTTAAGGTTTTTGCTTGGCAAAACATTATAAAAACTTTTAGTCAATGGTTTGCTTTCATCTGTGAAATTATCAAAACGAGTGATTGCAATTTGTTTTGATTTCATTCCCATCTCCTTAAAGGCATATCAAAAACTTTTAAACTTTTGACACCTTCTGCCTTTTTGATGTATTCTTCATGAAATCTGTTGAATTCTTCAAACATTCCAACCGCAAGCGAATAATATGCACACAATCCAAAAGTCAAGACATCTGGACTGAGGTCCTTTAAAAAATCTATTTCGTCAAACAGCGAATTTAGAGTTGGATATGTCAAATATTTTATTTCAAATTCTCCGTCGTCATTTAAAACAATGTTTCTATTTATGATTTTATATTCGACATTAATTCCATTTTGCAAGACATTTTGAACTTGCAAGCAATTTAAAATCGAACTCATCGCGATTTTTTTACCATTTGACGATATTGTTGTTGTGTTTGAAATTGGAATGTAGTTTGAACAGAATTCTTGAATTGAAAATTTAAACAAATTGAAAAGTTTTTTGATGTTTTCATTTTCATTTGCTGATGTTTGAGCGTCTTCAGTGGTTGAATCTAAAATTGATTTTTCATTATCCAAACCCAAAAGTATTGTTGCGTTTTTAAGTATGTCAATAACTTTCATTCTCTCTCCTTTCTTTCAATTGACTCACAAACCTGGTTGAGAGCAGACGACTTCTCTCTGCTCTCAATTAGTTTGTTTTCATTATCAATTCTATTTAATATTTTTTCAATATTCTCACTACGAGTTTGATTGACGTAATCTAAACTACGACAATCAAGACTGTCAAATGGAATCGTCAAACAATAAGATGAACCTATTTGACATGAATTATGAATCTCAAATTTACTTTTTGATGTATCATAAACCACGTAATAACCTTTATCAATTTCTTTAATCCTGTTTGAAATGTTATATACATCACTTGTCAATTTGATTTTCATTTTTACCTCTTTTAACTATTGCTTAAACAGTTGTAGCAAATGGATTTGTCACTGTTGAAGAAATGTTTGTGAATTTTGCTTGTCCGTTTGGAAGGTCACAAATCAAATCAGCATATTTAACAAGAGTTGCTGTATATGCTGGATATCCTGCTTTTTGACGCAAGATTTTTCCACCTTCACCTTCAATCCATTCCCAATCGCAAAGTTGATGAAGAGTGAATTTTGAAGTGTCAAGCATGTATAAAGTGTCGTCTGGCACAAATCTGTCTGAAACAATCGGAATGCCATTGAAAGTCATTGCTTTGTATCCACCTTCGAGAGTGGTCACATCAATGTTGCGTCTGTAATAAGCAAGATATTGTTGATATGCTCTTTTAACTCCAGAACCACATGTGATAAAGTCAATGTTTGAACCTGAGTTTTCTTCCAAGAAATCTACTGCTGATTGCAAAATGCTATCGCTGATTTCTTGACTTGTTGAACTTTTGTATGGGTTTAACCATTTATTTGTACTTCTTGTCAAACCGTAAAGAGTTGTGCTATCTGAAAAGATTGCTCCAAGTCCAGTGATTTCGTTATCCTTACTTCCTTGAACATAGAAAACATCATCTGCATTCATTGTTGCAGGAGTTGTTGTGAAACTTACTGTTTTATTAACTCTGTCAACATACGCAATTCTGAGACCCATATTTGATGTTGCGACGCCTGCAGAAGTGTAAACATCAACAACCATACCTTCAATGAGATTTTTTACGCTGTCCATTGTTGCAACTCCGCTGGCATATGAAGACACTGTTCCAACCGCGCCAGTTCCATCGCCATATAACATACGACCAAGATTGAATTTTGAAGCGGTCAAAAGTCCTTCCATTTCAGCGTTTAACAAATCCACGAAAGCGCCACTATTGTTGGCACTTGCACGAATTGCTTTGTCGCTTATTTCAATTGTCCCATATAAATTTTTAAGACTAGTTTTAAATTGAACATAGTTGTTCCCTTTTGCTGCTGGAAGACTTCCAGTTTCACTGCCCGCACCAATTCCACCATTTAAGCCAACAGGTGCCATTTTGATAATTTGTCTTCCATAAACATCACTTGAAGATTGTTTGATTTTTGCAAGCAAAGGATTTGCATTTGTGTTAAGTTGATTGCACGCAGCAACAAGATATGCATCTTTTAATGCGCTTTGTGCACTTGCTAAATCTATCATTTATTTCTCCTTTATTTTTGTTTGATTATGTTTTTTGCCATTCGTCCTGCTTCTTGAATCGTTGCTGGACTTGATGGCGGAGTGAGAGAAATTGAACTTGAACTTGTGCTTATTTTGATTGGAGAATTTTGAGTTATATTTTTTAAATAATCCTTAATAATTTTATCTTTTATTTGATTATTTGAATAAATATAAGTGTTCAAAAATTCGTCGTCTTCAGCATAAGCACTTGCCGGTTTGTAATTTTCTGAAATTAATTTAACAGCCTCTTCTTCAATTGAATTTTGGCCGTTTGTCAAACTTTCTTTCAATGCGCTTTTGAAAGGTTTGACTAATTCAAATTTGTTTACAAACTGTTCAATTTTCTCGTCAATTTCTTGCTGTCTTGACGCAATTGCATTTTGTTTTTCAACATCTTCTTCAAGGTGAGCAAGTCGTTGACTTTTTTTGGTAAATTCAGATTCCAAATTTTCGTATGCTTTAAGCAAACTTTCTGCATCTTTGAATTTCCCAAAATTTTCTTTGGAGCCTAAATCAGGTTGTTCCAATTCTTCCATAAACTATTCTCCTTCTTTCTCAATTTGTTTTAAACACTTTTTGTGTTCATCAATATGTTTTATAATTTTTTCGATTATTTCTTTTTTGTTTTCTTTTGTTTTCAATTCGCCACTAAGAATAAAAGCGATATGCTCATCGATGTGAATTTTATGGTCATCAATTGACATAATTTCGACTTGTTCACCTTGTGAAAAAGCGATGTTTTCTTCTTTCGCATGCTCAATTTGAAGCGACTTCAAGTCAACCACATTTTCCCACATGCCAAATCCCAACAAATCAAGACATTTTTTTCTTGTGCTGGTCGAAAATTTTCCATCTTCATCGTACATAATCCCTTGTTTTATCAAGTCTAACAACATTGTCCTTCTTTGCACCAAACTATCGCTTGTTTCGCCTAACGAATCAAACACTACATCGTCACTGCAAATTTCATTTTTGTCCCAATAAAACAAGCGAATTTTTCCGTTGTCTCCGCTAATTTTTAAAAGTCTTGGAACAACAGCAAATTGTTTGTATAATCTCAGAATATTTTTTGCCACGTCCTTAACAGCAAGTTTTACGCTGTCAATTGCATTTGATAGTCTGGTTGAATCTTGTTCAGCAAGCAATTCAAGTGCAACACCCGACATATTTGTATAACTTGTATAACTATCCGCCATTATGTCACTAACACCCGAAACCGTTTTAAATTCTGACAAAAGTCTTTCTTCTTCTGCGTCAAAATCGATAGTTTGTTTTGGATTTTGCATAATTTCTGGAATTTTGCTTCCTTGTCTATAAACAAGCACTTTGCCAGGTGAAAGTCCTTCCACTTCAAGAGAATCAGTATCCACGCTTCCGTCTTCAACTGCCAAAACATTCATAACCGAACGGTTGAAATATTCGTGCTTTCTATTTCTAACAGCATTGTACGCTCTTTGAAGAGGAATAAGTCTATCAACAACACTCACACCAAAGAAACTTCCTGGCATATAGTTGGAAATTTGTTTAACAAAAGGGAAAGTCCTTCCGTTTAGTTCATCATTTAGATAAGGAAGGTCACCATCAAACAACAATTTTCCACCAGCCACAATGGTCAAACATCCGTTTGGATTAGATTTTGTTGGTTTTGTGTATCTTTCAATTACAACACACCTATTTTTTAGTTCCACATTTGCAACTTTATTAATGTGAGCATCATAGCCAAGTCCGCCAAGATTTTTTGTTTTTCCGTCTAAAGTGAAAGCGTTCACCTTTTCTGGTTCAACATCAACTCCCCAAAGCGTTTTTATCTCTTCAATTTCCACCGCTCTGGCATGAATCAAACTTTTTACATCTTCCATTCGCTCGCACGACAAATTGTCTGGAAAAATTTCGAAAGGTGACACAACTTGAACTTCGACATCGCCTTCTTTAATTGCATTTCCTTCTTCATCTTCCGCAATCATCTTTCCGCTTGCGGTATTCCACATAACCTTGTAAAATACTGTTCCACAAATTTCACTCCATGTTGTTGCCGTCTTTTCAATATCGGTTAAATTAATTCTGTTTGAAACTGATTTTAAAATTTCTTTGCTAAGTTTTGCACTTTCAATATCAGACTCGTCCGTGCTCGCTGGAACAACAGTCACACTTGGAGCATTTCTGCAAATTTTTGAAATTCTTGTTTCAACAATTGGTGCAACGTGATTAAAAACTTCTTTTTCTTGCCAAAAATATTGCTTTTCATCTTCATTAATCGCACCATTTGACATGATATAACTATATTGATTGCCTAGCATAAAATTTATGTTTAATTGCCATTGCGCTTCAAGACTTCGTCTTGCTTCTCTTCGTTGAAGATAGTCATTTACAACATCTTCAACCAGTTTTGTGTTGGATTTACTCATCTTTTCCTCCTTTTTTGTAAATCGGTTTAACATTCTTTGGTACAATAAATTTTCCAATTTCGCCATACAACTCATTCAAACAACTTTCACACAAATAAACATTTCCATCAAAAACAAATTTTTTGTTTATAATTGTGTAGTCGCTAGGATTGTGACAACCGCTCGCGTCACATTTAAGTTTTCCTTTTGTTCTTTCAACCAGCACTTTCTTTCTCCTTTAATTGTTTAATTAATCTTTGTTTCTCTTTTTCCAATTCTTCATCGGTCAAATTTTCATAATCTTTCTTTTCTTCATCGCAACTTTGAAAAACCAACTTGATGATATCTGCATTGGGAGGAATTGTCTTTTCTGAAATTTTTTGTTTCACCAATTTCATTTCATTTTTCTCATCGTCGAGGGCATATTCACTAACTGTTTCAATCACATTTGTTCCAAGCATGCATTTTTCAATTGCTTTCAATGAAATTTCTTTAATTTTTTTTGTGTTTATGTTTCTCATCTCCTCGTTTTAAATTTAAGACTTCTCATTAATCGTTCTTTTTCCTTCTGCACTATACTCTTTTCCTCCTTTTGTTTTTTATTTTCAGGTCTGTTCATAATGTAATATCTAAGTTCGTCCATGCTGTGGTCATCAACTTTAACTGGACTATCTCCGCTTCCCCAACGATATGCCTTAATTTCTCTAATCATATTTACACACGTATTAAAGATGAAAAGTTTTCTTTGACCCTGCCCATTTTTTATCATTGCTTTAACACGTTGAATTCCTGAAAACACATCTTTGTTGACATTGGTGTTAACGAGTATGCCATGGTCATAAAAAAGGTCGGCAACACTCTTTTTGCTTGCCAAAGTGGTTTGATTTGCTGCACTGTCAATCAATGCTTCAATCATTCCGTTTGGATTTCTATGCCAACCCAGCGAATCGCTAATTTCATGAATTCTTTTGCTGTGAAATTCAATATCTTTTTCTTTATCATAATGTTCTGCCACGACATACACATTTCCATCAAAGTCCACTGCATACCAATGGCAAGAAAGCGGGTTTTTTAACCCTGGGTCAATCGACAATTTATCCTGCCAATCATACGGAATGTCAAATGGTTCAATAACATTTAAATTTTCGTCAAATTCAGGGTACACTCTTCCACCACAATCCATAAATTCACCATATTGTCGCGATTTTAATTCATCTTCCGACATGCTTTGTTTCATGGCCTGTTTAGCCTGTTCACTGATATACGGATTGTCGTCCCACTGCATAAATTCATACCAAATGTTTGGGTCGTTAAATTTGTTTAAAAATATCTCGTCATAAACAAATGTCATTCCTTTTAGCGGTGTCATTGTTCCAAAAATGTCGCCATTCTTGTCCAACACTCGCATTCTGCACTCTGTGTAAATATCATACGGCGGTTCTTCGTCAAACCACACATAATCCAAACTTGTGCCTTGAAATTTTTCTCTGCCTTGGTCACAACTTTTGAATCCAATTTTGCTTGTCGTGCCAAACACATTTTTTACTAGTATGTAGTCAATTATGCCATTTTTATAATTATCCTTTCTTCCAGACAACATAACAACGTCTTCAATCCAGTCTGGATTTAAATAGTTTAATATTTTGCTCTGTGCAACATCTCTTTGAACTTGGGTGGACAAACTCACAACCCAACCAGACGTTGCACGCGTGATTTTCCGATATGGGTGCACACCACGCGCAAAATAAACAACTTCAACTGCTCCACATTCAGTTTTTCCGCTCCTGTTTCCACCAAAAACCCATCTATTTTTTTTAAGACAAGCGTGAAATTCGATTTGTTTTTTATGTATCTTTTCTCCAGTGTTATACGAAAAAAGTTTATTTTTTTCTTTCCTTTCTGCTTGAATTTTTTCAATTTTTAAAATTTCTTCAATTAAATTCATAATCTATCCAAAACAACAAAACTAGTTCCATTCAACCAAAACTTGACAAAATCTTTTCCTTGCGTTGAGTTAAAATGAGAACATGAATATTTTGATGTTGATTTTAATTATATTTTCACATTCTTTTGTCCTTCCTTGTTTGGACTTATTTTCAGTTGATTTCAAATCAGACTGCAAAATTGCTTTTGCCGATTCTTCATGCTACGCTAGAATAATGTTTGATGATGTCATGTTATATAAAACACCATATGACAACCTTGACAATTCAAACATCTATTTCACTTTGCCAAAAACATATTTTGTCATACTAAAAGATAGTGTAAACAGTGACTTCTTTTTGGCAGAATATATGTCAATTTCTGGCTATGTTAAAAAAGAATGCGTTCAAGCGGTTAATTCAACTCCTAAAAACCCATTCTTAACAAATATAAATTTTCGCGTATACTCTGAACAAAGCAGAGACATGCGAACCAGCCCCACAACAGTATCCAGCTTGTCAAGTCAAGTGACCTACATTCCGCTCTACTCAAGAAATTTAACATACTTCGGCACAATACACGGAGAAGCACTTATCGACGGACGCACTGATGTGTGGTATTATTGCTCATATGTTGCAGATAAAGAATATTTTGGTTATGTATATAGCGATTTTTGTGACCAATTTTCAACCATACAAGAAAACACTGAAAATGTGACATACATAGCAAATCCAACTTTTTCTGAATCGACAACAAAAACCATTCCTCAAAACGATTCAAAAATCGGAATAATTGTTGGAATTTTGTTTGTTCCTGCTCTCGCTTTTGTTCTATTTCTGATTAAAGGTAAAAATATTTTACAACCAGATAAGACATTAAATCGCGAAATCTCAGATTATTAATCTTAAGCGGAAACACTTCTATACGATTCCCTTCGATTTTTGATTTGATTTTTGATGTTTCTTATCCACTCTTCACCTTCCAATATCTTTTTGAATTTATCGGAATATTTTGACCTATTAAGATTATCCGCCAAGTGTGAAAAAGCATTTTCAATTCGTCTAAAAGCGGTTCGTTCTCCGACATCAAGAATTCCACAAATTTCGGAAATTGACAAATTATAATTCATCTTAATTAACAAAATTTTTTTATCTTTGTCATCAAGTTTATTAAACGCATTGTCAATAATAATTTTTAAATTAATCAGTTGATTTTTTCTATTCATTAGTTCTATAATGTTATTACAAACGTCCAGAGAGCCAAAATCATCTGAACTTGAACCAAAATAAAAAGCATGATTTTCAATAAATTTATCAATTACATCGCACTTTTTTTCCAGCAAGGTGTAAATTTTCACAATAGTTTCACTGTCGTAAATATCAATCATAATCTCCCCTTCAATTTCATTGTGAGTATAAATCAACAATTCGTGAAAAGTCAAGTGTAAATGACATTTTTTTACAAAATTGTTCAAATTTCGACATAATTTACCCCAAAAAGTGACAATTTTATCAAACATATGTTCTATTTTTTACAAATAACTTGACAAATTTAAATAATCATTTGTCAAAAAAATTGCAAAATATTTCCTATGACAGAAAGAAAAAAGACCTCAAAGGTCTTGACTTTTGTTTAGTTTAACAATTGAGATATTGAAACTTCATATGCTGTTTTTGTTTCAATTCCATTTTCTGTTTGTTTGTTGTACTCTCTACTCTGAATTCTTCCCAAAATTTTTATTGATGTCGCCACTGGCATTTTGCTAACAACAAGCGCATTCGCTCCCCAAGCAATGCATGGTATATAGTCAGATTTGTTGAAATTTCTGTTCACTGCCAACAACACATCACAAATTTCTCTCGAAAATGGTGTGGTTCTATAAATTGATGGTTTGCATATATAACCGTCCAGTTCAACAATATTTGAATTTACATTTTCGTCCCAAGGTTCAACTGATTTCACAAACACAGATAAAATCAGTTTTCTTTTTTCACCATCCAGTTTGTTGTGACTCCTAAATTGTCCATGCAGTGCAATTTTGTCTCCCTTTTTAATGCAATGGACATCAAGCAACTGTTTTGAAATTATAATTGGAATCATATCAAACTGACCGCTTAATCTTGGCACTTTAAGATTGAAAGAATAAAACTCATCATCTTTAACTTTGTGGTTAAATTCAGGTTCATTTTCAACGTATCCCTGAATGAATACTTTGTTGTTTTCAATTTCGTTATTCATTTGTTCTCCTTAAATTTTGATTTGTGTGCCAAAATTATCAATCTTAAAGTTGTCGTAATAAATCAAATCGCCGATTGGCACAATTTGTAAATTTTTCATTTTGAAATGTTCTAAAATCATTTTCAATCCCGCAATAATATTGTCTGAGTTGTTGTGACAAAGAATGATACTTCCGTTTTTTGCCTGACTGGTCACTCTTGCAGAAAGCGCGCTTGCACTTAAACCTTTCCAATCCAGACTATCCACACTCCATTCAATGCAACTCAAACCCAAATCTTCACAAATATCAATCAAATTGTTGTTATAGTATCCATATGGAGGTCTAAAAAGTTTTGGTCGACAATTCGTGATATTTTCAATAATAGAAATGTTATTTTCAAGTTCTTGTCTAATCTCTTTTCTTGAAAGTTTGGTCATATCTGGGTGTGTGTTTGAATGAATTCCTATCTCAAATCCGCGATTGTAAATTTCTTTCACTTTTTCAGGATATTTTTCAGCCCAAAATCCCACCAAAAAGAATGTTGCTTTAACATTATAACTGTCGCACACATTCATAATTTCGCTTGTCTTATCCGCTCCCCAAGCAGCATCAAACGAAATTGACAATTTATTTTCACTTGTCTCGACAGAATAAATTGGAAGTTTCCTGTTAGAATTAAAATACGTTGAAGAAACTATCTGCGTCTTTCCATTCAAAGCAAAAGCAGTAAAAAAGATAAGAAGACAGGCAACGATAAATATTGCAGTCTTTTTTAAAATTACGATTTTCATAGATATCTATACCACCAAATCATAACATAATAAACGAAAACAAAAAAAGAAATATGACACAAAATTTCACAATAAATTGACATAAAAAAAGGATTTCTTTAATTATTTGTCGAAATCCCGATATTATTTTCTATTTAGCGAGTTTTCTGCTCCGCAATTTGGGCATTTGCTGTCTTTATCTGGCAGAATCTTGCCACAATATTGACAGTGAACTGGAACTTTAAATTTTTCAATTCTATCTTCATGTGTGTCGTTTGTTTCCAAATCTTTTGAGTGATAAACGTCTTTTTCGTCTATCATCTTCACCACTTTTTTATTTATTTTAATTATCATCTTGATTATGCATGCAATGATAATTATTGCAACCAAACCAAAAACTATGCACGCAATCCCAATAACCATTCCGCCTTCATCTGCAATTGATTCAAAAAAACCACAAAACAAATTAAAATTTTTCATTGATTAAATTATATTTTTAAATCTAATTTTTGTCAATAGTTTTTAATTAACACAATAAATTTGAATACACATTAAAAAAGAGAAAATGTTTTCTCTTTTATAAACATTTTTTAATGTGGTCTAGTGCATTTTTTTCCAATCTGCTAACTTGCGCTTGAGATATCCCCACAACGTCGCTTACTTCCATTTGCGTTTTGCCTATGAAATATCTTAGATTTAAAATTTCTCTTTCCCTTTCGTCCAACGCTTTTATTGCATCGAGCAAATCTGTATGCTCAATCCACTTTTCAATTGAGTGCTCATTGTCTGCGATGTGGTCAGCAATGCGCAAATCTTCATCACCTTCTGTTTTGATTGAATCGTCCAAAGAAAGTGGCGAAGATATGGCATCAATGGCGTCATATACTTCACGTATTGTCAAATTAAGGTCAGTTGCAATATCTTCCATCTTAACATCTGTTCCATCATTTGTTTGCAGTTTCTCTCTGCTTTTTAAAACAAGATAAGCAGTATCACGCATACTTCTTGAAACTCTCATTGCGGAAGAATCTCTCAAAAAACGTTTGATTTCTCCAATAATCATCGGAACTGCATAGGTTGAGAATTTCACATTCAGTGAAATATCAAAGTTGTCTATTGCTTTCAAAAGACCAACACAGCCAACTTGAAAGATGTCGTCGATATTTTCTTTGCTTGACATAAACCTTTGCGCAACAGACAAAACAAGTCGCATATTGCAATATGCGTAATAGTTTTTTGCTTGTTCATCTCCCGATTTTATTTTTTTCAAAAGTTCAAAAGATTGTTCATTTGTAAGTTTAGGTAGCGAACTTGTATCCACACCACAAACATTAACTCTTCTCGCCATATTGACCTCGATTATATTTTGTCTTTTGAATGTTTTTTTATTCGAAAAAAATTAAATTTCCAATGATTATTAATATTTCGACAAAACACCTTTTGAAAAACAAAAATAATCTTTTGCGTTTCGCCTTTTTTATAATAAAATTTAAACATGACAATATATATCGAGGATTTTATAATTCAAAATGTATTAATAAATTTATGCTTACTTCGGCTTGTCAGTCTCACGCTTAAATCAAAAACCAATTTTTTTAGATTGATTTTAGCATCTATTGTGGGAGCAAGTTCAAGTGTGCTTGTTGCAGTTTTTATTGACAATATTGTCATGTTAAATTGTCTTAAATTAATCAGTGCGATTGTAATGATATGTTGTGCTTATAATTGCAATTTTAAAGAAAAAATTTTTGCTTTCCTTTCCCTTTTCCTATATACATATGCAATCGGCGGACTAATTTCATCAATTTCATCTGCCACATACAAGACCAATTTTGGAATTGTCACAACAAGCAAATTCAATTTGAGTTCGGTGTGTATTATCGTGATTTTGCTGACTTTTATAATAGAAAAAATTGCAACAATTTTAAAACATAAATTCAAATCGAACACTCTTGTCTATAATCTTAAATTAACAAACAAAAATCACTCCATAAATGTCAAAGCGTATTTAGACACTGGCAATTTTTTGAGTTTCCACGGACAACCCGTTGTGGTTTTATCTCAATCCGCTTTTATGAAATTAAATCAAATAAATCAAATTGAATTTTTGTGTTCGCCATGTGAATTTCTTCAAACGTCAACTGTCAATGGGACAAGCAGATTGAAACTTTATAAAATTGATGAAATATCGTTTGTTGTTGGGAAAAAACAAATAAAAAAAGCAAATCAGTATGTTGCAATAAATTCAAATCCGCAATTTAACAAAGAAAATTATGATGCATTGCTAAGTCCACTATGTTTATAAGGAGCAAAACATGAAAAATAAATCAAATGACAATAAATTTATTAAATTTTTAAAAAAAATTATAAATTTTTTCAAAAAAATCATTTTAAAAATAAAAGGTTTTTCATTTTTAGACGAACAATCTATTGTCAACTATATTTTTACAACCGAGACACTTCCCGCACCACTTTCCACTGACGACGAACAAAACTATGTTATTGCATTCCAAGAAAATCACGACAAAACTGCAAAATCTAAACTTATTGAACACAATTTAAGACTGGTTATGTACATAGCTAAGAAATTTGAAAGTCCAAAACTCGACCTAGAAGAACTGGTTTCAGTTGGCTCAATTGGTCTAATTAAAGCGGTTGATAGTTATAAATTAGACAAAAATATTAAACTGGCAACATACGCCAGCAAGTGCATTGAAAATGAAATTTTAATGTATTTAAGGAAAGCAAACAAAAGCATTAATGATTTAAGTTTGGACGACTCGTTAGTGCACGACGATGAAGGAAATAGTTTGACACTTGGCGAAATAATTCCTGACAACAATCTCGTCACAGACCAAGTTGAGTTTAAAGATGAAAAACAAATTTTACTCAACGCAATCAAAGGTCTCAATGAACGAGAATATCAAATCATGTGTATGAGATATGGACTGAACGGAAACGACGAATTAACTCAAAAAGAAGTCGCAGACACAATGAACATTTCACAAAGTTATATTTCAAGACTTGAAAAGAAGATAATCAAAAAACTCAAAAACGAACTCAACAAAACACTTTAAAATTTCAACAAATATTAATAATGCTATCTTTCACTAATTTGTGTTCCTAATTGTTTTCACATTAAAATTACACACTACTCAAAACAAACAAAAAAGTCACGATTTAATTTCATGACTTTTTTATATGTTTTAACTGATTAAATTATCTAGCGACAACGATTCCAAAAGTTGATTGAGTCTATATTCTGTTTCCCCTTCAAACAAGTCTTTCCATTTTGGATAACTTTTGCCAAGAATTTTTACAAACGCTTTGTAGACCGCTGTCAATTTTTCGTCTTCTGGATAATTTTTTAAATTACACAAAACATATTTATAATCAGTGATTGCAACTAACTCCTCAGTTGTTAACAATCTAAAATCCTCTCCTTTTTTAATTTTATCATTTAATTTTTTAAAACATGTGCGTTCGTCAAATTTTGTTTTTCCACTTTTATATTTTTTCGAAATTGCTGTTTCAAAATCTTGTTTATAAACTTTTTCCATCAACGAATTAACTCTCTTTTGTTTCTCTTCTGGAAATTGTCGGGTTATATCATACGCAATGTTCGCTGGAAATAATTTTAGCATATCGACAATTTCATCATCAGAAAAATTCTCGATTTCACTTGCAATTATAATAATTTTTTGTCTTGTTTTCTCGTCGCTAATACTAAACATTTCTTTTTGCTTTTCTTTGATAATTTCTAAATCATCTTCAGAAAATCCCAAATTTTGAGTCATGCTTTGCGCTTTTTTTGACTCAATTTTTTGGCTTTCAAATTTCTTTTCTTTGTTTTCCATGCAATAATTCTAACAAATTCTCTAAAATTGTCAAGAATAAATTTAAACCAACAAATAATCCATTTTGCCAAATTTATTTTTTAGACTTTTATAAAAAAATAAAAATGTTTATAAAAATTGAATAATAATTATAATTTAAAAAATATTTTAAACACGCAATTCATGTGTATAATGTCAAAGTGGATTTAAACAAAAAAAGAAGCAGTGGGTTAGACTGCTTCTTTTGTATTTACATCTCAATTTGTTAGGTACAAAGTTTTTTAATTGTTTTTTATGTGTTTACTCACAAATTTTTAGGTGTTTTTTCACCATACACTCATGATAATTTTCATTATCAAGTCGACTTAAAGATTACTCTTTAAAAGGAGGTGATCCAGCCGCACCTTCCGATACGGCTACCTTGTTACGACTTC
>JBJETW010000006.1:0-23239 GCA_051883515.1 Candidatus Onthoplasma sp.
TTAAAAGAAATTGCCAAAAGCAAGACCACCTATAATTCGTATTTACTACAATCACTGTTTACAATTCTGTTAATTGCGATTATGTGAGAGAAGCAACCGACCGACTTAACACAAAAATCCAAGAACACGAACAAGAACGAGAATTATATAGAGAATCAACATCTTCAAATGATAACCCCAAAGATGAACTAACTGATGAAGAAATTGACAGAATGATTAGAGAACTCGAACGAAAGAAAAAGAGAAAAGAAAAAGACTTTGAGATGTAATGTTTACTTTATTGCCTTTCTTTGCTATAATAGGTGGCAGGAGAAAAATATGACTTTATCAGAAAAAATTTGCCAAGACATCAATAGAAAATTTTATTTTGACGATTTTGTTTTGACCAATCTGTATTATATGGAAGATGGGATAAAAATGGAAATATGTGATGGACTGATTGAATTTGAAGATATTTATATTGTTATTCAAATAAAAGAAAGGCAAGGAACAGACGACAACAATGAAAAATGGTTGGAGAAAAAAGTGTATAAAAAAGCAGTTTCCCAAATAAAAGATGCAATTAAAGTTTTACATGAGCAACCAAATCTAGAAGTTCAAGACATGTATGGTCAACCTGTTGAAATTGATAACACCAAGCAAATAATACCCGTTATTATTTTCAAAAATGAGAATATTGGTGATTATAAAAAAGTTTATCATAGTAATACTCAAGATATAAATATAAATGTTTTTTCAGAACGAGATTATGAAAAAATGATGACTATCTTAGAAATGCCAATAGATATTGTTGATTATCTTAAAACAAGAGAAGAACTGTTTAATAAAGGGAATTTTAACTTTATTATAGACGATAGTGAAGATTGTTGGTTGTCTATGGCTAGAATAGAAAATGAAGAAGATATTGCCAATTATTTTTTAGCAAAACAAATCAAGGATAATTCTTATAATGATGGTGCAGTAAAAGATTTTTTAGGTATAATACAAAAATATTATTCAAGAAGAACAAATGATAACAAAGAATATAAACAAATTTTAAATCGAATGTTGAGATTTGATAGATTTGGTGCAGAATTATTTATGGAACGATGGATTGCATGCTGGGAAAATGCAAAAAATGGAATTCTTAATTTCTTATCTCATATAGTCGGTGAAAATAAATTTGAAAAATTTGGATTTTTATTTATATCAACCCAAAAAGGAATTAAAGAAGATTCCGAAAAATTCTATAAATATATTACTAACCTGTTTATACAGCAATATCATTTGGATACTGCAATAACAATAATTTCTTATTATGAAGGAAATGAAAATTATTTTGTAAACTGGCTTATGATGTCTAAACCATTTAAAGAAGATATTGATATACAAAAATTCTTAAAAGAAAATAACCCTTGGAAATATGTGTTAAAGCAATTTGACAGCAATTGACAGCAAATGTATTAGTTTTATATAGTTTTAGAAAGATTTAGACCGATAGTTGAAGATTTGACAATCGGTCTTTTTTTTGGAACTAAACTTGACAGCAATTGCTCCAAAATTTGACAGCAAATAATTTTTTGAGTCTAAATATAGAGTAATATTTTTGAAATAAAAAAGTCGCTAAATCCCTTTATTTTTCGGGGTTTTTGCGACTTTTGTGTTATGGAGCTAACGAGCAGATTCGAACTGCCGACCTCAACATTACCAATGTTGTGCGCTACCTACTGCGCCACGTTAGCATAGTGTATTTTTTATTAAATTTTGAGTTGATTTTTGGATGTCAAAATGTGTATTTTTTATCTTACCAAGGTGGTGCTCTACCTACTGAGCCATAACAGCAAGTGCCATATTTTTAGTTGTTTTTGTGACTTTTTGAGAGTGCTCACCAAGTCTTACCAATGCAGTCATCTACCGCTGAGCCACAGTAGCACGAACCAAATGTTCGACGAATTTTGATTGAATTTTTACTGGTTGAATTATGCATTTTATATTTTACCGAAGTGGTGATCTGCCTACTGAGCTATGTTAGCATATTCAGTTTTCTATTCAATTGGTTAAATTTTTATGCCAGAAATTATGCCAAAAGTTAAGGTGCCTAAATATAGATTTTGAAATAGATTTTTAATCAATATCTTGTGTTTAATTTCAGCTAATGTTGGGATTTGAACTCAATCGACCTAACTTGCCAAGGTGGTGTTTTAGTGCTAAGATGCATCAGCTGGGTGTTGTTTTGGAGTAAATATTGCGGTTGATTTTTGTGTTAAAATAGCGGTCTATTTTAATGATAAGATTTTGTATTTCCCAAAGCGTGTTAACAATTAAATTTGTCAGCATAGAGAAAATTTTCTAAAAAATTTTGTCTTTTGGTGAATTTATTCTAGTTAAATCTTTATAATTTGTGATTTTTTTATGCTGAAATTCAACATCATTCTTCATTTTTACAATTTTACTTCACTGTCTTAGCGGAATTATCTGTTTTGTTTGTGTTATAAATGAACTGACATTTGCAAAATTATTTTTGCTTTGAAATTTAAAATATTTGAAGATTGCTTTTGCATGATAAAAAATCTTCGTTTATTGCCTCAAATATCGTTCAAGATTTGTTAATAATTTCACTTATATCAATATTTTTTCGTCTAAGAATATTTTTGAGACAATGCAATCATAACAAATTTTGTTTCATGTGTCAATCATTTTTTATTTTGTTGGACTTATTAAAGTATTTTTTTAATTGTCGAGGGGTTTTTCAATAATTATGATAATTTTTAATATTTCTATTTTTTTATAAATGAATGTTATTTATTTTGAAACGAAAAAAGACCATTGATGTGGTCTTTTCGTATTAGGGGTTGACCCTAAGATTTAGCCTGTCGGCTGAAAGGACTATTCACCATCTGTGTAATAGCTACCTGGATTTTGTGTGGCAGGGAATCTTTTTCCTTTTTCAAGGTACAAACTTCCGCCATTATGTCCCTTTGCATCATACGCTGTGTATGTTGATGATTTTGGGACTGTTTCACCTGGTCTCCATTGCTTTGACATATATAGCACCTCCAAGATTAACTTGTGCAAAAATCTGAATTAAATTCGCTGATTTTGGATTTTAAACTTGGAAAATTATGGTTTGTTTAAGGCGGGATAAAAACTCTTGTTGGATTGATTTATTTTTTTATATATGTTAATATGTTCATATGATAAAAGTTTTGAATGTGCAATCGTTTAGAGCATCTCTTTACGCTTTGGTCGATTATTTAAAAGAACATCTTAACGAAAAGACATATATTATTGTTCCAGACAAATTGAGTTTGTTTATGGAAAAATTTTTGTTTGAAAAATTGAATTTAACTGCAAGTTTTAATATCCGATTAAACACATTCAACAGATTTGCTAAGCAAAGTTGCCAGGTTGACAAAGAAAAACAAATTGGCGATGTGGGTTCAATTTTGCTTGTGAACAATATTTTAAATGAACATGCGAAAGATTTTAAGGTGCTAAAAAGTGGGACATATTCTTTCTCTTATGCTGAAACAATAATGCGAACAATCGCTCAAATTAAGGCGTCTAAAATTTTATGGCAAGAAATGGAAAATTTTGAAAGCACAAATGAGCAACTTCAAGCAAAAATTCACGATTTATCTTTGATTTATCGAGAATATGAAGAAAAGAAATCTGGACTGTTGGACGCGTCAGATGTCTTTTTGATGTCTTCAATGTTCGTTGCAAAAGACAGATGTGAAGAAAACATTTTCTTTGTTGGTTTTGACGATTTTACGGCAATTGAATATTCAATTATTGAGCAGTTGGCACAAAAAAATTATGTCAATGTATTCAATTATAAGAGCGAAAAGGACAATCGCTACATTTACAATTTTGAAGTGATTGAACAATTGAGAAATATATCATACATAGGTCAAATTCCTTTTGAAATTGAAAATGTTGATGTCAAAGGAAACGGATTGAAAAAATATTTACAAGATGAATTGTTTTCGTTAAAGAAAAGTGAATTTGTTTTGAATGATGAATTGGTGAAAATTTTTGCAGGAAACAGCATTTCGAATCAAATTGAGTTTGTTGCGCGAGACATTCGCACTAAAATTTTAGAAGGGCAAAGATACAACAATTTTGGTGTTGCTGTTTGGAATTTGGAAACAAATGCCAATAAAATTAAGGAAATTTTTTCGAAATATGAAATAAATTATTATATTGACAGGCAAATTTGCATAAATAACAGCATATTTTATAAATTTTTAATAAGTGTCATGAAATATAATTTGGAAAGTTATAATTTGTGTCATTTGATTGATATCATAAATTCACCATTCTGTGAGTTTGACGAAAAATTCAAATCAGAATTGGTTGAAAAATTGTTGGTAAACAAATTTAAGGGAAAAATCAAATCAAATTTTGATGTGGGACTTGAAGACCAAGAGAAATTTGTTGAATTTGCAAAATTGATTGACATTGATGAAAATTTAACTGTTGAAGACATTAAAAATAAAATTGACGACATAATTATAAAATTAAATTGCGAACAGGTTTTAAACAATCTTTCAAATTCTGAACACGATTTAAATGGTAAAATTTTGTTGCAAAGATCAATTGAAAAAATCAATGAAATTTTTGCTGAAATTTTAAAATTCAACAAAGATTTAAAATTGAAAGATTTTTTGGATTGTCTCATTCATATTGCAGAAGTTGTAAAAATTCCAAATTTACCTCTGTGTCTTGATGCTGTGAAAATTGTTGATGCGAACAATACATTAGAAATTTTTGATGAGTTGTATCTTGTTGATTGCAGACGAGACAACGCGCCAAATTTAAAATACGATTGTGGAGTTATTTTGGACACAGAAATTGAGCAACTTGATTTTAAAAATAAACTTTCTCCAACGATTGCATATATAAACAAACTTGCAAAATTGAGACTATATAATTTGGTTAATAGTTTTGAAAATGAACTCACAATCACATATCAGGACCAACCAAGTGAAATTGTGGAAGAATTAAAACGCAAATTAAAAGTTCAATCAGATTTGGGAAAGATTTCGATTACAGAAATCCCGAATTTCCCTTATGGAGAATATGTGGCTTTATCTAGATGGGATTATATTCAAGCGTTGTGTAAAAATGACAAGAAAAATCTTGAAATTGATAAAAATATGATAGAAAATCATCAAATTTTATGTTTAAATCAAGAAAATTTGAAAATTTTTGATGATATGAAACAAATTTCAGCGTCAAGGTTGGAAAATTATTTTAGATGTCCATTCTATTCATTTATGAACGACACAATGAAAATCAAACCGAGAGAAGATAGTGAAATTGAAGCGTATGATATAGGAAATATCCTGCATGAAATTTTGTTTAAATATTATAAAAGAGATAAAAAAGTTGGCGATATATATGAATTTGTGAAACAAGAAGTTTATTCTTATGCAGAGAAACTTGATAGATTAAAAATCAATTTAGGTAGTCCAATTTTAAAAAATCTTATTGATGAAGCAATGCGTGTGATTGAAGGGGTTAATTACATTGACAATAATTCGAATTTTGTTCCAAACAAAAACATGCTTGAATTTGCTTTCTGTCAAGATAATGCATTGAAATTGTCAAATATAGATATAATTGGGAAAATTGACAGGGTGGATTGTTTAAATGACCTTATTCGAGTTGTGGATTATAAATCTGGGCGAGTTAATGGCAGTTTAAAGGAATTGTATTTAGGAACAAAATTGCAGTTATTTTTATACGCATGCGCAATTGAACAAATAACAGGGAAAAATGTGGTTGGGACATTTTATCTTCCATTGCACAATAAATATTCAAGACAAAGCGAAAATCCATACGCAATGAGTGGATATTTTTTGGCTGAAGATTTTGTGGCTCATGCGCTGGATAAACGTCTGCAAGCAGGAGAAAAAAGTGATATCATAAATTTGAGTTTGAAAAATGACGGCATGGTTAAAAAGACAGCGGGACAAAAAGAACTTGATAGTGCGGATTTCTTGGCGATGAAAAATTATGCAAAAAAGGTGAGTGAAAATGCGGTTGAGGAAATTCGTTCTGGTTATATAAAACCTAGTCCAATTGACATAAATGAACATTGCGACACATGTCCATATGAACAAATTTGTTTGCATTCGTGTTGCAACAATGAATTGCGTATGGCTAGGTCTGTGAATAAAGATAGTTTCAAGGAGGATAAAGATGAATAAATTCGAGGGTGTGCAATCTCTAATTCTTTCATCTGTTGACAAAAATCAATTGGTGAGCGCGGGAGCAGGAAGCGGAAAGACAACAATAATGGTGGAAAAGATTTTAGAGTTGATTTTGCAAGACAAAGTCAAAGTTGAAAATCTTTTGGTTGTCACATTTACTGTGCTTGCTGCAGGAGAGATGAAAGAAAGGTTAATCAAACGTCTTGAAAACGAACTTGAAAACACTGAAAATAAAGATAAGATTTTAGAAAACATCGAAAAAATTAAGACCGCAAGCATTGATACGATTGATGGATTTGCGTCGAAAACAATAAAAAAATATTTTTATGAACTTGAAATTTCTCCAAATATAGAAATTATAAGTGATGCAACGCGCGATTATTACTTAACGCTTGCCATGAAAAAAACGATTGAAAAATTTTCAAAAAATGAAAACATTGGAATCTTGCTTGACGTGTTTGGTGGGAATAAAAGAAATTTTGAACCGCTTGAAAATTTGATTTTGGAAACATACAACAACATAATCAATTTGGAAGATTATGATACCTTTTTAACTGAAGCAAGAAATGAATATTTAAATGGATTGAAAAGTGAAAATGTTGTTAACATGCACATATGTTCAAATGCAAATAAACTTAAAAAAATTATCATTGAATCAATTCCCGCAGTTGAAAGTGACGTTGGAGAAAAATTGAAAAATTTTGAAAATACTTTAGAAAATTTCAATGAGAAAATGAGCTTAAATTATAATCTTCAAATATTGTTTTCTATGGTTGAACCAAGTTTTTCTTCAAAAGAGACAAAAGATAATCAAATTCTTGGCGAAGTAAAATCCGAGATAAAAGACTTTTTTGAGATCCGCAAAACTTTAAAAGAAAATTCTTTAGATGAAAATTTTGAATTAAAAAATGAAAAAATTTTGCCATTATTTGATAATTTTGTTGAAATTTTGCGCGAATTTATTGAAAATTATAAAAAAATTAAAGAAAAAAATGATTTAATCGACTTCAATGATTTAAATAGACTCGTGCTAAAATTGTTGAGCAATGAAAAAATTGCGACTGAACTAAAAAATAAATATACACATATTTTTATCGATGAATATCAAGATGTGAATCCGCTTCAAGACAAACTTCTTTCCGCAATTGTTGGCGAAAATACAACTGTATTTATGGTCGGCGATGTGAAACAATCAATCTATGGATTTAGGGGTGCCAGTCCAGAATGGTTTTTGAAAAAATATCATCACTACAAAACTAAAAGTGATAGTGGTGCTGTGTTTGACATGAATGTGAATTTTAGGTCAAATCCGGTTATTTTAAATTTTATCAACCAAGTGTTTTCGCGTCTGATGACAGAACAGACGAGTGACATTGACTACAAACGCGATTGCATGATAGAGCCAAAGCAAGAGATTTTTGACACTGACAAAGTCAAAATAAGATTGTTTTCAAATAAAGATGAAGACAAAGAGTTTGAGCATGGAATTTACAGCGTTAAAAATCATAAAAATGAAATTCAAAATTCTGTGAAACTTAGGCAGGCAAATTTTGTTGCCAAGACAATCACCGAATTATTAAATCAAGAAATTTTTGATTTAAAAAGCGGAGAAAAAAAGCCAATAAGATATAGTGACATTGCAATTCTTTCAAGGTCAGAAAAAGACGACGATATATTAAATTTGATTGATGTGTTAAAATCAAATGCAATTCCTGTTAGTGTTAACAACTCTCTCAACATGCACGGAGAAGGTGTGAAGTTGATTTTATCAATTTTAAAATGTGTGATAGGAGTTGCTGACGATGTTGATTTAACAGCGTGTTTTATGTCGATTGGCGGTGCTTCTGTTGATGATGTTGTTCGACTTAGAGACAAAGAAAAAACCTTTAAACAAAATCTTGAAGATAATTTGCAAGACAAACTCGTTTCATTATTTTTTGAAAAATTAAATTTAATCAAAGAAAAATCTTACACAATGAGCAATGACGAACTGATTAGATTTATTTTAAATGATATGAAACTAAAATATTTTATTTTAAGGAAAGAAGAAGGTTCAAAGCAGGTAGATTTGATTGAAGAATTTTTGCAAAAACTTTCTCCAATTGAATGCGGATTGGGCATATGTGAATTTATTCAAATGTTGGAAAGCAATGTCAATAAAAACAGTGATTTTCAAACGCAAGACAACGAAAATAGTGTGACAATTCAAACCATTCACAAGAGCAAGGGACTTGAATATCCGATTGTGATTTTATATAATACTGGAAAAACTTTTCTTTATACAAAACACAACGAAACAATCAATTTTAATTCTCAAATTGGACTTGGCTTTGATTTTTATGATACAACTGAAAGAACAAAGTCATTTTCGCTTCCAAAATATGCAATACAAATCCAAAACGATTTAAAATCATACAAAGAAGAGTTGAGACTTTTGTATGTTGCAATGACCAGGGCAAAAAACAAATTGTTTGTTGTTGGGACATATAGTCCAAATTCTTTGAGTTCCAATTTGAAAAAGACAAGTTATTCAAACATGTTTTTATCATTGTTCTTGAATAATATTATAGACGGGCATTTTGAAAATGATGTTTGCGATTTTAGTTTAATTGAAAACGAAAATGAATGCATTCAAGAAAAAAATTCAAATTTTGAAAAAATAACATGGGAAAACAGTGGATTTTCATATAATTTTTCAGAAAAATTTAATATTCCTTTCAAAAATACAGTCACCGGATTGAATTCAATGCAAAATCAAAACAATAAATTCGTGTCTAAAAAAGTGTTTACAGCTGGCGTGCAAATTGACTCTGAAGAAGATAAGGCACTTGTTGGAGTGCACTATCATTCTGCGTTGGAAAAACTAGATTTTTCAAAAAAATATGAGAAGAACACGGATTACAATGATGTGGACTACGGGAAAATTCAACTTGCGCACAAAATTTTGAGTGGTATCACAAAAAACGCAAAACTCCACAAAGAAGCAATGTTTACTATGTATGTTCCATATAATCAAATTGTGGAAAGTGATTTTGATGATAAAGTGCTCGTGCAAGGTGTTGTGGATTTGATTGTTGAGCGAGAAAATTCTATTGATATTGTAGATTATAAATTTTCTAAATTGAGCGTGAAAAAATTGAAAGAAAAATATGCCGAACAATTAAAACTATATAAGTTGGCAGTGGAAAACGCGTTTTCAAAAAAAGTTGAACATATGTACATATATTCAGTTAATACTGGTGAACTTGTTTAAATCAATGATGTCTGGATTATTAATTGACAAATTCTTTTCTATTAAAATTGGGATATAGTCTTCCCACATATAATCTCTTATTGGCATGGGTGAATGGTTGTCAAAATATAAAACCAATGCGGGTTTAATATTATGATAGTTTTTAAATACACTGACCGCAAAACAGTGATTGGTTTTAATTAAGTTTTTTGCCCTTGCGTGATAATTAAAATATGCCATGTTGTAAGTTTGTGCAACTTGGCATTTTTTATTAAAAGGGTTTACTAAATCTGTGTCAAAAAATCAATTTGCTGTTGCATTGTGAAAAAAAAGAAGCTTTCGCTTCTAAAATTTTACTGTTTTTGTGGTGTTATATTCTTCTATAACTTGTTTGTAATCCTTGTGAATTTTTACAAATTTAACAATATAGAATGCCCAAACGCCAGCGACCAAAATTGATATAACGGCAATGTGAATGTATTGTGTTCCGTTTGAAGAGTATGGGTATTTCATTGAAAATTCGTATGCTCCTGGCATTTCAAATTTAACTTCTTTGACTGCCAAACTTTCACATTCAGATTTTGTGAGTCTTTCACTTGCCAAACATTGCCATGGAGATTGATTTCCTTCATTATAATAAACGACTGCATACTTATCGTCAGATTGCTTCATGCAGTACGCAATTGTTGTTTCTGAATATTTTTCATAACCTTTTCCGTTTTTGAGCAAGTTGTTCATGAGAATTCCATAAATCATAGACTCAAAAAGAATTATCGCAATAAACAAGATAACTGTTGACAATATTGCCTTAAGAGCCATTTCGAGATATTCTCTTTTTTTCATTCTTTGAATTGATTCCATACGCACCTCTTTTCTCTAAGTTTATTATAATTAAAAAATTTTGTCAAAGTTTTTAACAACATTCTTTACATTTATTTTTAATTATGGTATATTTTGAGTATGGACAAAATTCAAAAAAAATTTTCAGAGAAAAATGAATTTTATTTAAAAGACGCTTTAAGTTTAGCATATTTGGGTGATGTTGTATTTTCTTTGATGGTGAGAGAATATTTAGTTAAAAATTTCAATTTAAAACTAAATGAATTAAACAAAAAAGCGAATAATGTTGTTTGTGCACGAACTCAATCTGAATTGATGAAAGAGTTGTATTCATCTTTGACAGAAGATGAGACTGACATTGTCAAACGAGCACGCAACAGTCACACCAACAACAAGGCAAAAAACAGCACATTAGAACAATATAATTTGGCGACTCAGTTTGAAGCACTTGTGGGATATTGGTATCTTTTAAAAGAAAATACAAAATTAGAAAACATGTTTCAGCAATATGTTAAGGAGATGTTATGATTGTTAAAGGAATTAACGTTGTTAGAGAACTGCTAAATTCTAACACAAAAATTGAAAAAATTATTGCTGAAAAAACAGAAAACAAAGATATAGAAAATTTGATTGAAAGAGCAATAAAACAAAATATTAAAATCGAAATTGTGGATAAACTGACAATTGAAAAGATTTTGAAAGGCAAGTCACAGGGAATTTTGGCTTTTATTCCAAATTTTAGATACTGCGAAGTGAAAGACATTTTGCTTGAAGCAGACAGAAAGAGCGAAAAACCTTTTATTGTTATTCTTGACGGAATCAGTGACCCACACAATTTGGGTGCAATTGTTAGAACGTGCGAATGTGCTGGTGTTCATGGTGTGATAATTCCGGAAAACCGAGCGTGTGAAGTGACTGACACTGTTTATAAAACAAGCGCAGGAGCAATAACTCACATGAAGATTGCCAAGGTTAAAAATTTGGCGAGAACAATTGACGAATTGAAAAATTTGGGCGTGTGGGTATATGCAATGGAAGCAGGAAATAAAAAAATTTATGATGCAGATTTCACATATCCAACGGCAATTATTATTGGAAGCGAAGGGAAAGGCGTGTCAAGATTGGTTAAAGAAAAGGCAGATGAAATTTTGTCGCTTGACATGTTCGGAAGCGTCAATAGTTTGAATGCTTCAAACGCGTGTGCTATTGCTGTTTATGAAGTTGTTAGACAAAGGAGATAATTTTGGAAGAGAAAGAGATTGTTTCGTTAATCAAAAAAGCAAGAGCGGGGGATGAAGATGCTATTGAGTTGCTTTTTTCAATGTACAAATCAAAAGTGTCAGCAATTTCGCGTGAATATTTTTTGAATGGTTCAGATTTTGAAGACATTGTTCAAGAAGGAATGATTGGTCTTAACAAGGCAATTCAAGTCTATTCTGAAGAAAAAAATCACAACTTTGGAATGTTTGCATCTCTTTGTATTCATCGTCAAATTCAAAACGCGGTGAAAAACGCAAACAGAAAGAAAAACAATCCGCTTAACTCATATCTTCCGCTTAAATATTATGATGGCTCAAATTTAAATGATGACGAAAAATTATTGACTTTGGTCATCGTTGATGATACAAGCGATATTGAAAAAAATTTTATCAACAAAGAAACAGAAGCTATTTTAATGAGTAAAATTAAAAATATACTTTCAAAAATTCAATTTGATGTTTTGAAATCTTACTTAAATGGAGAAAGTTATGATGAGATTTCAAGAAAACTAAATTTATCAACAAAACAAGTGGACAATCAGTTGCAGGCAATAAAGAAAAAAGTCAGAGCAATAAAAGGAGAGATTCAATGAATTTAGCATTATATCGAGAATTCAGACCAAAGACATTTGACGATGTTGTTGGGCAAGATTATATTGTTAGGACATTAAAAAATCAAATTAAAACAAATAGACTCACTCACGCATATTTATTTTGTGGACCAAGAGGAACAGGGAAAACAAGTTGCGCAAAAATTTTTGCCCGTGCGGTCAATTGCACGCACACAACTGATGGAAATCCTTGCGGTCTTTGTGCAGAGTGTGTGGCATTGTCTCAAGCGAACACTGACATAGTCGAAATTGATGCTGCATCAAATAATAGAGTGGAAGAAATTAGGGATTTAAGAGAAAAAGTTGCTTTCCCACCAATGATTGGCAAATATAAAGTTTATATAATTGACGAAGTCCACATGTTGACAGATAGTGCGTTCAATGCTCTTTTAAAAACATTGGAAGAACCACCAAAACATGTAATTTTTATTCTTGCAACAACTGAAATTCACAAATTGCCAGCAACAATTTTGTCTAGATGTTCACGATTTGATTTTAAACTTTTGAGTGTTGAAACAATGGTTGAACAACTTAGAAAGATTTTTGAAAAACGCGGAATAAAGTGCGATGAAAAAAGTTTGTATTTAATCGCAAAGGCAGGAGAAGGAAGCGACCGAGATATGTTGTCGATTGCGGATAGCGTGGCGTCATATTGCAATTATGACATAACGGTTGAAGCAACTGAACAAGTCATTGGTCTGTCAGACAGGGACAATATTAAAGATATTTTGTTAAACATGGCTCATAAAGACATTTCAAAGTTGTTTGAATCTATCAAAAAGACATTGGGAAAGGGAAAAAACATTCAAGTTTTATGTAAAGAACTGGCAGATTTTGTTAAAAATTTAATTATGATAAAGTCTGGCGTGGCGGAATATTCAGTTTTAGATATTCTTCCTGGCGAATATGCTCAATATGCAGAAATTTCACAAAAATTTGACATGGATTATTTAAAGCGAGCGTTTTCCGAATTTTCTGAAGTTGAACTTGATTTGAAATATAGTTTAAATCCTGAAAATTTGTTTGAAGCGACATGTTTGAAAGTTATGGATTGGAACAAGTCAATACAAATAATTGAACAAAAACCGATTGAAAAAAATGAAATCAAAGAAGAAAAAGTTGACAATAAATTGGTTGAGAAGCAACAAACCGAAATTGAGAGAATTTGGGGAAATGTTTTGTTGAAAGTCAAAGAAAACAACATGTTTGCACTCTCAAATGCGCTTTCAACAATTGTATCTGTGGACAAAGCAAACAACAAGTTGATTCTTATATCAAACGATTCTGGAAGCGTCGAAATGATTGACAACAAAGAGAAACTTGATGTAATATTGAAAATAGTAAAATTGTTTGACGGCGACATTGAAAATGTTGTTGTTGAATATGATAAGAAAAACGCTTCAACTCAAGATATTAAAGATAGTTTGAAAGATGCGTTTAAGTCAAAAATAAAATTTAAGGAGTAAAAAATGGGATATCATGGAGGATTTGGTGGCGGAATGAATATGAACGCCCTTATGCAACAAGCGAAAAAAATGCAAGAACAGATGATGCAAGCGCAAGCTGAACTCGAACAAGCTGAAGTCGTTGGAAAAGCTGGCGGAGATATGGTTGTTGTGACAATGAATGGCAAAAAAGAAATTAAGTCAATTAAATTGTCAAAAACCGCAGTCGACCCAGACGATGTGGAAATGCTTGAAGACTTGATTATTGTCGCAATCAATGACGCAAACAACAAAGTGGAAGAATTGACAAAAGAAAAGATGGGTCCAATGAGTGGACTTGGTGGATTGATGTAATGCAAATAGAATCAATGGATAGATTGGTGAATGAGTTTTCGAAATTGCCGGGAGTTGGAAAGAAAACAGCGCAAAGATATGCTTATCATATTTTGACAATGAGCGAAGTTGAAGTAAAAGATTTTGCGGACTCGATTATCACAGCAAAAGAAAACATTCATTTATGTAAAGTGTGTGCAAATTTCACAGACAAAGAAGTTTGCGACATTTGTTCAAAAGAAAATAAAGAACCAGTTGTTTGTGTCGTGAAAGAGCCAAAAGATGTTGTGGCGTTGGAAAAAGTGAGAGAGTTTAATGGCACCTATCATGTTTTGCATGGTGTTATAAACCCACTTGAAGGAAAAGGTCCAAATGATATCAACATTCGTTCGCTTTTGGATAGAATTTCAAAAGAGAGTATCAAAGAAGTCATTGTCGCAACAAATCCAGATGTGGAAGGTGAAGCAACAGCAATATATATAGCAAACTTGTTAAAACCTTTGGGAGTCAAAGTTTCGAGAATTGCCCAAGGAATTGCCATGGGAAGCGAACTTGAATTTGCTGACGCTGTGACATTGTCAAAAGCGATATCTTCAAGACGAGAGATGTAGAAAAAAGACGCGTGATACGCGTCTTTTTTGATTTTTAGTTTTACATTTTCAGATGTGTCATTTAGTTGTGAAAATGAACGAAAAGCAGAAAAAGCTAATAGCAAGCACTAATACCAACAAAGAAATCACAAATAATATTATTGATGTAATTTTTATTCCCTTTGATGTTGAATTAAAACACTTTCCGAAACAAATGATGCTGACAATTGACAAAATTAACCCCGGCAATGTTATCCAAATTCCAACAGAGAAGAAAATTATAAGCAGAACCGCGACACCAAGAGATTTGTCTGATGAAAGGAAAACGCTAAGGAATTGATAGAAGTACAACGCCCAGAAAGGAATTGAAACAATCAGACAAACCAACCCAGCAATAAAAGCACCTTTATGAGTTTTGTTTTTAGGAACTGGAATTTGTTGTTGAGGTTGTTGATTCACTTGTTGAACCACATTTTTTGTTCCATATCCGCAATATTCGCAAAATGATGAACCGTCTATCATTTTTCCGCCACAATTAGGACAATTTTTCATATAAACTCCCTTAATCCGACAAACAATATATTTGTCGCTCTTTAATATAAAATGAGTATACAAAATAATTTAAAGTTATGTCAACAAATTTAAAAGTTAATTTAAAATATTAAAAATTTTTTGGAAATTTATAAAATTTTATTGACAAATATTTTTCTTATTGGTATTATAAGAATGCGTTTTTAATTACGCAAGAGACGTGGGGGATTAGCTCAGTTGGCTAGAGCGCCTGCCTTGCAAGCAGGAGGTCATCGGTTCGAGCCCGATATTCTCCACCATAAAAGTTGTAGATAAAAGATACAAAATAAACAATTTTTATTCGTACATATTATGTGTTTATAATATTGAAAAAGACGCGTAAAAATGACAAATTTAAATTTAAAATATTACAACTTTTAAAAATTAATAAAGAGATGTAGCTCAGCAGGTTAGAGCACCACCCTGATAAGGTGGGGGTCGGTGGTTCGAGTCCACTCATCTCTACCAGCGACAATGTTTGACGAAAGTCAAACTTTTTTATTTTATCAAGTGTTGTAAATTTATTTACATAAACTAAGATGAAAGAAAAAATGTTTTGTGTTAACAAAACATTGGAGCGGGAAGATTGCGACTAGAAACATATCCAGTATTATCCCCTTTACCTTATATCGCAACGGCGAATATAAGGTGGGGGGTCGTTAGGTATCGAGTCCACTCATCTCTATCAGCGACAATGTTTGACGAAAGTCAAACTTTTTTGTTAAAAAAACTAGGAGATTGTCCCGTGGATTTCTTTAACAATAACAAAAATAGCATTAAAATGTGTAATGCTATTTTTAACATATATTAAAATATCAATTAGTTTTCTTTTATATTTTTAATTTCGCAAAAACCGATTGCAAGAGCAGAAACAATGCCTGTTGCTAACATTATTGGTTGATATGCGCCGATTTTAACAGATGCAGATGCTTCAATTGTTTGTCCCATCGCTGCATATTGAGCTTTTACTGCTTCCATAATCGTGTTGGCATGTTCAGCCATAGCACTAGCATAAACATTTGATGAAACCAAAACGCCAATTGTCGCAATTAAGAACAAGACAATTAAGCATAGACCAACGATTGAGAAGATTTTGCTTTCGCTTTTGATAACATTGAGATTCTTTAAAAGCATGATAATTGAATAAACAATTAAAAGTGTAGCAACAACGGTTAAAATAATTGAGAAAACCTTCATTGTTATGAATTCAGATTGTAATCCAGCTTCTTTCGCTTGGGTTAATAAATCATTATCAGTTAAAACTTTAAATGCTTTTGTTGTGTCTGTGCTAGATTTACCAGCAATTGTGGTGACAGCAACCATGCCAGAACAAGCGCTTAAAGCAAGTGATAATACACCAGCAATGAAAGAAAATACACAGCTTCCCCATTTCTTAATCATTTTCATAATATATCCTCCTTTTAAGTTGCTTTAGTGCCAACAAATTAAACTTGTTGAAAAGTCAACAAGTGAATTATAATACACATCTTGTTGAAAAGTCAACAAGTTTTTATAATTTTTTTAAGTTTTTATTCATTTCGTTTTTTTAGTGTGTGGGGGATTTGCAATTTATATAGGAATTAGCATGTAAATCTTTAATTTATTTAAAGTTTTGTAAATACAATTGCAAATAAACATGTTAAAAATTTGTTGACCTTTCAACAAGTTTTAATTATACTTAATTTACTGGCTTTTCAGCAAGGAGAAACTCATGAAAGAAAGATTCAGAACGTTTACTGTGCTTATAACAAAAATTTATAGAGCAATCCGTAAGATTAAGAATGAAGAAACAGAAGAATATGGGTTAAGTAATCCGCATGTTTCTTGTTTGTATTATTTATATAAGGAAGAAGCGCTCACATTAAAGGAATTAACTGATATTTGTCTAGAAGACAAGGCTATTTTATCAAAAGCAATTTCGCTTCTTGAAACGAACAAACTTATAGTTTGTGACAGCGATAAAAAGAAAAGATACAACAGTTATTTTAGACTTACTGATAAGGGATTAAAAATAGCTAAGAGCATTGCATCAAAAATAGACAACATTTTAGATTATGCTAGTGTTGGAATTAATGATGATGATAGAGAAGTTTTATATAGGTCTTTATCATTAATAAGTGAAAATTTAGACAAGCTTTGTGAAAAATATGAAGAAGAATAAAAGGATAATATTATTGAAAGCAAAGTCATAAAATGATATTGACAGTGAAAAATATTCAACATATTCCTATATTGAATATAAGCATATTTCAGAAAAAACGTATAAATAATAAATAAAAAAATATAAAAAAATTAAAAATTTCACGCAAAATGGATTAAAAATTCATAAAATATCGTGAAATTTTTATATTTTGAATAAATTTTTCGCATTTTGGCAATATTTTTTCTTGAAATCTTTTGGAGGTGTTATGGATTTTCAAGAAAGTGAAACAAAGAAGAATTTGGCAAGAAGTTTTGCCGCAGAATGTCAAGAAGGGGCAAGATATCAGTTTATGGCAAAGATGGCTCAAAATGAGGGATATCAATATATGTCCATGTTGATAAGAACTTTGGCGCACAACGAGATGGCGCACGCTGAGCAATTTTTCAACAAGATTATTGAACTGGGTGGAAACCAAACTCAGAATATTGATATTGAAGCGGGGTATCCTTTTAAGTCGGGAGAGCTTTGTGATGTGTTAACGCAAGAAGCGAACAATGAGAAAATGAGTTCGGAATCAATTTATCCTAAATTTGCTTCAGTTGCGAGAGATGAGGGGTTTAAAGATGTTGCTGAACTTTTTGATATGGTTGCAAAGGTTGAAAAAACTCATGAGCGAACACTCAGAGAACTTGCAAAAAGTTTAGATTGCAATTGTCTTTATAAATGTAAAACAGGAGAACACGCATTTAAATGTGACGAGTGCGGGACGATAATTAGAGATAAAATGGCACCCAAAACTTGTCCACTTTGCCACATGGGGCAGGGATATTATAGAATTGATTTCAGCATAAATTAATGTGAAATAATATTGAAAAAACTTAAATTAAATCAAAATTTTTTGATATAAAGACAAAATTTAGTATAATTTTCTTCGTATTTAATTGATTTTGATTTAATTTTTTGTTATCATTTTTAAAGTATCAGCGTTTACAGGAGAGAATGATAATGAAAAAATGGTTAAATGTTGTGTTTGGTGGATTAACTTCACTTATCACATTTGTAATTTTTAGTTTACCTTCACTGGTTTTAAAAGCAACAGGAGTAGAAACAATTCGCTTCTCTTTTTGGACATTAATTGAAAATGATATTGACATCAAAGGATATGTGTTTTTCAAAGTGTTCGCAATAATTGCTTTGATTTTGTCAATTCTTATGATTTTGAACACGATTTTTATTGTTCTTCAAAATTTGGGCGTTTTAAAATTCAGATATGATATTGTTGGAAAGATATTGATAAGCGTTTTGGCAGTTTGTCTTTTGATGATGTTAATTGCTTTGTTTATTTTGTCTAACAAGTTGGTTGCTGAAAGCGGTGCGACATATAAAATTTTCCCAGGGTTTGGAATTTGGTTTGGCTTGATTGTGGACATTGGCGTTTGTGCTTGTTCGTGGATATTCGCAAAAAATAAATAAAAAAAATAAAAACTCAGTTATATAGCTGAGTTTTTTAAATATATATATTTTAAATATATATAAAAGAAAAGTTTGGAGATTTTTAATGATGTTTTTGCCATTATTGCTTATATTAACTTAGAGGTTAATCACCTGAGAAAAAATTTGAAAAATCTAAAAAATTAATTGACATTTCTCACACTTTTGCAATATTATTTAGATAGTGGTAAACCACAAAAAGGAGAGATTATGAATAAAACAAAAACAAGGAGTATCATAACAATTATTTTGACATTGCTTATGGCTTTAAGTTGTTTGGCAATTTTAACAGCTTGTGGTGAAAACAAAGAAGCAATCAAAACAACAGAAGTTAGTTCTTTTGATGAACTACAAACAGCATTAACTGGCGATTGTGATGAAATCAAAATTATGCAAGATATTGATATAACAAAAATAGTTGTCATAAATCGCAAAGTGTCAATTAATTTAAATGGTAAAACCCTTTCAAATTCACAAGACCTTTGGAACGATAAAGAAAATGCTTGGAGTATCATTTCAGTTCGAGAAGGAGGTAATTTAACAATCAATGGTAACGGCAAATTAGATGCAAAAGAAAATGATTGCTATGCGGTTGATGTTATGGACGGTGGAAAACTTGTGATTGAAAATGGTGAATTTGTCGGCAACATTAGTGCAGTATATGTTTATGAAGGTACTGCTGAAATTATGGGTGGCAAATATTCAATTAAACAATTAAATACAAATGGGGTTGAAACTGCATATGGGTCAACAATTAACATTTATAATGAAAATGGAGACAATGGCACAGCAAAAGTCGAAATTTCTGGTGGAGAATTTGTTAATTTTGACCCAGCTGGTAGAGTTGACAACAAACATGATAAATTAGTGAAAGATGGATATACAGCTGAATTAATTGAAGGGACAACAAATTATAAAGTTGTTAAAATTGCTGAATAAAAACTTTTACACAATATTTTAGGGGTTTTAATCTAAAAACTTCTCAAAAAGCGCCAAATTTATTTGTTTTGGTGCTTTTTTATGTTAAAAAAATAATTATATTATCTTCAAGAGTTTTATCTAAAAAGTTATTCGTTTGTTTTTTTCCCTTCTAAACTTCCGTTTAGAGGGAGCACTGTGAGATATCGCCCAAGGTTGAGAATTTTGGTTTATTTTTTGCTTGATGGATTTAATCTAAATATAGTCCCTCTTTGTTCATGGTGGGCGGCGTCACAACGCTCGTTTAAACTAAATTGCTCATGAATTCGCAATTATAAGTCATTTACTCGGTTGTTCCTTTTTCCCTTCTAAACTCTCGTTTAGAGGGAGCCCTGTGAGATATCGCCCAAGGTTAAAAATTTTGGTTTATTTTTTGTTTGATGGATTTAATCTAAATATAGTCCCTCTTTGTTCATGGTGGGCGATATCTAGGCGGACGTTTACATTTGGGATTATATTTTTGCTTTCAAGATAGTTTGCAATTGTGGAAACTGCAAGGTTCACAGTGTTGCTATGCTCGCTTATGTGAGAGAGTACAACCAGTCTTGTTCCAGCACCAACAAGTTTTTCAATCGCTTTTGCACAATTTAAATTAGATAGATGGCCATTTGGGCCATTAATTCGTCTTTTTAAAAATGGTGGATAGTTTGGATAACTTAAAAGCATTTCAGGGTCGTAGTTCGCTTCCAAGTAAACTAATGCACTTCCTTTAATTGCTTCAAATGTGCTTTCGCTGAAACACCCTAAGTCTGTGCATATAGATACGACCGCATCTTGTTCACTAATCCTATATCCGAAGCAAGACTTACTGTCGTGCGGAAGGGGGAAGGGTTGAATGTGTAAATCACCAATATAAAAATCGCTGTCATAAAATTGAAAACATTCATAAGGAACATGGATTTGATTTGTTAAAATGTCTTTTAAACTTATGTGGGCATAAATTTTTGTTTGATATGTCCTAACAAATTTTTCAATTCCTTTTGTGTGGTCTGTGTGTTCGTGAGTGACAATTATTGCCTGGATATCTTGTGGGTCAACCAGCAGTTCGTTTAGAGCGTTAAAAACATACGACAATGGCTTTCCGTTGTCGATGAGAATTTTCGTTTCAGCACTTTCAATATATGTACAATTTCCACTGCTACCACTTGCAAGATTACATATGCGCATGTGTGCATTGTAGCATACTTAAAATTTTTTTGCAAGTTAACGAAACAATCTTGACAATTGACTTTTTGGTGATAAAATTCTTGGCGAGGTACATATGAAAAAGATTAATTTAGATATATTGAATGCAATTGATTACATTACAACAGATTCTAAAATAGAGAACGACTTTGAAATTGAAAAATCAAAAAAAGCGATTATCAATTTTTTAAGGGGAAAAGTGCAAAAATTTCAAAATTTGGGCGTTGTTAGTTTAGATGGGATTGATGATAAACTGAAATCATGCCTTGAATTGAAAGATAAAAAGGAATTTGCTCAAAATATTGTTGGTGTATTGTCAAAAATGGAACAGGTTGATAATGATTTGCTTTCTGAAATTAATCTTAAAATGATAAATCATTCAATCAAGGGGAATGTTGGTTTAATTGCAAAATTATTTTTAATTAAACAAAACAAAAATTTTGCAAAAATTGGCAACACTTTGTTTGATATGGAATGCGAAATGACAAGTTTGAGAATTTTTTTAAATTGTAAATTAAATAACAAGGTTAAAAGCGTTAATGAAATACTTTAATTGATAAAAAGACAGTTATTTAAATTGTCTTTTTTTACTGCATTTTTGTTTAAAATTTAATTTAATAAAAGTTTAATTTGTTGACAATAGGTCCATTTTATGGGATAATAAAAAATAGAGGTGAGGCGATATGGTAATTAAAAACATCTCTTATTCAATGTGTTTGTAAGAATGGTGGCTTGAATAAGATTATTGACGGATTAAATGCTTTGGTGTGGGATTTCCATATCGTAAATATTTTATCCTTTTTGTCCACCAAAATTTGGAACATAAAGGAGTTGTTATGAAAGAATTTTTGAATGATTTAAAAGAAAAAGCGTATATAGTTTGTCCATATGTGGATATGGACAGAGTTGAATATAGAACAAAAGAGTTAAACCAACTTGCTGAGTCTGCTCTTCTTGATGTGGTTAAAACGAATGTATTTTTGCTAAAACTTGTCAATGCTAGAACATACATGGGTCAAGGAAAGGTCGAGGAAATTAGAGACGAGGTGGCAGAACTTGGCGCAGAAGTTGTCATTTTTGATTGTCCGCTCACTGGTTCACAACTTAGAAACCTTGCTGAAATTATTGGCGTTAAAACAATTGACCGAACCATGCTTATTTTGGATATTTTTGCTGGAAGAGCAAAATCGAAAGAAGGCAAATTGCAGGTGGAACTTGCACAACTTAAATACATGTTGCCAAAATTGTCCGCAATTGAGTACAACAACGAAAAAGTTATGGGTCGTGGAGCAGGAGAGACAAAAAGAGACTTAAGTAAGCGAAAAATTCAAGAAGATATTTCTCGATTGGAAAAAGAAATTAAAGAAATTCAAAAACATAGGCAAACCGCTCGTAAACAGCGCTTAACAAAAATGAATAGTGTTGCGCTTGTTGGCTACACAAACGCGGGTAAGTCTACATTGATGAATACAATTTCAAAGGCGGGGACATATGCTGATGATAGATTGTTCGCAACTCTTGATGTCTTGACAAAAAAAGTTTGGGACAATGGCGTGGAATATGTGTTGATTGATACTGTTGGGTTTGTTTCAAATCTTCCACACGAACTTATGTATGCTTTTTCTGCAACACTTGAAGAGACGTTGGATGCAGATGTTTTGCTTATGGTTGTTGATGCAAGTGACCCACATAAGGAAGAACAAATTCAAGTTGTGGAAAAAGAATTTTCAAGACTAGGGGTTGACCCACATAAAGTGATTTTGGTGTATAACAAAATCGATAAACTGACCAACAGCGAGATTGAAAAATTGCCAAAACATGATTACACAACATGTTTTGTGGGTGCGAAGAGTGGAAAAAATGTTGAAAAATTAAAGTTAACCATTCGCGAAAAATTGGGGCAATTCGTCAAATAATAAAATGTTGTTCTAATTTAAACAAAGGAATAATATAATAATAATTTGTGCAAAATGAATTTTTCTTTGCACAAATTTTTTATTTCAACGTAGTATGTAGTATACAAAAGAAAATTTCAAATCACGAAAGACAGTCTTTTGTTATACATATCATTTTAATACTTTTTTTAGGAGGAACTCATGTTCAATAAATTTTTTGGCGGAAATGATTGTGGTTGCGACAACAACTGCAACACAGGTTGCGGATGTGGCGACTGCACTTGGATCATTATCTTGATTTTAATCCTTTGCAATTGTGGTTGCAGAATTGACCCTTGCTTACTCATCATAATCTTGCTCTTACTTTGCGGTTGTGGCTGCGGATGCGGAGGAAATAAGGGGTGCTGTTAGGAAACTAACACACCCTTTTGCCAAATTGCTCGGTAAACTCGCAATTGTAGGCGTTT
>JBJETW010000006.1:23339-80631 GCA_051883515.1 Candidatus Onthoplasma sp.
GTTTCCTTATATCAAGGGACACCACATGTTTTCCCTTGATAATCTTTTCCTTAAAACGGTAAAATTCAAGGAAAGAAAAGATTGGATAAACTAACACACCCTTTTGCCAAATTGCTCGGTAAACTCGCAATTGTAGGCGTTTTTGGGTGGTTAGTTTCCTTATATCAAGGGACACCACATGTTTTCCCTTGATAATCTTTTCCTTAAAGGTGAAAATTTAAGAATAATATAATATTTTCGAAACTTATTGCCCAATATTTTTACAAATTTAACTTAATATCATCGGCTTTTAAAAAGAGGATTTGATTCCTCTTTTTTATAACATTATTCGATATGAAATGCTTTCACAATATGAATAAACGATTTTATGTTTTTATTGTTTTTTGTGAAGACTATTACATTTTTCATTTTGAATGTGTTTAATAGTCCAGAAGAACAATTGAAAGACGAATTTTGTTCGGAGAACCTGACTTTTTCTTAATTACGAATTTAATGTTCTCGCTCATTAGGTAAAATATGGTTTGCATTAAGAAAATAAAAATGAGTGGTGATTGTAGAGTTTCTTATTTATATCACTAAGATTGTGAAATTTTTAAAAATTTAATGTTTAAAATTTGATTAAGTTGGCAAAAATTTGTCAAAATTATGCCCAAAATCTATTGACATAACTAGATTATTATGATAAAATCACCCAGTATGAATAATGCGCGTCACATGAAAGTTTAAGTGCTTTATACTACGTATAAGCGACGAGCATTCACAACTAAATAAGGAGTTAATGAATGGATTCAAACACACTCAACATCAAAAAGATTAAGCAAGGCAAGGCCGAAAGAATGAGCTTTGCAAAAACAGAGGTTCCTTATGTTATGCCGGACACTTTGGCAATTCAAAAGGATTCTTACAAAAAATTCTTGGAAGAAGATATTGGTGAGATTTTGAACGAATTTAACCCTATCGTAGACTACTCAAACAAAGCTGAGTTGTCTTTTTTGGGTTATACAATCGACAAAACACCAAAATATCCTTGGAATGTTTGTAAAACAAAACAATTGAGCTATACTGTTCCTTTGAAGGTAATGGTTCGTTTGCTCGTGAAGGAAACTGGTCAAATTATGGACCAAGAAGTCTTTTTGGGAGACATTCCATACATGTCAAAAGACGGCGGATTTATTTGCAACGGAGTTGAAAGGGTAGTCCTTAATCAACTTGTTAAATCACCTGGAGCTTTGTTTGATGGTGCATTAAACAAATATGGCACTATGGATTATTCTGGCGCAATTCAACCAAGTTATGGTATGTGGCTTCAAACCGAGCAAGTGACTGGCGACTCAATGAGAGCAATTGTAGACAGAAAGTTCAAAATGAGTTTGGGTGTGTTGTTTAAATGCTTTGGATACACAAACGAAGAAATTTTAAACATTTTTGGAAATCATCCTTTCATTGTCAATACTTTAAACAAAGAGCCACAAATCACACAAGAAGATGCTTTGATTGAATTTGGAAGAAGAACCAGACCAGGAGAAATTCCAAATCCAGAAAACACTTTGTCATACATCAATGACAGATTCTTTAACCAACAAAGATACAATCTTGAAAAGGTTGGACGTTTCAAACTCAACAAAAAATTGTCTTTGGCAAACAGAATTATTGAGCAGATTGCAGCAGAAGATGTAAAACTTGGCAAAAAAGTTTTCGTTTCAAAAGGTGAATTAATTGACCGCGACACAGCGTGGGCAATTCAAAATGCGGGAATTAATAGCGTTGATGTGCTCGTTGAAGACAAGGTTGTTAAAGTTGTTGGAAACAATCGTGTTGATTTAAAAGCATATGCAAAATTGAATCCTGAAGAATTTGGAATCACTGAACTCGTTTATTTGCCACTTCTTCAAGATTTAATGAAAGAACACAAAAATGACGAAGAAGGTTTGAAAGCTGCAATAAAAGAACATGCAAGAAAACTTGAAGATTATCAAGTGACATTAGATGATATGTTCGCTTTGGTAAGTTATCACTTGAACTTAATTGATGGTTTGGGTGAAACAGATGAAATTGATAACCTTTCAATTCGTCGTGTTGCAACCAGTGGAGAACTTTTAAAAGATGAATTTAGACGCGGAATGACAAAACTTCAAGCGCAAGTGCGTGAAGCAATGCAAAGTCGTGATTTAACAGACATCACTCCTAGTCAAATTGTAAATGCAAGACAAATCAACAAAGCGTTCAAAGAGTTTATGGCAACCAGCCAATTGTCTGCATTGATGGACCAAATCAACCCAGCAGCAAGTTTGAGAAACAAGCGTCGTTTGAGTTCGTTTGGACCAGGAGGTGTCAAGAAAGAGCGTGCTACAGTTGAAGTGCGTGATATCAATCCTTCACACTACGGAAGAATTTGTTTGGTTGAAACTCCGGAAGGACAACCTATTGGTCTTATGACTTCAATTGCATCATATGCGCGTGTTAATAGATATGGATTCATTGAAACTCCATTTAGAAAACTTGACAGCAAAGGTAGACTTACTGACGATATCGTATTCTTGATGGCAGACGAAGAAAGGGGGCATTACATCGCTCAAGCAACAGTTGCTTTGAACGAAGACAAGACTCTTAAGAGTGGAATTATTGAAGTTAGACACAATGGACAAGCAGAAAGAATTGATTCAAGCATGGTCGACTTGGTTGAAGTGTCTCCTCAACAAGCTTTATCACTTGGGGCAAGTTTGATTCCATTTATTGAACATAGTTTGGGAAACCGTGCATTGATGGGATGCAACATGCAAAGCCAAGCAGTTCCACTTTTGAGACAAGATAGTCCAATTGTCGGAACAGGAATTGAACATAAAATTGCTGTTGACTCAGGTGCGTTGATTTTGGCAGAACAAGATGGTGTTTGTAAATATGTTTCAGCTGACTATATCACAATGGAATATGCAGATGGAAGCATTGTAAATCATAATCTTAGAAAATTTGAAAGAACAAATGAAAAAGCGTGCTTTAACCAAAAACCTTTGGTTAAAAAAGGTGAGAAAGTTAAGAAAGGTGACACTCTTGCTGATGGAGACACAGATAAGGGCGAATTGGCACTTGGAAAGAACATGACAGTGGCCTTCATGAACTGGGAAGGTTATAACTACGAAGACGCTATTTTGATTAACCAAAGAGTGGTTAATGAAGATGCATTCACATCAATTTCAATTCAACAAGTGAAAACAGAAGCAAGAACAACAAAACTTGGAGATGAAGAAATCACTCGTGATATCTCAGGTGTTGGTGAAGATGCTTTGAGAAACTTGGACGAAAACGGAATTGTTAGAATTGGAACAGAGGTTAAAGTTGGAGATATTCTTGTTGGAAAGGTCACTCCAAAAGGGGAAACCGATTTAACTCCAGAAGAAAGACTCTTGAAAGCAATCTTTGGAGAAAAGACAAAAGAAGTCAAAAACACATCTTTGAAAGTAAAACATGGCGAAGAAGGTGTTGTTGTTGGAATTGAAATTTTGTCGCGTAAAAACAAAGATGAACTTGATGCCGGTGTTAACATGGTTGTTAAAGTTTATATTGCTCAAAAACGTGTTCTTCAAGTCGGTGATAAATTGGCTGGACGTTATGGAAACAAAGGTGTTGTTTCGGTTGTACTTCCAGAAGCTGATATGCCATATATGCCAAATGGTGAAACTGTGGACATTTGTTTGAGTCCTCTTGGTATTCCTTCTCGTATGAATTTGAGTCAATTGCTCGAAGTAAGTTTGGGTTGGGCTGCAAAACAACTTGATTGGAAAGTTGCAACTCCAGGATTTGATGGAGCAACTGAAGAAGAAATTAAAGCGCTTTTGAGAGCAAACAACCTTCCAGAAGATGGAAAAATTCAACTTTATGATGGACGAACAGGTCTTCCATTTGAAAACAAGACAACAGTTGGTGTTATGTACATGTTAAAACTTGACCACATGGTTGATGACAAAATTCACGCACGTGGAATTGGAACATATGCACTTATCACTCAACAACCACTTGGTGGACGTAGTCAACTTGGTGGACAACGTTTCGGTGAAATGGAAGTTTGGGCATTGGAAGCTTATGGTGCTTCAAGATTATTGCAAGAAATGTTGACAATCAAATCAGACGACGTTGAAGGAAGAATTAAAACTTATGAAGCGATTGTCAAGGGTGAACCAATTCCAGAACCTGGAATGCCTGAATCATTTAAGGTATTGGTAAAAGAAATGCAAGGTCTTGGTCTTGATGTCAAGATATTGACAGCCGACAATCACGAACTCACCATTAATGAAGTTAGTGAAGAGGGTGACGAGGTTCCAGTGGCTGGGCCAGTTAACAAGCAAGCTCTCGAAGATATAACTCTTGAGTTTGAGGACCTTCAAAAAGAATATGAAAATGACGTCAACACTACAGCATTTGATGAGTCTGAATTGTTTGACGATTTAGATGAATAAACTTAAATTAGTTAAATAATTTGAATTCATAATCAATTAAAATATAGGAGAAAAATAATGTTTGAATTAAACAATTTCGACTCAATACGCATAGGAATCGCTTCACCAGAGTTAATCAGAAGCTGGTCTCATGGTGAAGTGACAAAACCTGAAACAATTAATTATAGAACTCAAAAACCTGAAAAGGACGGTCTTTTCTGCGAAAGAATTTTTGGACCTAAAAAGGACTGGGAATGTCATTGCGGAAAATACAAAAGAGTTAGATATAAAGGTGTAATTTGTGATAAATGCGGTGTTGAAGTCACAAGAAGCAAAGTTAGACGTGAACGTATGGGTCACATCGAACTTGCATGTCCAGTAAGTCACATCTGGTTCTTCAAAGGTTTACCTTCAAGAATCGGAATTGTGCTTGACATTCCAATGAAACAACTTGACGAAGTTTTATACTATGTAAGTTATATTGTTTTGGACCCTAAGAATACAGAATTCACTTATAAACAAGTCATTCGTGATAGGGAATATCGTGAAGCAATTGAAAAATATGGTCCAGATGGTTTTAAAGCTGGAATGGGTGCTGAAGCAATTAAGCAATTGTTGAACGAAGTTGACCTTGAAAAAGAAAGAGAAGAACTCACAAGTATTATGCGTTCTTCAAAAGGTCAAAAGAAGTTAAAAGCAACCAAAAAACTTGAAGTAATTGAATCTTTCATAAAGAGTGGAAACAAACCAAGTTGGATGATTTTGGACGTTATTCCAGTTATCCCACCAGATTTGCGTCCTCTTGTTCAAATTGATGGTGGCAAATTTGCCGCATCAGACTTGAATGATTTGTATCGTAGAGTTATCAATAGAAACAACAGACTTAAAAAATTGATGGAACTTGGTGCTCCAGAAATTATTGTAAGAAATGAAAAGCGTATGTTGCAAGAAGCAGTTGATGCTTTGTTTGATAATGGAAAACGCGGTCGTGCCGTTCAAGGCTCAAGACAAAGAGATTTGAAATCGCTCACTGCAAGTTTGAAAGGTAAACATGGTCGTTTCCGTCAAAACCTGCTCGGAAAACGTGTTGACTATTCAGGACGTAGCGTTATTGTCGTTGGTCCAGAACTTAAAATTTATCAATGCGGATTGCCAAAAATGATGGCTCTTGAATTGTTCCGCCCATTCATTATCAAAAAACTTCTTGATATGAATGCAACAAACAATTTGAAAAAAGCAACAAGAATGATTGAACAAGAACGTCCAATTGTGTATGATGTTTTGCAACAAGTGGTTGAAGGACACCCTGTCCTTTTGAACCGTGCGCCAACACTTCACAAACTTAGTGTGCAAGCGTTTGAACCAATTTTGGTTGAAGGAAAGGCAGTAAGATTGCCACCTTTGGCATGTTCCGGATTTAATGCTGACTTCGATGGTGACCAAATGTCAGTTCACGTTCCACTCTCTGTTGAAGCAAGAACTGAAGCAAGAATGTTGATGCTCGCATCGAATAACATCTTAAAACCAAGTGATGGTTCACCAAATATGTTGCCATCTCAAGACATGATTTTGGGAAATTACTATTTGACAGTTTACCGTGATGGAGCAAAAGGTGAAGGAATGAGTTTTGTTGACGAAGACGAAGCACGTTTGGCATATGAAAACGGCGAACTTTCACTTCAAGCAAAAATCAATTTGAGAAGAACTGCAGAATTTGAAGGACAAACAATTTCTGGACATATTGAAACATCTCTTGGAAGAATTATTTTCAACAGCATAATTCCTCAAGATTTAGGATTTGTTGATAGAACAAAACGTGAAAATGTTTTAAAATTTGAAGCAGATGAACCAATCAAAAAGGGTTATTACGGAAATCTGGTTGAAACATGTTATCGTAAACATGGAACAAACACAACAGTCACAATGATTGACAATATCAAAAACATGGGATACAAATATGCAACTCTTGCGAGTGTGTCATTCTCTATCTTTGATATCACAGAAGCAAATGAAAGACCTGAAATGATTAAAGAAGCAGACAAACTTGTTCAACAAAATGATGAACTTTATAATCAAGGTTTCATGAGTTATGAAGACAAATATGCTAAAAACACAGCAATTTGGAATGGTTTAAACACAAAATTGATTAAATTAACATCAAATGAGATGGATAAATTTAATCCATTGAAAATCATTGTTGATTCAAAAGCGCGTGGTGGTGAAGATGCTTTGAAACAATCAAGTTGTATTTTAGGTATCATGGATGCTGCATCTGGTGGTATTTCTGATGTGCCAGTAAAATCAAACTTCAGACGTGGTTTGACACCTTTGGAATATTATAGTGCTGCCCGTGGTTCAAGAAAGCAATTGATGGATACAGCGCTTAAAACTGCGGATTCAGGATATTTGACAAGAAGATTGGTAGACATTGCTCAAGACACAACAGTCACAGAAGAAGATTGCTTTGCAAATCTCCACGAAGGTATCAAAGGAATTGAGGTTTCAGAAATCGTTCAAAATGGAACAATTATTGAGACTCTTAAAAATAGAATTTTGGGTAGATTTACAGCGTCTCCAGTGGTTAATCCAAAGACAAAGAAAGAAATTTGTCCACAAGACACATTTATCACAAACGAACTTGCTGATGAGATTGTTGAAGCAGGAATTCAAAAAGTTAACATTAGAAGTTTGCTCACATGTAAAGCGGCGTCTGGTGTTTGTGCAAAATGCTACGGAAAAGATATGTCAACAAATGACATTGTTCATGTTGGTGAAGCAGTTGGTGTTATCGCTGCTCAATCAATTGGTGAACCTGGTACGCAGTTAGTGCTTCGTACCTTCCACAGCGGTGGTTCTGCTTCTGCTGATATCACAACTGGTCTTCCTAGGGTTGAAGAAATCTTTGAAGCAAGAAATCCAAAAGCGGCAGCGGTTGTTTCTGAAATCGGTGGTAAAGTGACAATAAATCAAATTGACAAACGATTTGAAGTTGTTGTTAAAGGTTCAACAGAAGAAAGTTATATTCTTCCATTCGGTTCAGTAATTAAAGTTAAGAATGGTGATGTCGTTACACCAGGAACTCCACTCACAGAAGGTCCATTGAACCCAAGAGATGTGTTGAGAACTCGAGGTGTTAAAGCGGTTCAAGAATATTTGTTGAATGAAGTTTTGAAAGTTTATAAAGGACAAGCTGTTTCAATCAATGCAAAACACTTGGAAATTATAATTAGACAAATGCTTAGAAAAGTCAAGATTGAGAATTCAGGAGACACTGATTTGTTGCCTGGAGATACAGTTGATATAAGAGTGTATGAACAAGCAAACTTGAAAGCACTTCAAGAAGGTGGTGTTCCAGCGACTGCAAAACGTGAGTTGCAAGGAATCACAAAAGCATCTTTAACAACTGAATCATTCTTGTCTGCTGCGTCATTCCAAGAATCAAGCAATGTGTTGACAGAAGCTGCATTGAAAGGTAAAGTTGACCACTTGCAAGGCTTGAAAGAAAATATCATTATTGGTAAGATGATTCCAGCAGGAACAGGTGCTCCAATTTATAAAAATCTTCTTCCAAAACAAATCAAAGAAGATGATGCTTCTTTAAATGAACATGATATTGATATCAAGTTTGATGATATTGACGACGAAGATATTAAATAAAATTAAAAAAGAATTTCATAAATTTGTGGAATTCTTTTTTTATAACTAAAAAAATAAAAAAATTAAAATAAATTATTTAAAAATGCTCAAAAATACTATAAAATAGGGGATTGTTGGCATTTTAAAATAAATCAAATTTTTTTCAAAAAACTATTTACAAATCAAAAAAAATGTGTTATCATGGGGTCGTAATCAAAGGAGGACTTATGACAAATAATTCAACAAGATTGGTTAACGGAAGGTTGGAATTTTCTGAAAATCTTTTGGTGCGAATCACTCACACTTCAAGAGTGGCTATAAAAAACCCAGTCAACAAATCAGTGTCTCCAAAAACAATTAAAGCAGCACAAAACAAATTCTCAAAAGGAGTGGAACGAATTAAATCTAATTTTGAGAAAATGATTAAAAATTCAAAAGAAGTTAATATTTCAAAAATCGTTGCAAAAGAATTCGATGCTTCAAAATTGCTCGATGACGGAACTATTGTAAATTTCTAAATTCCCAAATCGGGAATTTTTTTATGCTCATATTTTATACTTCATTATTACACAAGTAAACCTATTATACATATTGATGTATGTATATCGGGGTGATATTTACCCGAAATTGAGATGAAAATTTTTGTTTAAAATTGTTTTACATAAAATGAAAATTGTGCTAATATAATTGAAATGCAAGAGGGGAGTATGAAAGAATTAGTTTATCCAGCAGTGCTTTATAAAGACCAAGACACTGGCGAATTTACAATTTCAATTCGTGAATTGGGGATTGTCACAGAAGGTGCAACTGTTGTTGACGCTTATATTAATGTTAAAGAATATTTGTGTGCGATGGTTGATTGTGCAATTAAATTTGATTGCGAAATTGAAGCACCAAGAGATTATGAAGCTGTTTATAAAGAAAACAACAAAGGGAAGACTAAAAACATCGTTCTTTTGGTTGATGCTTTGAGATAGTTTTTGAAGGTGAGTTTATGACAAAAGTAAATCCACAAAATTGGGAACAATTAAATTTTCTAATTAACAATTTTTATGAAATCGTTGAATATAAGCGTGGTCGCGGGATTTATGGTGACAGGGTGATTTTGCGTCGTCCAAAGCAAGCGGAATGTGTGTTTGGGGAACCGAACAGACTTTATGAGTTTTACTATATGGACGCAAACGCTGTTAAAGAATTGCCAAGGACAATTCAAGAAAAGATTAATATAATCACAAGATTTGTTGTTTCTCCTGAAGATATGAATGTGTTGTGTGAATTTAATAAATCCGGTCAGGTTGAACCAAATGAATGGGCAATTGAATTATCTAAAAAATTTGCAGCCGCAAGAACTTTAGATTTCAAATTACTAAACGATATTTTAATTGAAGAATATCGAAAACTTGACAGCAACTTTTTAACCAAACTTAAAAAACATAGAGAAAAACAATATTTTTTAGCAAGCAGTGATGAGTTTAATTTTATAACAAAAGAGTTTGCAAATCAACAAATCAATGTAATTTAACTGGTTATGTCCATTTTTCGACATAACTAGTTTTTTTTCTTTGTTTATTGCACGTTTAAATTTCTCAAACTATTTGCGTAAAGTTTGCATTTTTACTTATATTTTGATTGACAATTTAACTGAATTTTACTATTATATTATCAATACTACTAATGGGAGATACTATGAAGACATTAAATAAATATTTTAGAATAGTTTTATGCTTTGTTGCATTTGCACTTTGCAGTTTTTTGTTTGCTTTTGCTCCAACATTAACTGCTTATGCTGCTCTTGATTTCACTGCAATGAACTACAATGTGGCAATTAATTCAATAAAAATGCCAAGAACAACTGTCGATGTGTCAAAAGGAGAAAAATTGGAAATTCCTCTTTTGGACCTTAACAATACTGCAAATTCAAAATATAACAACAATTACACAACTTGCAAGATAAGAGTTTCTGACAAGTCTGGTTATGTTCATGAATTTGTGGACAACATTTCAGATAGAACACAAAATGTAAGCGATGAATATTTCACATACGATTCAAGCGAACAAAAGATATCTGTTTCTGCATTGAATGAAGGAACATATTCAATTGTTTATGTCCTTGATGATGTGTATTATTCAAATTCATACAAAGTTGAAGTGACAAATGCTCAATATGAAATTGAGTTCAAGAAAGGCGACAACGGCGAAAAAGTTTTGGTTAAACAAGATGTTGCTGTTGGTGATGAAGTTGTGCTTCCAATCGGAGTAATCAAAGGAAGAGATGACGAAGCAGAAATCACAATCACAAACAACGCACACGCTTCTTTTGTTGCAACAAAAAATGCTGAAAATACAGCATATACATTCACTCCAACTGAGGAAGGAATATACACTGTTAAATATTCATATAATTTTGGTTCTAACAAACCATCTGAGACAATTGAAATAAATGTAAAATCAGCAGAAGAGTATTCGGCTCCAACTGAATTTGAATTGGTTTCAACGCCAACATTCCCATCAATGGAACTTGGACAAACTGAAATCCAATTGCCAGAACTTACATTCAAAAGTGAATATAGAACAGGTTTTGATTATAATCTTACATCAATTAAAATCACAAAGAAAAACAATTCTGCAATTTCTTATGAATTGAATGCAGATGATTTGATGAACAATTACACATTTGATTTCACAAAAGAAAATTTTGGTGCAAGTTCATATGAAGATATGGTTGGTGCTTACACTATCACATATTCTGTTGTCGATGCTTATGGCAGAACTCACACAACAAAAGCATTCGACACTGCTGAAATCAAAGCAAATTCAAATCCAAAAGTCTACATGACTTATGATTATGAAATTGAAGAAGTTGATGGTGTTAAGACAATAAAAGAAGGCACGTTAGATACAGACACTGTCTACGACCTTAAATCAAGATATGATGCTTCAGCGGGAGTTATTGTACCTGCAATCTATGGTTCAGACCTTGTGACTGACTATTTTGATAGCGACAATTTCTTCTTGGTTCGTTATATCCGTTCTGCATCTTCAAGTTCAACATATTATTATGTGGATAACTTAAGATACGATGCAACAACACAATCTATGATTGCTGTTGAAGAAGGAGATGCTGGATACAACTATTCAGGAGATGAAAACATCGGCAAATTCAACAAAGCGGTTGCATTCAAATCTAATGTTGATTTAAAAGATGGAACTTACTATCTTGAATATAGAGTTATTTCAAAAGTGCTTCCAAAAGGAACAACTTTAAGAAAAACATATTTATATAAATCTGGAACAACACAATATTCATTCGAAGTTAAAGGAAATATAACTTCAGAAGACAAAACAACTCCAACAATTCAATTGACAGGAGTTAAGAAAAATGCATCAGTGCTTGACACAATGAACATCACAACAACAGTTAATGATGCAACAAATATAAATGTTAAAACAAACTTGTTCTACTACACAAGCAACAGCGGTTCATTGACGCTACAAGACGCTGTGACAAAAGTTCTTACATTGTCAGAAGTTGAAGATATCGTAACATCAGAAATGGTTGCTCTTGATTTGGAACACGACTTTACAAGTCACAAACTTTTCAACAAGAAATTTGTTGAAGGCATGAGAGCTTTGGGATTTGACAATTTCACAATGATTGACTTTGACGACGAACTTAGCGCATACACTTTGGAAATTCCAGAAAGTGTTAGTGATAAACTTACAGTTGTAGGTATTGCGTTGAACGAATTTGACAATTTTGCAATTTCAAGTCAAGATGTGACAATCAACAACACAACTGAAACAAATGCTCCTACATTTGTTATAAAAACAGAGAATAACGAATCAACAGATGGTGTTGCTGAAGGAACATACGAAAATAGTTTGTTTGAAGATGATGGAACACCAATCACGACTCATTTCAATCAAACAGATATAATTAAATTGCCAGTTGTGGCATTTAATGATGGAGAAACTGACAAATCAGACTTAAAGCAAAATATTATGTACTACATCATTGAAGCAGACGGCACAAAATCAATAAATCTTGACCCAAAAAATTATGACTATATTGGCGGAACGATTTATGGTGGCACAATTCAAGCAAGCACAGCAGGAACTTACTATGTAGTTTATTCTTCGACTGATAACGCAGGAAACACAAGTGTGGTTTACTTCACATTTGTTGTGGACAAACTTGTAGAACCAGCAATTTCAGTGACAACATATGTAAACGATTCAGCAAAATCAGCAACATCTTTGACGGTTGATGCTGGCGCAGTGATTTCTTTCGAAACAATTTTGAATTATGGTGACGAAAAATTCGACGAAGTGAATGAACCAAGTGTTGTTAGATTTGGAGAATCTGCATCGTTCGAAAAACTTGGAAAGATGCAATATCGTTTGAATGGTGAAGGAACTTACACATTTAAATTTACGGCAAGTCATGCTGGAAAAGATGCAACAGAAAAAACAATAACAATCACAGTTAACAATGTTGCTTTAACTTGGGATTCAAACGCAAAGAGTTTGTTGAACACAATCAATTTGATTGCAAACAAAGAAAGCGAAATTATTTTGCCAGTTTTATCAACAAACAAAGATGGGGTTGAAGCAATTCCAGTTGTAAAATCAAACAAAACAACTGACCCAATTGAAGTGACAAGAAAAATTGTCGGCGGAAATGATGTTTGGGCATTCACAACAACTGATGCTGAAACTGCATCATACACTGTTGAATACACAGCAACATCAAATGGAACAAAGATTTCTTCAACATCTTTAAAAACAATTGAAATCAAAGTTGGAGACGCAATTCCACCAGTTATCACTGTAAATGAAAATGTTAAAGCAAAGTTATCTCAAGACATAGTTTATGATGGTTCAAATGAAATTGAATACAAAATAACAATCGTTAGAACTGGGGCGAACAAATCAGTTAAAATCAGTGCAATCTCAAATGGAAAGCAAATTTATGGAGATGTAATTGATTTGGGAGTTGCTTTGTCAGACAAGAGCAGTACTGGAACAGTGTCAAATCTCAATGCATGGTCAAATTTGAAAGCTGAACTTAGCAGTGCAACAAAAGACACTAACTCAACTGACGACGAAATAATTTACACAATCAGTTCTGTTGGAAAATATGTTTTAACACTTTCAACAACAGATGCAAATGCAAATGTTGCAACACCTGTGACGATTGAATTTAATGTTAAAGCACAATCAACACCAACAGAAAAGAACGATAATATTGCTGGAATTGTTCTTATTGTTGTTTCAGTTGTTATCCTTGTTGGAGTAATTGCTTTCTTCTTGTTCACAGGAAAGAAAGGTGGTTCAAAAGGACGCAAAAACAAAAAGACTTCAGAAAACAGCATAGAAGAAACTTCAAACGACGAACAAAACATCGTTATTGAAGATGAAAACAAAAACGAATAATAATTTTATTATCATTAAAAAGACCTTTTAATTAAAGGTCTTTTTTTTATTAATTTATATAAATTTATTTAATAAATTAAATTTTTCTTGATTTTTAAATAAATTTTTTAAAATTTAAAAAATATCTCCCTAAATATTAAAATTTTAGGAAGATATTAAAATATTTTTATCTTAATTGGCGCTTTAATTTTGCAATTTCTTCTCTAAGTTTTATTGCTGTTTCAAAATCAAGTTGACTTGCAGCGGTGTTCATCATTCCTTTCATTTGTTCAATCTTTTTTGCGATTTCAGATTTAGATAATTTTTCTTCTTTTGCATCCATACGAATTGAAAGTGAATCGACAACTTCTTTTTTTATTGTCATTGGCTTGACGCCATGTTCAGTGTTGTATTTCATTTGCTTTTCGCGTCGTCTGTTGGTTTCTGTTATTGCTTGATTCATACTATCTGTGATGTGGTCGGCGTACATAATAACTTTGCTTTCGCTGTTTCTTGCTGCACGTCCAACAATCTGAATGAGAGAGGTGGCACTTCGCAAAAATCCTTCTTTGTCTGCATCAAGAATTGCAACAAGTTTGACTTCAGGGAGGTCCAAACCTTCGCGTAGAAGATTTATTCCGACCAAAACATCAAATTCATCACTTCTCAATTCGTTGATTATTTTGACGCGTTCAAGTGTGTCAATATCGCTGTGAAGATATTTCACTCTTATTCCATTTTCACCAAAATATGAACATAAATCTTCTGCCATTTTCTTTGTGAGCGTGGTGACAAGCACTTTTCCTTTTGATTCAATTGTGTTTTTAATTTCATTTTGCAAATCGTCCACTTGACCATTGATTGGTCTAACTTCAATTTCTGGGTCTAGAAGATATGTCGGACGGATAATTTGTTCAACAGTGTTTCCTGAAAGCGAAAGTTCATATTCATTTGGCGTTGCGGATACATAAATTGCTTGACCAATTCGATTGTTAAATTCTTCAAAATTCAAAGGACGATTGTCATATGCGCTTGGCAAGCGGAAACCATAATCAACAAGATTTGTTTTTCTTGCGCGGTCTCCATTAAACATGCCACGGACTTGTGGGAGAGTGATGTGACTTTCGTCAACGAACAATAAAAATCCTTTTGGAAAATAATCAAGCAAAGTGTATGGCGGTTCACCTGGTTCACGGCCGTCAAAATAGCGAGAATAGTTTTCAATTCCCGAGCAATATCCCATTTCTTGCATCATTTCAAGGTCATAATTTGTGCGTTCGCGAATTCTTTGCGCTTCAATATATTTCCCTTGTTTTGTGAAGAAATCTTCTTGCTTGATTGCGTCTTCTTTAATTTCAGACAATGCGTGTTCAAGTTTTTCACTCCCAACTGCATAGTGTGAAGCAGGGAAGATAGATGCATGTTTTAGTCTTGAAATCACTTTTCCAGAAACAACTTCAAATTCGCTAAGTTGTTCAATTTCATCGTCAAAGAATTCAACACGAATGGCGCGTTCACTGCTGTCAGCAGGGAATATATCTACAACATCTCCTTTTGACCTGAATGTTGAACGAGTGAAATCTATTTCATTTCGGGTGTATTGAATTGACACAAGACGGCGAATAAGGTCGTCGCGAGATAATTTGTCGCCGACCCTAAGAGAAATGTGTAGGTCGTAATATTCTTTCGGCGCTCCAAGTCCGTATATGCATGAAACTGAAGCAACTACAATTGTGTCGCTTCTTTCAAGCAGACTGCTGGTTGCGCTGTGTCTGAGTTTGTCAATTTCGTCATTAACACTCATGTCTTTTTCGATGTAAGTGTCACTTGAAACGATGTATGCTTCAGGTTGATAATAGTCATAATACGAAACAAAAAATTCAACTCTATTGTTAGGGAAGAATTCCCTAAATTCATTGCAGAGTTGTGCAGCAAGGGTTTTGTTGTGTGCTAGGACCAAAGTTGGACGATTGACCTGAGCAATAACATTTGCCATTGTGAAAGTTTTTCCGCTTCCTGTCACACCTTTTAAGACCTGAGCAGACAATCCATCTTTTACGCCTTCCACAAGAGATGCAATTGCTTCGGGTTGGTCACCAGTGGGTTTGTATTTTGACACCAATTCAAAATTTCTATATTCCATATTATTTTTTCAATCCAATTCCAATCAGAGTGAAAGCAAGGGCAATAAGTCCACCAATAACTGCAAGTCCAACTTTCATGCCAATTGAATACCATAAATTTCGCTTGTTGTTGCTAAGTTCTCTGTGGAAACCTTCACCTTTAAGTTTTAGTGATACGCAAAACACTGGATTTCCGCGCTTGTCTGATTTAAAAAGTTCAATGTAGTTGTCATAACTCAAATTTGTCATTATTTTTTCAAGTTCGTCTGGGAAAAGAATGTATTTGTCTGCACAAAACGAGATGATTTCGCGTGGGGAAATAAGACAAGACTTTTTGCCTTGACATTTTTGATAAACATATTCCATTACATACTTTTCTTTGTAAGTTAACATTTTGCTCCTTAAAATGTGGAATAGAAGAAAATCAACATTGCAAGGAGAGAACCAACGAACGATGCAATCATAACATAAACATATGACATCACACCCAATCCTTTGCGATTTTGTTCGCCCTTTGAACTAAGTTGTTCAAGAAATATTCTTGCCTTTGGACAAAGTGAATAGCAATATGTGTTTTCTTCACTGAATTTGATAATAATGTATTCCTGCTTTTCCAAAAATTCCATTGTCGACTTTATGAAATCATTATCATATTGACTCTTTTGATTTAAACTTGCAATGATTTCGTCCGCCGTCACAACCTTATATGTGTTGTCAACAGACAATTTGTTTAATGCTTTTAATATGGCAACAGTTTTTTTGTCAAGCATGCTTTCACCTCGTATTATATCATTTAAAATTATTTTTTGCAATGATTTTTAATTTATTATTTACATTCTCATTTGGAACTATACGCTTTGAGAAATGTGTGAAATTTCAAAATACAAGAATTTTATGTTAAAAAAGTGCTTTTTTATTAAAATTTTACAAAAGTGATTATATGTCATCATATCTTGACAAGTTGAAATTTTGGGTTTATAATATAAATAGATAAGGAGAAAAATATGTTTAGAAAAATTTTATTGATTATTTGCTTGGCATTTGTTGTTGTTTGCTATGGCTATCCTTGCTTTATTTTGCCATTTGGAAATTATACATACAAAACAAGCGATAACAAACAAGAAAGCATTTCATTTAAATTTAATGGGACCGCAACAGCGACTTCGTCTTCGGGAACAAAAACTGAGTATAAATACAAAATTAATTTTAAAGACAACACAATCACGTTAACACCAGTTGATTCTGGTTCTGAAGTGACAATGAATATTAACAATATGTATTCAGTTGGTTTCCTTGCAAATTATGAAAACAACATTGGTAAATTCATAATGTTGGGAGTTGGAATTTTATCACTTGTTTTGATTGTGACCATTCCAAGAAGAGATTAATTAAATTTTTAAACAGAGTTTTTCTCTGTTTTTTTAATGCGCTTGAAATATCTTAGGAGAAAATAATCTTTAATAATGAAAGCATTAATACTTGAAAAAGTTGTAGAATTTTGCTAAAATGAAAAATGAAACATTAAATTATTTAATTTTTGAAACAAATTATCAAATTTGTTAACAATTAAGGAAGAATTATGATTGATAATATCGTTATTAAAGGTGCCAAGGAAAATAATTTAAAAAACATCGACTTAACAATTCCAAAAAACAAGTTGGTTGTTTTTACTGGAGTTAGCGGTTGTGGAAAGTCAACGCTCGCGTTTGACACAATTTTTGCCGAAGGACAAAGACGATATATGGAAAGTTTGTCTAGTTATGCTAGACAATTTTTGGGGCAAATGAACAAACCTGATGTTGAAAGTATTGAAGGACTTAGTCCAGCAATTTCAATAGACCAAAAAAGCACAAATAACAATCCACGCTCAACTGTCGGAACAATCACTGAAATTTACGATTATTTTAGACTCCTATTTGCACGAATTGGGAAACCATATTGTCCAAAATGCGGAAAACCAATAACAGTTCAAACATTGGACCAAATTGTTGACAGAATTATGGAAATTCCTGATGGGGAAAGATTGTTGATTATGGCTCCAATAATCCGAAATCAGAAAGGGACACATCAAAACACGATTAATGCACTTAGAAAAGATGGGTTTGTTCGAGTGATGATTGATGGAACAGTTTTTTCGCTTGATGATGCAATTGATTTGGAAAAGAACAAGACTCACAGCATATATGTGGTTGTGGACAGAATTGTAAAAAAACCAGAAATTTTATCTCGATTGACTGAGTCTGTTGAAAAGTGTTTGCAAATGGCAGATGGTCTTGTCATCGTTAATGTTGGTGGCGAAAATAAACTGTTTAGTGTAAAATATAGTTGTGTGGATTGTGGCATTTCAATACCAGACATTGAACCATCTTTGTTTAGTTTTAATAACCACGCAGGTGCTTGTCCTAAATGTGGTGGTCTTGGATATGTAATTAAAATTGGAGAAAACTCCATTGTGAAAAATGATAGACTATCTATTAATGAAGGTGCGCTCGCTGTGATGGGATTTAATATTGATGCCACTGGAATCACAAAAAAAGCGTTGACAAAACTAGCGCATAAATATGACTTTTCACTTGACACGCCTTATTATAAAATTCCAAAACAAGCAAGAGAAGTTTTGGTCAATGGAGAAAAGGGAGATAATGTTGCTGAAAATTTGCATGAATATTATGTGAAAAAAGATGCACTATTTATGGGTATTGTGCCAGATTTGTTGAGAAGATTTCAAGAATCGCAAAGTGAGTATATAAAAGAAGAAATTTACAAATTAATGAGCGAAGACACTTGTCCAGAGTGCTTGGGAAAACGTCTTAATCCTAGCGCATTATCAATCAAAATTGATGGGAAAAGTATTGCTGACGTTTGTGATATGTCAATCACAAATGCATATTCATTTATCTTAAATTTGAAGTTGAGCAAAACTGATGAGTTGATAGCGGGTGGCATAATAAAAGAGATTTCGGCAAGATTGTCATTTTTGGTGAATGTTGGATTGACGTATCTAACATTATCTCGACGAGCGGGGACATTGTCTGGCGGAGAATCTCAAAGAATACGTCTCGCGACACAAATTGGAAGCGGTCTAAGCGGTGTCCTTTATATTCTTGATGAACCTAGCATTGGTTTGCACCAAAGAGATAATGACCGACTTATTGACACATTAAAAAATCTTAGAAACCTTGGAAATTCTTTGATTGTTGTTGAACATGATGAAGATACAATCCGCCAAGCAGACTTTTTGGTTGATATTGGTCCTGGAGCGGGCGTGCATGGTGGAGAAATTGTTGCAACTGGTTCGGTTGATGACATTGTTGCCAGTCCAAAGTCAATAACTGGAAAATTCCTTAGCGGAGAGATGAAAATAGAAGTTCCTGCAGAGCGAAGGGCAATTAATAAAGGATATATTCGTTTGTTGGGTTGCAATGAGCATAATATCAAAGATATTGATGTTGCAATTCCAAAAGGAGTTTTGACATGCATAACAGGTGTTAGTGGAAGCGGAAAATCGACCTTAATAAATGATATTTTATATCGTGCTCTGTTTAATATATTGAATGATAAGGACAAACTTTCAAATTATGATTCAATTCTTGGGGTTGAAGAGATTGACAAAGTGATTCAAATTGACCAAACGCCAATCGGAAGAACGCCAAGGAGCAATCCTGCAACTTATTCAGGAATATTCACAAAAATTAGAGAATTGTTTGCGTCAACCCCTTCGGCAAAAGAAAAAGGATTTACATTAAGTAAATTCAGTTTCAACATTGAAGGCGGAAGATGTGAAGCATGTTCGGGCGATGGCGTGAGAAGACTTAGAATGTATTTCATGTCTGATGTTTATGTGCCATGCGAAGTTTGTGGCGGAAAAAGATTTTCAAGAGAAGTCTTGGACGTTAAATATAAAGGTAAATCTATATATGATGTCCTTGAAATGACAATTGATGAAGCGTATGAATTTTTTGATTCAATTCCACAAATAAAATCTAGATTACAAACTCTTGTTGACGTGGGTTTGGGTTATGTGAAACTTGGTCAAAATGGAACCACTCTTTCAGGCGGGGAGGCTCAAAGGTTGAAGATTGCCACGGAACTGACAAGAAGAGATACTGGCAACACTGTTTACATTCTTGACGAACCAACCACAGGACTACATGTCGCTGATGTGAAAAAACTTATCAACATTCTTCAAAGACTTGTTGGGAAAGGGAACACAGTTATAGTTATTGAGCATAATCTTGATGTCATAAAAGTTGCGGACTATATTATCGACCTTGGTCCAGAAGGAGGAGAAGGTGGTGGAAATATTGTGGCAACAGGGACACCAGAAGAGATTTGTAAAGAAAAAAATAGCTATACAGGTTTGTATTTGAAGAAAATGTTAAATTCGGAGAAGAAAAAGTGAATAAAATAAAAAAATGTTATGATTTTTTCAATTTAGATTATGATGTAAACCCAGAAGAAGTTGAAGAAAAAAGAAGTGCAATTGTAAAATCAATAAAATCTCACTTGGGTTGGAATCAAACAAAAATTGATAAAAAAATTAAAAAAGTTAATGAAAATGCGGATAAAATTATTAATTTTATTGCAATAAATGGAACAAATGTATTAAAAAAACCAAAATTTGAAACAAATTTGGTTTCTATTATTTGGCAAATTGTAATATTTTTTGGAGTTGTTATGCTCACTTTTGTTGCTTTCAGAGCGCTGTTATAGCAAATTCATAAGACCAATTTTGTTAGATTCAGCAAGACCTTCAATGTTATATTTTAACAAATTAGAATATGTTATTGCGTCCTCAATGCTCTCATTGTCAATTGCGGAAATTAAATATTGAATAAAATCAGAAATTGGTTGCAAATCTTTTCTTGAAATGGATATACATAGTGTATCCATTTCTTTTGTCCAATATTTTTCAATATCAGTCACTTTGTTTTTTAATTGTTCATCATAAATATCTTCATTTTCTAAAATTTTACATATTTCAGCGCTTTCAATTTGAAGATGTGTAAAAGTTTTGTCAATATGTAGTCCGTCCCAAATTGAGAACGAAACAACAAAAATAAGCAAAATAATCATAGAGATAAATTGTTTCATATGATAACCTCTTTGTTGATGTTGTCTACAACTTTATAATGCTTTCCTTTTTCTTGATAATATATTTTTCCAGCTTTATCAAGGGATAAAACCAAAACCGATTTGATTGATTTTATTCCGAAGAAATTACACAATTTGTTTAATTTTTTTGTGTCAAGATTCATTTCTTTTAATTGTTCTTTTATTACTTTGCCATCACTGATTAGAACATGTGGGAGTTCAGCTGGCGGATTTTTTACTTTTACATCTTTTGCGGTTGCGGGAGCGTTGTCGCTTGTTGGAACAATGCTCATTTTCCCATTCGTTTCAAGAATGGCATAGAGCACTTGGTCAAGCGAATAATAGTTTGCTTGACGCATCATTTCAAACAAATCGTCTATGTTCATATTTAAGTCTTTTAGTGCTTGATATTCAATTCCCTTTGGGCTCACAACAATAACAGGTTTTCCGCTTAACAAACGGCGAATTTTAATAGATTTTCGAGTAAGAAGAGTGATAAAATAATGAATTAAAACTAAAATGGCAAGTGGGAAAATTCCGTTTAAAAGCGGAATGTTTGAATCGCTCATGGGAATTGTTGCAAGGTCGGCGATAATTAAAGTTATCACAACTTCATATGGTTGCATTTCTCCAATTTGTCGCTTTCCCATTAATCTTAAAAAAATTAAAACTGTTGCATAAATTATTACAACTCTCAAAAATAATATAAACATATTATATTTATTTTCAAAATTTAATAAATTTATACAAAAATATATTAATTATAATAAATTAAATAAATATTTTAAGTATGTTTATTCTTTTTTTTAATCATTTCGAAAATAATTTTTAAATCGAAAATTTTAAACAGTTGAACGAGGGCAACAAACAACGCGCAAGCAATTCCTCCGCCAACTATTGCGCAAAATAAATTGCTTCCAACATTAGAAACAATGCCGGCAATGTTGTGTCCTAAAAGTGCACAAGGAATTACAAGAATGGAATATTTAAAACAATTTGAAAGAATATTGACAGATTTAATTCCAATGTGCTTTTTTATTTTTCTATAATTCAAAAATGAAACTAAACTCATTGATAAATATTGAGACAAAATGATTGAATTAATTCCCATTATTGGGGTGAAGACGACAAGAGAAACGAGCAAAACTAGAGAACCAAGAAGATAATTAACAAAAGATTTTGTTTCAAGATTTAACGCATTTAATATGCTTCCAGAAAGATTGCATAAAGTTATTGGCACAATGCAGATTGCGGATAGTTGCAACAAAACGCCCGACATAAGATTTCCAAAAAGCGTTAGTCCAATGTAGTCACCAACTGAAATGTATAAAGGTAAAAATATTATTGCGATAAATAGAGAAATTTCAGTTGATTTTGTTATGTTAATTGTGATTTGTTCGTGCTGTTTTTTTTCAATCATTGTGGAAAGAGATGGAATTAAAACCATGCTTATACTTCCAACAACCGACATAGGAACAAACAACATTGGGAAAGTCATTCCCATGATTGTCCCAAAACTTGAAATTGCTTCGCTTTGACTAAGTCCTGCAATTACAAGCATGGAAGGAATAATTAGCGTGGTGAGTGGTTGAACAAGAGAATTGGATAGTCTGACACCGGTTATTGGCATCGCGCTTCGAAGAATCGGTTTGTATTCGCCTTTTTTAAAGCAAAGTTTTCCTTTTCTGAAATATATAAAACTCACGATTATCGCTGAAATCAAACATGTTAAATCAAACGCATAAGCAGACATTTTTGTCGCCACAAAAATATCACTAACATTATATAACATAATAAATGTTAAAATAAATCGCACAATTTGTTCAATAAACTCAGTCAGCCCGCATGAAAAATAGTCGTTTTGTCCCCATAATGCGCCACGAAAAATTGCATAAACTGCACTAAAAATTATTGATGGTGTCAAAATCAATAAAATTGTTGTTGCGCGAACGTCTTTTAAGGCAAACGAGAATACATTTTGCAAACACACTATTAAAATAATTGACAATATCGACAACACCAAAGCAATAACAAGTGAAGTTGAAACAGCAATATTGCGCTTTTTTAATTCGTGTTGTGTTTCATATTTTGAGACCATTTTTGCGGTGGTTAAAGGTAGTCCACTGGAAATTAGCGTTAAAAATATCGTCAAAATTGAACTTGACATTTGAAAAAGTCCCAATCCCTCTGCTGAAAGTTTTCTTGAAAGAAATATTCTAAAGAAAAATCCCAAAAGTCTTGTGATGATTGAAAAAATCGTGACAGTTGCAACAGCTTTAAAAATAGTTTTCATACTTACTCATGTTAATATATCAAAAAATTGTCAATTTTAGAATTTAAACGCACATTTTTTGTGCATGAAGAATATTGATTAATGTATGAATGTTGAAATAGGAAAGTCTTTTTTTTATAGAATTCAAAAAGGCGATGATTTCAATATGCTGTTCGAAAAATTTAATGTCACAAAGGAAAACGTCTTAAGGAACAATGATGGAATTGATTTGTATCCGGGAGAATGGGTTAAAATTACCCAAAACGACTACATTTCGCACATTGTCATTCCAACTGAGACATTAGAAATGGTGGCAAAAAAATATGGAGTATCCGCTGAAAAAATTTATGGAGACAACAATCTAAAATCCAGCAAGTTATTTATTGGACAGCTTTTGAAAATATATAAGTAAGTATTTTCAATTTAACAATTGAATGTTTTTTTTCATAGTATGAATTGGTGAAGTGTATCACCTATTAGGAGGAAAAAATGTTCAATTTTAATTGCGGAAGGCGTTGTAATACATCTCACGATTGTCAAAGACCATTAAATTGTGACAAGATAAACAATTGTTGTGAAAGAAAATGTTTTACACCACCAATCGATTGTCGTTTCCAATTAAATTGTAGAAATAATTGTTTTAATAATCCATGTTTTAAAAGACATGATGATTGTTGTGATAAACATGATAATTGCTTTAATAAACACGATTGTGACAATAAATGTTTTGATAGACATGATTGTTGCAACGATTGTTTTATAAGACACGATTGTTGCAATGATTGTTTTAAAAAAAAATGTTGCGATAAAGATATAAAAAATTGTGTGATTATTTCTGGTCCGACAGGACCAACTGGTCCAATCGGACCAATCGGACCAACTGGACCTCAAGGATTAATTGGTCCAACCGGTGCCACCGGACCAACAGGTCCAACGGGCGCAACCGGTCCTACGGGAGCAACTGGATTAACAGGGGCGACTGGACCAACTGGTCCAACGGGGCCAACCGGACCTATCGGTTTAATAGGTGGGACAGGTCCAACTGGAGCAACAGGTCCTACAGGTCCAACGGGGCCAACCGGACCACAGGGAATCATCGGCCCTACTGGGCCAACTGGTGCAACCGGACCAACCGGACCAACTGGTGCAGTAGGATTAACAGGAGCGACTGGTCCAACCGGACCAACCGGACCTACTGGACCAACTGGAGCAACAGGTACAGCTGATACAATAGAAATAGGGACCACAACAACTGGAGATGCTGGCACTGATGCAAGCGTGACAGATACAACAGGCGGTCCTAACCATGTTCTCAATTTTGTAATTCCAAAGGGTTATGATGGTGAAGACGGCGATATAGGACCTACAGGACCAACCGGACCAACAGGGCCAACTGGTCCACAAGGGTTAATTGGACCTACTGGTCCAACAGGACCAACCGGACCACAAGGAGTCACCGGACCTACTGGACCAACTGGGGCAATCGGTGCAACTGGGCCAACTGGTTTAAGGGGAGCGACAGGGCCAACCGGGCCAACAGGACCAAAGGGTGAATGTTGTAAAAATATTTCAGTTCGTTCCACAACTACTTTAGATGAAGGATTAGATGCAAATGTGGTCACAACTGAAGATGAAGATAATGTCTATTTTGACTTTTATATTCCAAAGGGAGATACAGGTTTAGCTGAAAGTATAGTGGTTGAAGATGTAAAGACTGCTGAACCTGATGAACAGGCACAAGTAAATGACACGTTTGAAGATAGGACACACCATTTAGAATTTGTGATTCCTAAAGGTGCGACTGGCCCACAAGGAGAAGTTGGTCCAACTGGTCCACAAGGTATTCAAGGGCCAACAGGTCCATATCAAATTAAGACAGCGTTTGTTGTTTCATATAACGATGACCCAACAACTTTCCCAAGCGAAGGAAAAGAGATTACTTCAAACGGCAGGTTGCCACTTATGAGAAAGGAAACAGATTATGGTGGCATTATTGAGTTGGATTCGAACGACAACACAATTCAATTTAATCAAACAGGAGTGTATAAAATCACGTTTACTGTAAATGCGTATGTGAAAAAGACGGGTTCAGATTTTGATCCAGAAACTGACTTTGTTGCAGTTGCGTTTAGAGCGGCGGATAGCGATGAAATTATCGCGGCAGGAAACACTTGGTGTAGCGTAGAGTGTGCAAGCAATGTCGTTGGTCAAGGTGTGTTTGTTGTGTCAGACGTCGCAACGGCATATGAACTTGTGAATTTGCAAGTTAAGAGTGTGTATATCAATGGTTGTGACATAACACAGACTGTTTCTCAATCTTATTTTGGCGGACCGATGGTGTCCATGGTTATAACAAAATTATCTGAATAAAATCAAAATTGCATTATTGAAAATTTAAGTTTAAAAGTGTATTTATCGCAATAAAAAAAGCATATTTAATATGCTTTTTTTAGTTGAATTATTTGTTGGTTTCTTTTTCTGCCGGTATGCTAACTGGTTTATTCATATTTGCATTTGTGAGTTTCTTGACTGTTGATGATATGAATACGTCTGTTTTAACATAGTCAATTTCAGATTGGACTCTGTTTAGTGCAACACCAACTGATGCTGAAAGTTTTTGATTTTTCTTCATTTCTTTTTCAACTTTTTTAAGTTCATCAGCACCAGCACGTTTGATTTTTAACTCTCTCAATTTTGTTAAGTTTTGTTTGTAATCTTCCTCATAAGATGTTCTATCTTTTACAAGTTTTTCTTTCTCTTTTTCAAGGTCGTGAAGTTTTTCTTCGCGCAAAGCATATGCTTTTCTTTCATAGAATTGCTTGTTAACTGTTTGTGTTCTGTCGTAAGAATTTTTAGATTTCTTGCCGTGTTTCTTCCATTTGATTTTCTTCAAAATCACGCCAACGATGCAGATAACAATAGCAAGAGGGAAGATGATTGAAGGAATTAAATACCACCAATTAATTTTGTTTGTGTTGTTTGTGTCTGCGCTTGTTGATTCATTTTCAGATTCTGTTTTAACTGTTTTTAAAATTTGAACAGTGTCAGAATTTTTAATCGCATCAAAACGTGACTCGATGTTTGCGTCTGTGTCTTCAGTTTCCCAAGTTATATTTCCGAAGAAAGCTTCACCAGAGCAAAGTGCATCATCTTTTCCAAGAGAGAATGTCAAATATGTGGTCACATTTGATTCTGGATTGAGATAGAAAGAGTATGTCGTCCACTTGCCATCTGAAGTAATATTAGTAAATGCTTGTTCGAAACTAGATAAACTGATTCCTGCACCAAATTTTGTTTTGTCAGTTTCGGTTGTTATATTTTGAGTGTAGACAGATACATTTAAAATGTAATATTTGTTTGCTGTCAAAGTGTATCCGATGTTTGAAGTAAGGTCAATTTTGTCATCTAAATTTGAGTGAATTGCAAGCGCTTCAACATTCCCAAGACTTTCAAATTCGCTTCTATGTTCTTCATTGATAATGAGTGAACCAGATGAACTTTGTACATCGCTTATAAGTTCATGGTGTGACTTGTCTGAATTGCTTGTGAAAGCAACCAATTCTCCATCAGTTGAAGTTAAGAAAGGATTGCTTAAATCTACTGAGCAAATGCTTAAATTTTCAAGACCAGAATAAACTGAATTTTTTGTTGCGTGGTCGATATATGCATATCCACCTTGGTCGTCTGTGTCAAGTGTGATTTTTAAATATACGTCCAAAGATTGATTTGCTCCACTTAAATTGAAACCTATTGTTTTTGTTTGATTTTTTTCAACAATTTCTGTTGCCAATATCAATTCTGTTCCATTTGATTCAGTTGCAACACTAACTTTTAGTGGGGCATTAAAAGCGTATGCTTGAACATACAATTTTTGATTGCCGTTGATTGCTAATGTTGTTTTTGTGCTTTTGTATGATAAACTATCTGCATTTTTATTATACATTAACAAAACATTGTTTGAAGTTGAATCAATTGAATTGATGACACTGTTTGGATTTAACAAATCAGGCATGACAGTTTTTAGTTGATTCATTATGCTTGTGTCTGAATTGATAACTCCATAATATTGAGTTCCTGTTCCAGGAATAACTTCCCAATTTTCAGGAGTTGAAGGGAATGGATTTTCAACATTTTCAATTTTTGATGCGTTGAAATCGCCATTGCTAATTAAATAATCATCAACGTATTCATGACTCATAAGGTCAAGTTTGTCTGAACTTGACGCTGAATTAAAGACGGAATATGTTATGTTAGAAAGAGAAATTTCTTCAATGTATAACTCTCCACTTGAAAGGGCGTCTGAAGAACCCAAACCTGCCACCAATTTGAATGATGTTGGTTTTGTTGAGTCAGAGCGAATGTAGAAAGAGAACAATTCATAATCGTTGTTAAGGCTCGAACTTGTTGAAGATGTCACTTTTTTTACTTGAGTGTTATAAGAAGAGTCTTCGTCAACATCGTTGCCATTTAATTTTGTTCTTACAAGTTGGAAATTTACATTTCCGTTTAGATTTTTAACTTTCGCTTTTACAGTTAATTTGTATGTTGAATTAATTCCAAGATTTATGAAATCGTCGTCTGTTGAGAATTGAGCGAATGAAGTTTTGTCTGAATCAATTGTGATTTTTAACGCTTTGTTTCCATCTGTCTCTGTTATTGTTTCAATTGTGGCATTATTCCCGTTTCCTTCACCATCAAGCGTGATTTGACTAGACCTTGAAGTTGAAACAAATTTTTTGTCATTAGAAGGCGAGAAAGTGTAATCTGAAATTTTGTTATCTTTTTCTTCGGTTTGAGTGTAAACACCAACTTTGCTTGATTCGAGATATTCTTTGCTAACTTGTTGAGCATTGATTTCATCAAATAAAACAGTTCCCTTTCCATTTAAATACATTCCAAGTTTGACACTCATTGATTCGCTTCCGGTTGAAATCAAGAATGAACATGTTGTCCAACCTTTTAATGATGTTGTGTTGAGAATTGAAGAATAAACTTCATCGTTTGAATAAAGATACAAATCAGCAATTGGAGAATTTACATCAGTGTAAACGTCAACTGAAATCAGATAATGAGAGTTTGCACTCAAGGTTATGTTATCTGACATGCGATAACCAAAATTCACAAATTCGTCACTTTTAATCATTAAAACATAATCATCATAACCAGGACGAACAGCATCAATCAAAGAAATATATTTTGAGTCTTTTAAATTGATTATCCCTGCGTCAACCGCGTAAGATTGTTCCGAACCTACGGCAGTGTTTCCAGAATATGCTTTGTAATAACTTGAATCAAAAGGATAAGTTGTTTTTGTTCCTTCGTTAAAACTTGCATTTTTTATTGCTATTGTTGAAACAGAACTTGCATATGCTTGTTTTGGGGCGTTCAAAATTTGACCTACAGAATAACCTGCGAGTGTGAACATAGATAAGCATATTGCAGAACTGCAAATGTGTTTGAAGATTTTATTTTTTGAACTCATTTTAACCTCTTTACTAATTATTGCTATAAACTTAAACATTATAATATAAAACAAAAGAAATTGCAAATAAATTTATCATTTTCGAGCACAATAAAGCTATGAAAAAAGCAAAATTGTGGCAAATACTTCTTTTTGGAACATTGGTTGGACTGATTAACGGTTTTTTTGGTGGTGGCGGTGGCATGATTGTCGTTCCTCTATTGAACAAATTGTTTGGAATGGAGCAAAAAAAGGCACAAGCGACAGCACTATTTGTGATTCTGCCAATCAGTTTGGTGAGTACGATTGTGTATCTCATTTTTCACTCAATCAATTTTATGCAAGGTCTTCCCGTTATTATTGGAATTGTTGTCGGTGGAGCATTGGGTGCGCTTTCGCTTAACAAATTGAAAAACAATGTCCTAAAAGGAATATTTGTTTTCTTCATGCTTTTGGGCGGAGTTGGAATGCTGATTTGGTAAGGAGAGATTATGATTTTAAAAATTATTGCTGGCTTGTTGGGTGGTGTTGTTGGAGGAATGGGAATGGGAGGCGGAACTCTCACAATTCCAATTTTAACCTTGGTGCTTAAATTTAATCAATTGCAAGCGCAGGGGATAAACTTGATTGCATTTTTGCCAATGAGTTTGATAGCGTTAATAATTCATTCAAAGAATCATTTGGTTGAATATAAAAAGACATGGGGACTTGCAGTTGTGGGTTGTCTTTTTGCAATTGCTGGAGCAGTGCTTGCAAATTTTATGAAAAATGTAATTTTAAAAAAAATATTTGCAGTCTTTCTAATTTTGCTTGGAATTTGGCAATTGGTCGAGTTGATTATTCAATGTAAAAAAGAGAAAAAAAAGAAAAATAAAAAGCAATAAATATTTTATAAAATTTGCTATTTGGGGCAAATTTTTTTGTTTTTTCATATTTTTTTAAGAAAAAATTAAAAAAATGACATGTTTTTGTTTAATTTATGACTTCTCAGTTATAATTTTTTCAGGAGGACAAATGAAGATAAAACCATTATTTGATAGAGTTTTGATTGAACCTGAAAAAAAAGATAATGTTTCAAAATTTGGAATAATTTTGCCAGATTCAGCACAAATTGGTTCGCAAGTTGGAAAAGTGATTGCAATTGGTGATGGCGAGAACATGGACGGCGACAAAACCACAATGAAAGTAAAAATTGGAGACAAAGTTGTATTCAACAAATTTGCAGGAAGCGAAATTAAAATAGACGATAAAGACTATATCATTATGCGACAAATTGATATTATAGGAGTGATGGAATGATTGAAAAAATAGTTTTGAATGGAGATGAAGCAAGACAAAAACTGTTGCGTGGAGTGGAGACTCTTGCTGGCGCGGTTAAAATCACACTTGGTCCAAAGGGAAGAAATGTGATTGTCGACCACATACGGACAGAACCTATTATCACAAACGATGGGGTGACGATTGCAAAAGAAATTTATTTAAAAGACGAAATTGAAGATGCTGGTGCAAGAGTTTTAAAAGACGCGTGTATTCGCACAAATGACATTGCAGGTGATGGCACAACAACTGCCACTATTTTAGCAGAAAACATATTTAAAGAAGGTTTAAAATCTTTCACAAGTGGAGCAAATCCGATTTTACTTAGAAACGGAATGAAGAAAGCGCTAACTTGTGTGGTTGAAACAATTGAACAAAACAAAAAAGAAGTGAAAGACAACGATTCAATTTGTCAGGTTGCGAGCATTTCATCAGGAAGTGAAACAACTGGACAAATTATTGCAAAAGCATATGAGCAGGTAGGTCTTGATGGTGTGATAACAATAGAAGAAGGCAACAACACACAAACCAGTCTCACAGTCGTTGAAGGTTTGCGCGTTAACAGAGGATACATAAGTCCATACATGTGTCAAGACCAAACAAAAATGGTTGCTGAATTAAACAATCCTTATATTCTTGTGACGGACAAAAAAATTAGTTCAATTCAAGAAATTTTGCCGGTTATTGAACTAGTTGCAAAGGAAAACGGAAGTTTACTTATTATTGCGGAAGATGTTGAAGGCGACGCTTTGACCACCATTGTTGTTAATAACATGAGAAAAGTGTTTTCTTGTCTCGCTGTAAAAGCACCATACTTTGGAGATAGGCGAAAAAAGGTCCTTGATGACATTGCAATTGCTGTCGGTGGAAAATTTATTTCTAACGACATTTTTAATAACTTCAAAGATGTTGGATTTAACGAGTTGGGAAGATGTGAAAAAGTTAAGGCAGATAAAGATAAGACAACCATAATTGGTGCAAAAGGGAAAAAAGACGAAGTTGAAAAGCGAGTAAAAGAACTCAGGGCAAACTTAAAAGATGAGCGTGACGAATTCAATCGCGAAACTTTTGAGCAAAGAATTTCAAATCTTTGTGGTGGCATTGCTGTTATTAAAGTTGGTGCAGTTTCAGAAGTTGAAATGCGAGAGAAAAAACTGAGAATTGAAGATGCCTTGAATGCAACCGAAGCAGCAATTGAAGAAGGAATTGTTATTGGTGGTGGTTCTGCATTGCTTAAAGCACAAAACGCATTGAACGAGAAAATTAAATCTCTTGAAGGAGACGAAAAACTTGGAGCAATGATAATTTCAAAAACGTTGGAAAGTCCTGTTAGACAAATTGCAAAGAATGCGGGTGTTGATGATGGGGTGGTTGTTCAAACAATATTAAAAAGCGATAACAAAAATTTTGGTTATGATGCTTTAAATGATAAATTTGTGGATATGTTTGAAGCAGGGATTATTGACCCAATCAAAGTGACACGAACTGCTTTAGAATGTGCTGTGAGTGTTGCGTCAACACTTCTTACAACAGAGTGTGTTGTTGTGCAAAACAAAAGCGCGTTGACCGAAGAAGAGCGAACAGGAAGATAAAAAGGGCAAAAATTAATACACTAATTTATAAAATTAAAAATTAAAAAATTAAAATTTCTCACATAAAAAATCAAAAAAAACGAAATAAAATAGAAAAAATGCTGAATAAATCAGCATTTTTTTGATATTTTTTAATTTTTTTGCAAATTTAATTAAAATTTAAATTATTTTATTTTTTATAAAATTCAATTAAAAATTTTAATTTGTTTCAATAATTGGACGGCCAACTTCTACTTTGAAATCACCAGTTTGATAATTAATTTTTCTAACACTTGTCACCGCTTTGATGTCATCTTTGCATTGTCTTATGAAATCTAATTCGTTGTTTGAAATTGTTATGTCTTCGATTTCTGTTTTCAAACTCAGTTTGTTTTCTGATTTGAATTGTCTGACTTTTGAAACAATGTCAACAACCAAATCTCCATCTTTAATTATATTTTTCTTTTCATCTAATTCAATAGGTGAGAGAAGGCAAAGGTGTATACTTTCAGTTTTTTCAAATTGACGGAAATAGTCTTGATAAATTTCTTCTGTTATGTGTGGCATTGTTATTGCAAACAATTTCAACATTCCAAGCAACACATTATAGCATGCCCATTGAGCACTCTTTTTTGCTTCATCGCCATATACTTCTGGCTTGTAAAGTCTATTTTTTGCAATTTCAATGTAATTGTCACAGAAATTCCAGAAGAATTTTTCAATTGAGTCACAAGCATATCCCATTTCAACATTTTCATAGAATTTGTATGTTCGATTGTATGCTTCGTTAAATTTGTGCATGATATATTCGTCCATTGGAAGAATTTTTTCTGGTTTTTTAGGGACATAATCATAAAGGAAACTTAAAACGAATTTTGATGCATTCCAAATTTTATTTTCCAATTTGACTCCATCTTTCATTCGCTCATCGGTGAATAAAACATCTCTACCATATGCGCCATTTGCACACCAATATCTAACCACATCGGCAGAGTAAGCGTTTATCATTTCAACAACATTCATTTTTGAATTTGATTTTGATTTGCTAAATTTTATTCCTTTGTCTGCCATAACCCAACCATTAACCAATAGTTCTTTCCATGGCAAACAGTTTTGATGATAGTAGGATTTGATAATTGTTCTTAATGCCCAAGTTGTTATGATGTCGTGCCCACAGAAACGCATGCTCATTGGCATGTTTTTTTGGCTTTCTTGTTCGTCTTCTGCCCAGTTTGTGTTGAGTTGTGGGGTGACAGAACTTGTTGCCCATGTGTCCATAACATCTTTTTCTGGAATGAATTCTGTTGAACCACATTCGCATTGTGTTGATGGGTTTGATGTTAGTGGATTGACAGGAAGTTGATTTTCTTCTGCGAGTTTAATTTTTCCACATTTTGCGCAATACCAAACAGGGAATGGGACTCCAAAATATCTTTGTCTTGAAATTGACCAATCTTGATTCATGTTTGCAACCCATGCTAAATATCTTGATTTCATGGTCTCAGGGTGCCAAACAAGTTGATTTCCAAGGTCTGCCCAAGTCTTTTTAAGTTCTGGAGTTGATGTGCGAATGAACCATTGTTTTTTGCTTAAAATTTCAATTGGTTGTCCGCATCTTTCGTGAACTTTAACAGAGTGGGTGATAGGGTCTTGTTTGAATATATAACCTTGTTCTTTCAAGTCTTCCAATATCGCTTTTCTGGCGTCAATAGATTTCATTCCGGCATATTTCCCAGCAATTTCTGTCATATTTCCGCCGTCGTCAATGGCAACTTTTAAGTCGAGATGATATTGTTTCCACCATTCTGCGTCTGTTTGGTCGCCAAATGTGCAACACATAACAATTCCGGTTCCTTTGTCAATACCAACTTTTTTGTCTGCTCTGATTTCCACTTCATTTTCTTCAAAGAGTGGAACTTTAACCTTTTTCCCAACAAGGTGAGAATAGCGCTCGTCATCAGGGTTTACAAAAATTCCTACGCAAGCAGGCAAAAACTCTGGTCGTGTGGTTGCAATTGGAATTGTTCCGCTTCCGTCTGCAAGTTTAAAGTTTAAGTAGTTGAATATAGAGTCAAAATCTTTGTCTTCAAGTTCTGCGGTTGCAACACTTGTTCTACATTTGCAACACCAAGGGTTTGGTTTGTCTTCTCGGTAAGCAATTCCTTTCTTTGCAAGGTCAATGAAAGATTTTTGACTTGTTTTTTGACTTTTTTGGTCAATAGTGTTATATCCTAAACTTAAATCACAACTCATTCCAGCTTTAACCATTGTGTCGCGATATGTTTGATTGTATTCTTTAACCAAATCCAATGCAATTTGTGTGAATTCTTCGCGTGGCATTGTGTGAGCGCGAATTCCTTTTTTCTTTTCCACCAAAAGTTCAGTTGGAAGACCATTGTTGTCAAAACCAAGTGGATAGAACATATTGTATCCTTGCATTCTATGAAAGCGTGCCATCATGTCCGCTTGTGTGAATCCAGATATGTGTCCAATGTGCAATTCTCCACTTACGGTTGGTGGTGGAGTGTCAATTGAATATATCGGTTTTGTTGAATCTTTGTCAAATTTGTAAATTCCGTTTTCTTGCCAAAATTTTTGCCATTTTTGTTCTTTTTCATTAAAATTGTACTTATTTTCTAACATTTTTTCTCCTTTTTTAAATTTTTTATTATTTTTTTGTCAATCTGAATTATGCGTTTTAATGTTATAATTTTCCCCTTTGATGTGGTTAAAAACAAAAAACGTCCATGCAAAATGCAAGGACGAAAAGTTCGTGGTACCACCTTACTTCGAGCAAAAGCTCCTTCATTTAAACTGACGTATTTTTTAATACTACGCGAGTGTTCTACTATTCTTCTTCACTCGAACTCGTTTGCTACCTTCGTGTTTAACCTTCACAAGTTGCTCTCAGCCCGTGGCAACTTTTCTCTCATCTGCGTCCAAACATTACTCCTCAAACTTTTATAACGTTTCTCTGTTTTTATGATACAACAAAACAATTTAATTGTCAATTGATTTTAAAATTGAATATTGACAAATTTTTGGTTTGATGTTAAGATAAAATCAAGTTATAAAAGTGTATTAATCAATTTTTTAAAAAGGAGAAAAGTATGAGCAAAAAAGTTATATTATACCAAGTGTATGCAGAAAGTGAAAATAATAAAATTCTTTGTTATTTTTCAACACAAGAGGAAGCAGACAGGGTATTTTACGCTGTGTCGGATTGTGGGTATTCACATGACATATTTGGAAAGAAACAAAAAAAGCAAAAGTATTTTGAAGCTGGAGAGTTGAAGAAAATCAAAGTGAACGAATCGGATTTGAACGCTTATCTAATTTATGAAACAGCTGAGCAATTTGCAAAAGATTTCACTGATTTTGCTGAAATTTTCCCTTCAAATTCAAATGGGGTAAATGTTTAAAATGAATCAATGAGAAAAAAATAAAACTGAGATAATTCTCAGTTTTTTCTCATTTGTGTTTCTTTTGTTTTTCTTTTGTGTAAAATTATGTTAACATATAGGATATTAGTTTGTCAATATGTTGAAAACTGTTTTTAATTGACAATTTTTGGGAGAATTATGGACGATAAGGAAAAGATTGATTATAAAAAAAGTCTTGGTCAAAATTTTTTGTTTGACAAGAATTTGTTAAAAGCAATTGTTAGTGATGGATTGGTTGCAAATGGTGATGTTGTTCTAGAAATTGGAGCAGGTGCAGGCACTCTCACCGAGCAACTTGCTTTGGTTGCAAAAAAGGTTATATCATTTGAAATTGACAAAAGTTTGTCAGAAAGATTAATGAATTTGCAGGAGAAATACCCAAACATTGAATTCCATTTTATGGATTTTATGAAAGCTGATGTTAATTCTCTGTTTGATGGAAGAGCAAGAGTTGTTGCAAATATTCCTTATTATATAACCACGCCGATTATATTCAAACTTGTTGACAGCATTGAAAAATTTTCTTCAATTATGGTTCTGGTTCAAAAAGAAGTTGCACTTCGTTTTTCCGCAAAAGAAGGGACAAAAGAATATGGTGTGACGAGTGTTATTTTGCAATCGATTTTTGACATTTCAATTCCACGAATTATCAAAAAAGAATGTTTCACTCCAATTCCAAAAATTGACAGTGCATTGTGTTTGATGGTTCCACATAACAGAAATAAAATTCAAAATTTTGAAGGATTTAAAGATTTTGTTCATCTCGCTTTTTCAATGAGAAGAAAAACTTTGGTGAACAATTTGAAGCAAAAATTTGAAAAGGAAAAAGTTTTAAGCAGTTTAAAATCTTTGGGTTATAATGAAAATGTGCGACCTGAAGAAATAAGTGTTGAAAATTTTATTTTGTTATTTAACGAGATTAATAAAGTTGAAAAATAGCAAAAAAATCAAAAATTATTAAAAAAATTAGCGAAAATTTATAAAAATTCGCTGTTTTTTATTTATTTTTTTAAATTTTTTTAAGATTTTTAAATAAACAAAAAATTATTTTTTGTAAAATTTGTTAAAAATAATGCAATAAAAAATTTTTCATATAATTTTTAATTTTTATTTTTCTTGTCAAAATTTGTCTTTTTTTCTTTTCCTTTTGTTTGACAAGCAAGTTTAAAAAAGTCTATAATATTTTTAATAAATTAAGAAATATAAGACAAAATAATTTTGCATTTGGGTGGGGTTATGGCAAAAAAGATTTTTAAAGTTTTGGGTATAGTTTTGGGGTCAACAATTGGGTTGGTCTCTGTTGTTTTTGGCACATTGGCAATTTTGGGTAAATTTAAAACGCCAATCGTTTATCCTGATAGATTATATTTTGAAAGCGACCAAAAAATTATCGTGAGCGAAAAAGATGAATCAGGGCTTCCTTCTGAAATATATTCTTTTGTTTTGAAAGCAGACGGAGAAATTGATGGCCAAGGAGTGAATCAGAAAGATTGTTTGTTGACTGTAAGTTCAAACTTAATCACAATTTGTGACAAAGACGGCAACAAGGTTGAACAAGATGCAAACAAAAGATACAAAATCAAATGCAATGAAAAAACATATTTTAAATTGAACGTTCTTCCACTAGACAATCAAAACAGTTCAGTCACACTTTCTGCAATAACAAACCACAGCGGAACCCCAAAAGTTGCGGATAACACAATGACTATCATGGTTGACCAAAAAATTGATTCGTTTGAAATCTTGTCAACAAATTCAACCATTTTAACATCGGATAATAAAACAACGCAATACATAACAATTGGAACAGGTGACAAACTTCCAATTCAATACATAACCAATCCAGAAATTTCACAACAACCAATTAATAGCAAATCAGCAAAATTGTTTGATTTATATTTTGACCGCTCAACCGCATTTGACAAAACAAACTTAACAGACATTTCGCTTGTTAATGCTGAAACATTAAACTCACAAGACACTAAATATAACGACATAAAATCAATGTTTGAAATTGATTCAGGCATTTTGACTTTTAAGGCAATTCAACCAGGAACCTATAAATTTAAGGTTTTGGTTTTTGACACTTATGAAAATAGAGAAAACTTTGACAACAACCTTTTAAATTCTGAAAATTTCGCCGGCAAAAACAACCAAGAAATAATCAATGAGTTGTTAAGTCAATCTGAAACTGGCGCAATCATAAACGATGTTGAAATTGTTGTTAAAGATGTGTTTGTAAATAGTGTCGTAATGGAGAACACAATCGTTTCTCTTCCTTTGTTCGGAGAAAAAATTGTTAGCATGGCGGACCTTGGAATCACTATGGACGTTGGAGCAAATGACCCATCTTCAAGATTTACATCTGCAAAATTTGGGGCGTTTAGTGATGATGATTTCTCTGATGCAAAAATAATTCCAGAATTCATAAACGACAATGGCGATAAAATCTATTGGGGTGAATACACTGAAAATGGAAGCGAAAAAATAGGTTTCTATTCTTATAGCGCAAACGGAGAACAACAATCTGCGACGACCTCTGTGTCAGGTTCGACCTTTAAAATAAATGACACTTATCAAATGGTTGACCACATAACTGTAAATAGTGAAGAGTATTATTGCAACAACGGACTTGCGGTTGTTGATTCATTAAATTCAATAAAACTTTTGAACGAAGGAACATATGTTTCTTTCTACACTTTAAAAGACTCAACGCTTACATTATATTCAGATGAAGATATATCAGTCGAAGATTTGGGCGGAATTGGGGCTGAAAGAAAATGGAAATTTACGGCCAACACAAATGTTGATGGGCTAAAAATTGGCGTTTTGGTTGTCAACAAAGGTAAAACAATTTTAAACGACAATTTTAAATGCAACGCAAATGTGACCATCTTTGAAGAGACTTTTGCAATAAACTACACAGACAAAATCAAAAATGCAAACTTCGCTCAAACGTTATATTATTCAATAGACCAAAACGGAGAAGGAAAATATAGTGCAATAAATGTGAGTGATTTGATTGCTCCAACTGGTTCATATAACAAATGTGTTCTTGTTGTTGAAAGTGATAATAACAAAAATATCACGACGTTAGGGGAAGATTATAAATTTACAAAAGACGACAAAACATATGAAATTGTGGGTTATTTTGATGATAAAGGGGTTTTCCAAAACGTTTTGAAATTTAATGGAACAGGTTCTGATAATGTTGATGAAGTTTATGTCGCTCAATTTTGTTCTAATGGAGAGAATTTAGAACTAACTGACCTTTTGGAAAAAATCAAAAACTCAGATGTCAATACTGCTGCTAACTATGTAAAATCAATTGACGCACAAAAAATATCTGTCAACACAGTTTGTCAAATTGACAGCAGTTTGTTGGAATTTAAGATAAATGACAACGAAATTTCTGAATCTAACCCATTATATGAACAAAGCAACGCACAATTAAAAATCACTTCAACAAATAGTAATTTTGCAAAAATTTGTAAATTTTATGGTTTCGAAAACGAAATCACTGGTTCTGTGATACTAAAAAAATTCTTTACATCAGAAGCGACAATAAATTCTGCAAAATATGACGACGCGAATGGACTTGTTATAACATTCACAACGCCAACTTTGTCAAAAGAATCTGAAACAATTTCAATCAAAATAGAAGGATTTGTAAGCACTGAAAAAGAAGTTTCAGTGAGTGTTCTTTCAAGCCAACCTGACTCAGTTGTGTTTAAATATGATGAAAATAATTACTATGAATTATCCACAACAGAAACTGGGGCAATAAGTGTCACAACTGCACTTGTTATAACTGCAACATTTAATGGTTCAGCATATGAATATACTTACAAATTTGTAGATTCTGCTGGCAAAGAATATATTTACACAGATTCTCCATTTAACACTGAAATTTCAAGTGATAAATTATATTTCCAAGCAGACAAGTTTAAATCAGTTGCATATCAAATTAATTATGGCAGTGGAGACACGAGCATATTTAATGCGACAGATTTAACGTATATGGACCAATGTGCCCTTAAAGCAGGTGAGACATATCTTAGCGTTCAAATTGGAGAAAAAATTGGATATTTAAAACTTAAAGTTGAGACCAATTTAAGTGTTGATATTAATGGCTTGTCAGTTTCACAGGACGGCACAATTTCTGCATCAATCACTTCAGGACAGTCCTTAAAAGATATCTATCCAATTAAATATAACGGGTCAACTGATTTCATTAGCAAAGGCTACACTTCTTTGAGCAACTTTGTTGTCTCTTATGGTGGCGGAGAACTCACCTTTGATGACACAAAGGATTTTGTGTGGAAAAACGGAAACGGAGAAACAATTTTAGAGATTTCATTTAATGATTCAAACGGTTGGACATTTACAAGAAAAACGGATTTATATGGGTCACTTGAGATTTCGTTTGATGTGACCACAAAACTTGAAACTCGTAGAATAAATTTAACATTCACTTCCGACATTGTTGCAAAAACGAATTACGCAAGTTGGGGCAAAGATTTAAAAATTTACGCTGGAACAACTGTGCAACTCGTTGAAAGTTATTTCGATTCAGCTAGCACACAAGCAATGTTTTTAATTAAAAAAATGACTGGTGACACAGGAGAAAATGTTAATGTTTATATAAATAATGCAAATGAAACATTAACATTAAGTAATACGACCTCAGCCACTTGGACACCAACAAACCCTGGAACATACACAATAAAAATAACAACAACTGATGGCGGAATAATCATTGAAAGAGAAGTGAAGGTTGTTCCAAATGTTATCGCCAAAAATGATACCGCGGAAATCACTTGTGAACAAGAAATATCTGACGCAATCAATGCCTTTGATTTATATTCAATGCCAACTAGTGACGATAAAGGTGTTGAAATTATATATGGTTCAGATGCAGATACTTTGTATTCAAAATATATTAAAGACACAACTAAATTAAAAGGTGTGACTGACGATGTTGATATTTACATTCAAGGCGATCCTTCAAAGATGACATCAATTCCATGGGTGGAAGCGATTGGTGGAATTGAAGAAAAGACTGTCACATTGAAATCTGGTGCCAATATAATTGAATCGGATTTGACTTTGAGAATTGTCAACCCATATGCAATTGAATTTAACAAAACTGAAATTATTGCAAATCGAACAGACATAACCTCAATTTACACTTTGTATAAGCCAAAAATTGTAAGTAGCGGCGATTTTGAAACATTAAAAGATAGTCTATATATTTACAACTCTGAAGATGGCAAGTATGAGAGTGTTAGCGGTGATTTCAGTGCCACAACGAAGTACTATGAAAAAATCACCTTGACTTATGATGGTGCAGATATTAACGATTCAACTGGGAATAATATTATTCAGACATTAAATGCTGATACAAAGATATTAAACAATGTGTTGAATATTTATGAAAATGCACAATTGACAATATCATTTGTGATTGACGGCAAAGACGATAATGTGGCAACCACAGAAATTAATGAAAGTCAATTAAAGTTAAAGGCGACTGCAACTGTTAAAATTTCACCTTGGACTCCTGAAAGGACAACACAAAACGATTCAACAGATATCAAATTTGCAACTGCAGGTTCAAATTTCAACTTGATTGATGACGTGTTTGTGACAGTCATTTATGAAGAAACAGCAGTTGACTCTTCAAATTTCAATGGAAAAGTGCAAACTGGTTTGTTTGTCTATGATGAAATAACAAAGGTCTATAAACAAGTTTTAACAACTGATACTTTTAACGAATCAATAAAATACTATACAAAGGAATTCAAAAACATCAGCAGTCTCAAAGCCAAAGGAATTTATGATAATGACGGCAATGACATAACCGACATCTATTGCTCTGGTTTTTCGGTGTCTGGAATTGATGGCGGAGATAATGCTGGTTGCGTGGTTGCAATGAACAACATTCGTGGAGCAAGCACTATCGTTTATGTTGAATATGATTTGATTTATCCTGGACAAACTGAACCTTATACATTTAGAGTTCCATTGACGATAAAAAATCAAACTGAAATTGTAATAACACGTCCAACTGGAAATGAATATGAATTGGCCACAGCAAATATAAGTTTGCAATATAATGACGAATCTAATGAAACACAAACATTTGTAAACAATAATTCGGTTTACTACGAGCCAATTGCTGTTTCAACAGCAAAAGGACTCACAATTGATGTGTTAAATTCGGATTATCTTGGCGTACAAAGAATTACAACAACTGATGGCTCAATTGAGTCGCTTACGCTTGTTGCGTATCAATCAGGAAACGCAACATTCACGACTTATGCGGGTGCAATCAGTGTGAGTGGAAGTGAAATCATATTCCCACAAGCAAGTATGCGCGGAATGACTGGATATGTGATTTTCAAAGTTGAAACACAATCAGGAAACTATGATTTCTTGACATTCTATATCTACTCAATTTCATCAACCGACACTTCAACAAGTGCCGTTGACCCAACCAAAAACATTAATGTAAAAGTTGATACAACTAATACGATAAGTTCAATTTTAGGAACAAGTGGAGCAACCATTTCAGGCGTTGATGGAGAAGGCAATGCAATTTCTTTGGCGGTTGTAGATTTAAGCAAAGTTGAAGTCTATGTTGTTGATGAAAAATGTGAAACAAAAACATATGAAAGTCAATTTACAAAATATGCAAAACTTGATACGACCACCACGACAATTACTCAACCAGACAATTATGTGACATTGAAATTGGTGCTTGTCTACAACAACGGCGGAAATGCAAGATATGCTCTCGGAACAGTCACATTATATCTCACTCCATCAGTTTATGTGATAGGAACAACAAATCAATCAATGAAGAATGAGGAAGGAGAAGAAGTTAAAGACGATAATGATAAACCAATTTACGAAGTGACCATTTCTCCAACAATTTCAACCACAACAGATTCAACTACGGAAATTAAAACCACAACAGGTTTAACAACAGGCGTGTTCACTGGAACAATTGAAAACACAGTGACAAGCGTAAGTTGCCCATTCACATTAAACGACCCTAATGAAATTTCAAGTGTTGAGTTGTATGATGAAAAAGATGGTGCAAAAATTTGTCCGGCATCTTCCGAGTCGGATTCGACAGAAGAACAAGTCGAAATTTCAACCGCAACAGGAACAGAAAATGACACAGTAAATCTTTTCACAATTTCTGGTGCAACAATCACAATAAACAAAAAAACAACATCGGATTACACTTTCTGGGCTAAGTATACGAGTGGGAATTTGGTGCTTTGGGTTAAATACACTCTCAAGGCAACAACAATAAATGCCGATTCGGCATTTACGGTTGGTTCATTTGACACACAAAATGGTTTTGTAGACACAATTTCTTTGAAAGATATTTTAGGATATGAAAGTTCGAATTTGACAATTGAGTTGAAAGACCCACAGGGTGAGACTCAAACAATTAGAATTTCAAAATCTTCAACTTCATTAACCGGCGATTTAGGAGTCACTTATAATTCTGGTAAATTAAAATTTACTTTAAATGAAAATGCCCAAACAATAACGGCAAAATTCACTCTCAATGATGTTGTTGAAGGCAATGGAAATGTGACAAGGAATTACACCTTCCACGTTAAACCAGCGTATGAAATTATTGTTTCAACAAATAACGAAGGCAATTCAACTTCAACTCCGGTTTCAACAACAAAAATTGGTGATTATACAAGCAGTGTAGGAAGTAGATTGACGATTCAAGAGAGTGTATATCCAAAAGGTGAAACAGGGGAAAATATCAAATATTACATCTATACAATTGGCGGAATAAATGTTTACACGAAATCTGAAATGACAATCACGGGAGTTAGCGATACAAATAAATTTGTTATTGCAAGTAGTGGTAATGTTGTGAATGACTATACAATTAATTTTGCTCATAACGCAATTCATGACACAGCAGACATCGAAAAAATAACGCTGACATTTAAAAATGGTTTAACGGTATATACAACAAAAGAAATCTATGTAAACGTTATTCCTACATATGCGAGAATAGAAGCAGTTTACTTAAATGACGGCGCAGACCATGAAAATGTTTTGGGTGGAGATACATTTAGCGTTAACAATTTATTAACAGCAACAAGTGATAGATATCGTGTTAATTTAATTGGGACAGATAACATCAAAGTGGAGAGTCCAGACTTCTCAGAAATGGGCTTTATGACAAGTGGAAATCCTAACAAAATCACGATTTCAAATGCTAGTGCCAATGCGACCGTGAATGCAGACAAAGACATAATAACTTTTGACTCAGCGTCGGCAGAAAATAAAGATGCTAAAGTGACATTCAGTTATAATGGATTGACATTTGATTACAACTTCAAGATTATGGCGTCAAAATACGACAACCTTGACCCATTTATTGTTGAAATGAGTGAAGACTTCGGAATTTCGAATAAAAACAGCGTTTCAATTGTGAACGCAAGCGCAACATCTTCAACATCAAATGATGGTTATGTCTACATTGGTCAACTTGGAGACAATGACGGCAATTTGTTCACTATAACATCACTAGATAGTTCTGCGACAAAAACAAAGACTGAAAAATTGAAGGGCGGAGATTCATTGTCAATCACATCAAATGTGGGTGACATCACAATTTATGAAGGAGTTAATTACACAATCACGGCAAATGATTGCACACACAACATTGTGTTCGACGCAACAAACCACAAATTATACGCTAGAATTGTTGATTTCAATGTAAAGGATAAAACATCATTCTCAGTGACGGCAACAGGAACAACATCTAAAATAATGGATGGCTTCACATTTAATTTCTTGAATGTGACAATAACAGAAAATTACACATCATCTTCAAAAGTTGTTTATGGTGGCGGATATTTGGACGTGTTTAAAAAATTAGATGGTGGCGAAAATGTAAATACAGATTATTTGTTCAACTCAAACAGCGATTTGACGTTTGAAATAGACACAGGAAAATCAACATACAATGTTGGCGGAACTGGAGACATACAGTTAAGCAATGACCCTTACGGGAATTTGGTTGCGTTGAGCGGAAACAGATTGACATTTGCGGAAGTGGGACAAGAAACAACAATCACACTCGCTTTAACAGCAAAATTAGGATCTACAAATATCAAAACAGTGTATGCAAAAATTAAAATAATTCCAAATCTTCAATTCATTATGAATGGTGACGAGTATTCAGGCGGTGGGACAACTCAGTCGTTTGAGACAGAATTGGTTCTTAAAACTGACAACACGACTGCGTTTGAAGATACTGCTTCAGGGGTCGCTGGTATAACGGTGAATTTTGTTGGCTCATGCACTGCAGAAAATTCAAGCAATGGCAAATTTACTCAACTTGTGTATAACCTTTATGATTTAAGCGGAAATGACCTTGGGATAATTACAAACATAAATATTGAAGCAAAAGCAGGCACTGAAAATGAACAAATTACAATAAGCAATTCATCAATCACGTTTAAAGATGACTACAATGGTTATGTTTATTTGATTGTAAGTTATTTGACCGATTATGGAACATATTCAGTCAATTGGACAATTCATGTGACGCCAATTCTTAAACTTGAATATGCTTCACAAACCCAAATTGTCTCAGGCGCTTCTGGAAGCATTAAATCAGGTGAATCTATAACAATTTTAAGCGATGCTGTAGATACAACATTAGCGGTCAAGGCAACATTATCTGACACATCCGCTTCAATAGATGTATCAGTGACAGCGAACTACAAAACATTTATTGGTTCTGACGAAAATAGAATTTCAGACAAGGAAAAATTGTTTGACAATGAAACAAGACAAACGACATATGGTTCTGGTTCGTCAGTGTTAACACACGACGGAAAGGCTTGGACGACCAAACTTCCAGCGGTTCCAGTTTCAGCGACAGGAACCACTCAAAATTACTATGTTGTTTACGAAATTAGCATCACATACTTAGGAAAGACCGTGGACAAATATGTGGCATATTACGCATACAACGTAAGCAGTGTGACAGCATATAACTATACCACTGGTGACAACACTTACAGTTCTGCAAGTGTAAATGTGACAAACACGGATTTCTTGCCATTATTTACAGAAAGTAAAGATGCTAAAGATGGCGCTCAAGTATTTACACATGAATATTCTGAAGAAGAGTATAAAACATTTATCAATTCAATTGATGCGGTTAAAATTGTAAATCAAGATGGAGAAGTTTTCTACTTTGCACTTGAAAGTATGACACCTACAGGTTCAAGCACTAAATTTTATGGAATTGATTTAACAACAAGATACTCTAAATATGGATATGACGAAACTGAGAAGAAATATATGGTATCTGCTAAGACAACTGACAAATTATTCACCAACAAGTTGGAAGGTGTTTTAAGTTGTTTGTCAAACGGAGCGGAAATTGTAAGTTTGAGTGGATTTGAGCTTACAACAAGCAGTACAATTGAATCAATAGCAACAACTACTTACACTTTAGAGAATATATTTGGTTCAGCGCGCATTCCATCAACCTTGGACAAAACAACTGAAATTTTGGCAATTGTTTCTAACGGAACAACGCCATCAGCAAATTATATAAATAAAAGCGGAGCAACTCCAAAAGCTTCTTCTACGGGAGACGAGATTTATAAAGATGGTGATATAACTTATACTTTAAAAACTGTGACATACACATTGGAAGTAGAAAGCAAACTTTATGCTATTAGCAAATCCTTTAAATATATCGAAAGGTCAAATTCAAAGAATTCAAGTGATACAAGTGCTTATGTATGCATTGTGGATTATCCAACAAATAGAACAAGTTTTGTGGTTCAATATGTGGGAGACGCTTCAATCGATTTAAGCAATGCAATAAGATACTTCAAAATGAACAACAATGTAATTGAAAAAGGAAGTATAACATCTATGTCGTGTGAATATAGTAATGTAGAGATTTCTAACACAACCGCAACAATTTCTAAATCAGAATTGCAGGACTATAAGAACAATAATCCTACTGCAACATCATATCAAGGTGGACCAATTACATTTAAGGTGGCAATCAATAGTACTGACATTGATGTTGATGTTGAATTCAGATTGCCAAGCACAACAACTAGTTCAACATCTTAGAAATTGCTGATTATAATTTAAAAAGACATGTTAGTTTTGCATGTCTTTTTTGCTGACATTAATCTGATTTAACTAATTTTTGGAATTTAAAAGTTTGAATTAAACTTACATAATTTGTTGACAAATTGCTTGTTAGGGTTTAAAATGACAATAAGAGGTATTTATGGCTAAATTAACTGACGAAGAATTTGAAAATAAATGTATGGACGTAATTGAAAAAATTGTGTCAATAAATATTAAGCAAGACAGACAAGGGGCAATTAAAGTTGCTGAAAAAATGCTTGAAAAGGCAAAATCGACTGGTTCAAAAGTTGTTATTGATATTTATGAACGTGTTTTACACGAATTTAACATTGCAACTGATGATGAATACGAATTGTTGAGAAAACAAATTTTTAGTTAGAGGTATATATGGGACTTTTTGATTGGATGATGAAAGGTCTTGGATTTGAAGAGAAGACAGAAAAAAAGTCTAAAAAATCAAAAGACCTCACTGCAGACAAATATGCAAATTTCAACCTTCATGAAAAAATCGCCGGAGAAACTGAAAATGCTGAAATTGCTCCAACTCCAACAAGCGGGTTGTCTAATTTTGGTTTTCAAGCTGAATCTAACATAATTATGGTTGAGCCAAAAACACACAAAGAAATTCAGCAAGTGGTTGACTATTTGAAACAAGGGCAATCAGTTGCTGTCAATCTTGAAGGGATTTCTTCTGAAGATAGCGAACGAATTTTGGATTTTTTGTCTGGCGCTCTTTACGGATTAAATGGAAGCATCACAAGGTGGCATGGCGACTTGTTCTTGCTCGCTCCTGAAGGCAGAAAGATTTTGAAAAAGGAATAAAATGAAAAAATGGTTTTGGATTATTTTTACAATAATTCTAGTTTTGGTGGCAGATTTAACCACCAAACATTTTTTATTTAATGTGGAATATTTTAACCTTATTCCACACGTGATTTCAATTGCATCAAACGGCGGAAACACAGGGGCAGCATGGGGAATGTTCAGTGGAAAGACAATAATGCTTATCATCGTGAGTGTGTTGATGATTGTTGCCTTGTTCATATTTGCACATTTCACAAAAAACAAAAATGCTTTGTTTTGCTTGTCTTTTGGACTTATGATTGGCGGAGCAATTGGGAATCTTGCTGACAGAGTTATGTTGGGATATGTTCGGGATTTTATTTTCCTTGATTTTTGGCCAAGTTTCCCAGTGTTTAACATTGCGGATAGTTGCTTGTGTGTTGGTGCTGTGCTTATTGCAATTTACATTATATTTTGTTCTGGTGAAAAGAAAGAAAACAAACAATGAAACAAAATTTTGTGTGTGAAGAAAATGGGAAAAGGTTGGACGTGTTTTTGACTGAAAACACTTCTTTTTCGCGTAGTTTTATAAAAACGCTTAACGACGAAGGGAAGATATTGGTCAACGGAAAAAAAGAAAAAGCGGGATATATATTAAAAATTGGTGACAAAATTGAAGTTGAAGAAAAACAAGTTGAACAAATAAGTGCAGAAGCGGAAAATATTCCCTTGAATATTGTGTATGAAGATGACGACTTGTTAGTTATAAACAAACAGGTTGGATTGGTTGTTCACCCATGCAATACAACAAAATCTCACACTCTTGTCAATGCTTTGATGTATCACATAAAAAATTTGTCCACAATAAATGGGGTTTTGAGACCGGGAATTGTGCATAGACTAGACAAAGACACTGGCGGACTTATGATTGTTGCAAAGAATGATTTTGCGCACAAGAATTTGAGTGAACAACTTAAAACAAAAACGCTAAATAGGGAATATAAAGCGCTTATTAAAGGAAGAATTAAACAAGATTTTGTCGTCGAAGGATTTTTGGGAAGAAATCCAAAGAATAGAGAGCAAATGGCTTTGGTTGATGAAAAAAATGGAAAATATTCAAAAACTTATTTTACAATTGACAAAGTTTTTGACCATTACACGCTCTTAAATTGCAGATTGACAACAGGAAGAACTCACCAAATTAGAGCACATTTAAAAAGCATAAATTACCCAATTGTTGGAGATGTTTTATATGGCGGGGTGGACAATCAAATCAAAACGAATGGGCAGTTGTTGTTTGCTTACAAAATTCAGTTTGAGCACCCAATAAGCAAAAAAATTATGACATTTGAAGTTGATTTACCTTCCTTTTTTAAGGAAATTATTGAAAAAATTTCATAAATAAAAGAATTCAAAATAAAAAACATTTTGTAGAAATTAAAAAAGTTTTTACATTTATTTGTGAAAAAATTATAATTGTGATAAAATCAAATCATGGAGGAATTATGAAAGGAAAACAAATTGTGAATTTTATGGCTTACATTTCAGTTGCATTGATTGCTATTGTGCTGATTTTGGGTAAACTTTTGGGTTGGCTTATAAATCCAAATGTTTTGAATTTGTTAAATATCATCGCACAAATAATTGCATATATTATCACGGCTGTGTATGCTTTCAGTTTTGCAAAATCAAAGAAGAACATTGCGTGGATGATAACTTATGTTATTTTTGTGATTTTAATCATTGTGTTCACAGGCTTAAACATCGGCGGAATTGTTCAAGCATTTAAGGCTTAATGAAAAAGAAAACAATCAAACTTATCTGTTTTTTCGCTAGTTTGATATTAGGAATTATATTGTTGATTTTAGGCAATAAAAATAAATATTGCCTATCTTTCGGCACGATGTTAATTGGTGTTTCTTTTGTGACTTTCGCGTTTTTTAAAGACGAAGTTTTCAAACAGGATTTAGAAAAGTTTAACAATGAAATTGAGTCTGAAGAGTACGAAATTGATGAGAATGAATACAAAAAAATAACAAAAAAAGCAAAAAGAAAAAAGAATTTTGCGTTCTGCATGTTCTTGCTCGCTGGAGCGGTGCTTTTCTTTGCTGGGATAATCACTCTCTTTTAACAAAAGGGTTGATTTAATTTTTATTATGTGATAAAATGGACAAGTTTTAATTTAAGGAGAAATTATGAAATACGATTTAGAGAAAAAAGACAATGGCGTTTTTGAAGCTACTTTTAGTTTTGACAAAACAGAATGGGAAGACGCTTTAAACGCAGGATATGAGAAAAGTAAAAACAAATATACTGTTGCAGGTTTTAGAAAAGGACATGCTCCAAGAAGCGTGATTGAAAAGACTTATGGTGCAGGTGCGTTTATTAACGACGCTTTGGACGAAGTTTATTACAAAGCTTACACAACCGTTTTGAGAGAACATGAAGAAATCAAACCAGTTGATTCACCAAAACTTGACATTAAAAAATTTGAAGGTGAAGGAATTGAATTTGTGTTAACTCTTCAATGTATGCCAGAATTTAACCTTGCAAAATACAAGGGGCTTACTTTCACAAAGCAAGTTGCAAAAGTGACAGATGAAGAAATTGATGAAGCAATCAATCGTGAACTTTTGAGAGCTTCTCGTCTTGTTGAAACTAACAAACCAGTTAAAAATGACGACTATGTCACTCTTGACTTTGACGGATATGTTGATGGTCAACAATTCCCAGGTGGAAAAGCAGAAAATTATCAACTTCAAATCGGAAGTCACACTTTTATTGACAATTTTGAAGAACAACTTATTGGACTTAATGTCGGCGACAACAAAGATGTTGTTGTGACATTCCCAGAAGATTATCACGAAGAAAGTTTGAAAGGAAAACCTGCAACATTCAAATGTGCAATCAAAAATGTTAGAGAAAGAATTATGCCAAAATTAGATGAAGAGTTTGTCTCTAACAGCACAGAATTTGAAACAGTTGAAGAATATAAAAACAGCATTGCAGACAGACTTAAAAAAGATGCTGAACAAAGAGCAGACATTGAACTTGACAACGACATTCTTGACAAGATTATTGACGACACTGATTTCACAGCACCAGAATCTTTGGTTGAAGAAGAATTTAATCGTCAACTTAATGGATTGACTCAACAAATGAGTTATCAAGGAATCACACTTGAACAATATGCTCAATATATTGGCAAAACTGTTGATGACCTAAAAACTGAAATCAAAACAAGTTCAGCAAGAAATGTCAAGGCGAGAGCAGTGCTTGAAAAATTGTTAAGAGACGAAAAAATTGATATCACTGAAAAAGATATCGACGAAAAAATCGAAGAAATGGCAAAAAACACTGGCAAAACATTGGAAGAATTCAAAAAGCAAGTTAATAATGATATGATAAATAGAGTTGCAAACGAACTTTTGATGAAAAAATTGTTGAACTTCTTGCACGAAAACAACGAAATTAAATAATTTTAAAATTTCAATGCGTGTTTATTAAAATCAAAAAAGGAGAATTGTTTATGATACCTATGGTTGTTGACCAAGTTGGGAATAATGAAAGAAGTTATGACATTTATTCACGACTTTTGGAAGATAGAATTGTGTTTTTGTCAGGCGAGATTGATGACCAAATGGCAAACACCGTTGTTGCTCAATTGATTTATCTTGAAGGGAAAAACCCAGACAAAGACATATTTATGTATATAAATAGTCCGGGTGGAAGTGTGACAGCAGGGCTCGCAATATATGACACAATGAAATATATTAAATGCGACGTTTCAACAATTTGTATTGGAATGGCAGCAAGTATGGCAGCGGTGATTTTGTCCAGCGGAACAAAAGGAAAGAGAATTTGTCTTCCTCACAGTGAAGTTATGATTCATCAACCTTTGGGTGGAACGCAAGGTCAAGCGAGTGACATTGAAATCCATGCAAAACACATTCAAAAAACAAGAGAAAATTTAAATAGAATCTTGGCAGAAAATACAGGAAAAGATATTGAAACCATCACAAAAGACACAGACAGGGATAATTTCCTTGATGCAAAACAAGCGCAAAAATACGGATTGGTTGACAAGATTTTTAGCAAACGTTAAGAAGATGCAGACCAAAGTCTGCATTTTGCTTTTTATGTTGGGTTTTTGTTTATTAATTGAATTTGGTGAAAAAATTATTTCATCAACATAATAAAAAGGGGAAATAATGAAAGAAATAGAAACAATATGTTCGTTTTGCGGTAGACCCGCAAGAGAACTTACTGATATAATAAGCAATCCAGAAGGTGATTGCTTCATTTGCAAGGATTGTTTGAATATTTGCAAAGAATTGATGGATGTAAATTCAAGACCAATGAATTCGGAACAGGATTCGTGCATTGAATTGCCAAAACCTCAAGAAATCAAACAAAAATTAGATGAATTTATTGTTGGACAAGACGAAGTCAAAAAGATTTTGGCTGTGTCTGTTTATAATCACTATAAACGCATTAATTACAACCTTTTAAGAAAAGACAAAGACCAAGATGAAGTCGAACTTGAAAAATCAAATGTGTTGCTAGTTGGACCAACAGGAAGCGGTAAGACTCTGCTTGCAAAAACGCTTGCAAAAACACTTAAAGTTCCTTTTGCTTCAAGCGACGCAACCGCGTTGACAGAAGCGGGATATGTTGGTGATGATGTTGAAAATATTCTGTTAAAATTAATTCAAAATGCGGACTATGACATCGAAAAAGCACAACGTGGAATAATTTACATTGATGAAATTGACAAAATTGCAAGAAAAACTCAAAATGTTTCAATAACCAGAGATGTAAGCGGAGAAGGCGTGCAACAAGCGTTGCTCAAAATTTTGGAAGGAACAATAGCTTCAGTTCCACCGCAAGGCGGACGCAAACACCCACAACAAGAGAACATCAAAATTGACACAACAAATATATTGTTTATTTGTGGTGGGGCTTTTGTTGGGCTTGACAAAATTATCAGTGAAAGAACAGGTGCATCTGTCTTGGGATTTGGCGCTAATGTAAAAAACAAAGAGACTGATGACACAACAGTAAAATTTGATGACATTCAACCTCAGGATTTGATTAAATTTGGAATGATTCCAGAATTTGTTGGAAGACTTCCAATTGTCGCAACTTTGGATAGTCTTGACCAAAAAGCTCTTGAAAGAATTTTGGTTGAACCCAAAAATGCAATAACAAAACAATATATCAAAATGTTTAAGATGGACGGAATTGAGTTGAAATTCGACGAAAAATCAATCTCTGCCGTTGCAAAAAAAGCGATTGAACTCAAAACTGGGGCAAGAGGATTGAGAACCATATTGGAAGAAAGAATGTTGGACGTTATGTATTCTTGCCATTTTGAAGATAATATCAAAAAAATAACAATCACTGAAGGATTTATAAATAAAGAGAGCAAACCAATTATCGAAAAATTCGAAAGGAAAAAAACAAACAGAAAATCTGCTTAAAACACCGCAAGGTGTTTTTTTAATTTCTTTATCTTAAAATAATATATTTCCCAGATGGCTTATAGTCACATTCTTCAAGAAGTTTCAATAAGTCACTTGATAAAATTTCTTTATTTTGATTTTTATACTTTTCGTTATGCTTTATATCAATTCTTTTTTGCTTTTTCGTTCGTCTTTTGTATTTTTTATTGTTCATGTTAATCACCTTAAATACATTATAAATGACGAAATATCGTCAAGTCAAGTAATTTTGACGAAAAAGAGTCATCATAATAATATGAAAGAAAAGATAGATGTTCGACAAGTGTTTTATGAGAGATTGAAAGATTTGATGCAAGAAAAAGGATTAAACAATTCTCAACTGGCAGAAAAAACGGGAATTCCACGCACAACGATAAATGGTTGGACATTAAAGCAAAACAAACCTCAGGCAGATGTTTTGTGTGTGTTGGCAGATTTTTTTAATGTTAGTGTTGACTATCTGTTAGGGCGGGAAGATTAATGTTTTTTATTTCTTTTGTGCTGTTTTTGGTGTGAAAATAAAAAAATAATGAAAAAAATCACTTTTTTAAGTGATTTTTTTGTAATTTAGTTAATTTTTTTGTTTTGCTAAAGAGTTTGGAAATTTCCGTTTTCTAATTTCTGGTCTCCAAAATTATTTTCGTCTTCCCAAATTTTCATTTCTGATTCAATGCGCTTGAAAGCTTCAAACTCAATTGTGAAACGCTCAATTTCGCTCATATGTTTTAAAACTTTTTGTCCGTCTGAACAATCATCTAAAAGTTCATTTTCAACCAAAATTGACTCAACAATTTTTTCTTTCAAATTCAATAAATCATCATATCGTTTGTGTGCATCAACGCGTATTAATTTCAGTGGTTTCGTTTCAACGTTCATGTATTTAAATCCGTTGTCTCTGAACCAATCAGAAATTGATTTGTGTTCTCTCATGGCAAGTCTTACAACTTTGTTATAAAGCGGTTGGTTGTTCGTGCAGATATTTTTAACATCATTATCAACGGCGTATTGTTTCAGTTCGTTCAAAACTTCACTTTTTGAAAGTTTCTTTTGGTTTGATTTGTGTGATTCAATATTGGTGTTTTCAAATCCCAAAAATTCCAAAGTTTCTTCCAAAGAAAGATGCATATATTGTTGAATATTTCTAATTTTGCTGTCCAAATCAGGATTTTCTCGCTTTATGTTGTTGACCATACGATTTGGATACGCTTTCAAAAGTTCGCGCTTGACATGTGCAACATAGTCCGTTTCAATTGTGGCTGTTGAAAGACGATAACCTGTCATAAGAGCAACCATGTCAAATGGCTGAACATTATATCTTTTTGCTCCTTTTCTGATTTCAGCGTAAATTGCATAGTGATTGTCTCTTAGTTCTTTAGTTGAGATTTCTCCGCTTTCGTCTGCAAAAGGGCGCAACATATCTTTAAGATTTTTGAAATAGTCAAAGTCAGGATTGAAATCATATCCACACATTTTAAAAATGTCTGCGTTGGAATAATCTTCGCCATCAAGTTTTGACAATTTGTTTCTTACATAATAAAGTTGTTCATAAAAGGTGTTTTTTCTTTTTCCGTCATAGATACTTCCGCCATTTGCAACGTATTCATCAATTTTATTTTTTAATTCTTTAATGTGTTGTTCTCTTGATATCATTTTCATATGGATATTATAACCCGTCGTGAATGTTTTGTCAATTTCAATTTTAAAAAATGCTTTTTTGGATAACTTGATTTTGTTAAAAATTATTCAATTTAAATTTGTTTGATTTTTTAAAAAAAATAATTATAATATATGGTTATGGAAGTAATCACGATAGACATAAAAAGCGAAAGACAAACAGTGGGCGAAGCAATGGCTCAATTTTTGCTTGCTGTGGACGCTTATAAAAAGGGCGGATACAAGGTTTTGAAAGTCATTCATGGTTATGGCAGTCATGGGGTTGGCGGGGCAATTAAACAAGAATTTTTAAAAACTTGCAAAGACCTTAAAAACAGAAAAAAGATTTATGATTATGTTTGTTGCGATGCGTGGACTGATAAAAACGTGGTTAAAAAAATTGCAATAAATTATTGTCCAGACCTTATGGCTGACAGAGAATTGTATCTTTTAAATCCGGGTTGCAGTGTTGTTATTTTATAAATTAAACATCATGAATTAAATAAAAAAATTTGGCAAATAATTAAAAAGATTAAAAAAACATTTCGTTTTTATCTTAATTTGTGCAATAATAATATAAATAAGGATAGGGGGTTATATGTCAAAAAGCAATCAAGAAGTAAAACCAAAAAGGAAAAATGCGGTCGGAATGTTCTTCTTCGGTCAATTTATGGGATTTTTAATCACAATCGCACTCATTGTTGGAATTTGTGCGTTTGCTTATTTTAAAGTTTCGCCAAAATGGTTAAATGATACATTCCATGTTGGTGTGGATTTGGGAAGTGAGGACGCCAACAAACTGACTTTGAGCGTTGTAATTCCAAAAGCAGTGGGAATCGTTTCTAATCTTGACACATATTCAATGGACGACCTTAAAAGCGATTTCGGAATCGACCTTGCAACAAAAATAAGTGATTCAATCGGACTGGACATTTCAGATTTGTCTAATGTTGGATTAACTAATCTTCCAAACGCATTGCAAGAAAAATTTGAAAAAATCTCAATCAACGAGTTGGGTGGGATTATTGATTTAAGCGGAATGAGTTCTGTTTTGGACAATGAAATAACATATTATGTTTCAGGCGAGACTCTTTATCGTGATTATGATGGTTCAACATTTTCAAATCCAATTGACAAAACATCGGATTTTGAGTATACAATCAGCTCAACAGCAACAACACAAACAATAAAAATTGGCAAGACGTCAAAAACTATTGACATTTCTGACACGGAAGTGAGTTTTAAGATGGGAGATGTGCCAATTGCAGAAATGTTTAACAAACTTAGCAACACTTTGAGTGGCGATTCAACGCTTGGCGAACTTGAAAGTTTTGGTTTCACGTTGCCATCAAGTTTTGACGATATTGATAGAGACACAAAACTCAATCAACTTGAATCAGCAATTCAAGATATGTATGTCGCATCGTTCTTAAATCTTGACTATGACACCACAACAGGTGTTGTCACAGACCCAAACAATGGGAATAGCGTTGTTGGTGGAGTTTTAAAAATCGTGGCAACAAAAAAAGTTTCAGAAATGAATGACATCGCTAACACATTAAAAACAACTCAAATTGCAGAAATTCTTGGATACACTGTGGAAGGTGAATCAGGTTCAGAAATCGTTAAAGATGGCGAAACTGAAGTGACAGGATTGACAAGACTTTTGGCATTAAAAACATTAAACACAATTAATGACATCACAAACGAAATTAAACTTAGTGATTTGTTTAGTGAATCAGATTTTACTAGCGGAGTGCTTTCTCTTGTTAATAAAGATACTCTTTTGTCGGATTTCGGAAGTGAACTTAGCAATGTGTTCACAACAAAAACCCTTGACCAGTTAATTACGGCAGGTTTGGTTTCAACACCTGATGGTTATAACGATTATAAAGATAAGTCCGTGACAGTGCCAGCGGGGACAAAGAAAGTGAGTGAATTGCTTTTGGGAGACTTGATAGACATCTCTTGGGAAGCAATCAAAGTCAGTGCAGCATAGGAATAAATTAGCAAATAGTTTTAATAGTAAATAGGGCAGATTAACTTTTGCCTTATTTTTTTTGTTTTTGAAAATTTCGTAATATAAAAAATGGATTGTTAAATCGAATGCGGTTGAATATATTGATATTTTGACGCTTTTGAGAAAAGATTTAATTATATTTAAACATTTTTGTCGAAAAATAAAAAAAATTAAAAAAATTTTTGAAAAACCTTTGACAATTGCAAAATCATATGATAGTATAGTCTCGCTTGCTCATTGAAAGTGATTTGTCAGCAATAATAAAAAATTGTAAAATTTTTAAAAAATATTGCAAAAAAGTGTTGACAAAGAGTTTGGAATATGTTATTCTTAACTTGCACTTGAATTGAAAAGAGGTGAAAATCTCTTAAAGCAAGTGTCAAACCGATATGGTTTGTCCGAACAATTTATATCTTAATAGGTACTATGGTAAGAAAAGAAAGCAAAGCAATTTGAACAAAGTTCTTATCAATTCCAAGTTTTTTAGACAACGAAAATAGCCAAGCTTTAATTGAGCAAGGTATTTACAAAGATTGTACGTGTTCTTATGAACATTTATAATACCATTTTTGTAGAGTTTGATCCTGGCTCAGGACTAACGCTGGCGGCGTGCTTTAAACATGCAAGTCGAACGGAGGTTAGGTGTTCCACTGAGTGTTTCTATATGAGATATTCAGTGGAATGCTTACCCTTAGTGGCGGACGGGTGAGTAACGCGTGAGTAATCTACCTCTATCTGGGGGACAACAGTTGGAAACGACTGCTAATACCGCATATGACCACAGGGACACAAGTCCTAGGGGTGAAAGATTTATCGAATAGAGATGAGCTCGCGTAGCATTAGTTAGTTGGTGAGGTAACGGCCCACCAAGACCGTGATGCTTAGCCGATCTGAGAGGATGATCGGCCACACTGGAACTGAGATACGGTCCAGACTCCTACGGGAGGCAGCAGTTAGGAATATTGGGCAATGGAGGCAACTCTGACCCAGCAACGCCGCGTGAAGGATGAAGGTCCTCGGATTGTAAACTTCTGTATTAGAGGAAGAAGATAGTGACGGTACTCTAATAGAAAGCTACGGCAAACTACGTGCCAGCAGCCGCGGTAAGACGTAGGTAGCAAGCGTTGTCCGGAATAACTGGGCGTAAAGGGTGCGTAGGCGGCTTTTTAAGTCTAATGTGAAATCCCGTGGCTTAACCATGGAACTGCATCAGATACTGGGAAGCTGGAGTGCGGAAGAGGTTGACGGAATTACTAGTGTAGCGGTAGAATGCGTAGATATTAGTAAGAAGACCGGTGGCGAAGGCGGTCAACTGGGACGTAACTGACGCTGAGGCACGAAAGCGTGGGGAGCAAACAGGATTAGATACCCTGGTAGTCCACGCCCTAA
>JBJETW010000007.1:0-12314 GCA_051883515.1 Candidatus Onthoplasma sp.
TTAAAAAGTTTTTCCTTCATTACTTCTTTTCCAAAATTGGATAAATGTTAAGAACACAAATCGCCCGTTATTATCGTTCCAACAGGTGTGTTGAAACTTCCCTTTTGGGCGTTTGCCCAATATTGAGTACCCACAAGACACTATGTCGTAGTGGGAAGAGGGACAACTGACCAAAGGGCGCATGTTTGTGAGTTTACTCATCAAACTAGCATATGGTCATGTTGTGACGAAAAGTTCAACTTTAAAAAGTTAACTTCACATTTTCTTCTCAAATATTAAATTCTGTTTTTCATATAATCGTTTTTTTGTTTCTGATGATATTATCTCGTTGAATTTAATGTTAAATTTATTCTTCGGTTTGTTGAAAAATGAATTTATCGCCTTTCTTTACGTCTTTTTTTGTGATGTTTTCAAGGATAATTCCGCAATTAGTGTCAGCTTCAACAAATTGTACAACAATGTTTCCTTTTTGCATTGCCAAAACCTTATAGTCAACTGAATTTTTTGTTAATTTGTCACCAATTTTTATTGGTTGAATTGCTTTTCCAATAAGAAGCATTCGGTTCGAAATTGAAAAAATATCTGTCACAATAAAAGCATCTTGATTAAAAACTTTTCCATATTTATTGATTTCTTTTCCACAGTATGAACAGAATTTGCTTTCTTTTAAAATTTCAGCACCACAATTGCTACAATTCATTATTTTACTCTCCCATCGCAACAAAGTCATTGTATCATAAAGGATAGAAAAATGAAAGCAATTTAATAAAAAATTATCCACTTTTTGAGTTGCTTTTGTGGATAACTTTTGTCCTTTATTTATGTTTATCTTGACCTTACTGGCAAAATCAAGAACACAAAATCGTCACCTTCGCATGGTGTTATAACGCATGGAAGAATTGAACTGTTTAAATTCAATTTTATGTATGGATTGTCAATAACTCTTAAACAATCGCTGAAATATTTTGAGTTGAATGAAATCATTAAATCGTTTCCTTTAACTCCAACCGTTATATTCTCTTTTGTGTTTCCAATTTCACTGTTTGAAGTGAGCATCAAATTCTTTTCTTTGATATCGAATTTAACAAGGTTGTTTTTGTCAATTCTTGAAAGCACGCTTGCTCTATCAATTGCATCTTCAAGTTGAGACTTGTTAATTGTCACAACCGTTGCAAAATCTTTTGGAACAATTTGCTTGTAATTAATAAATTGCCCATCAATCAATCTATTGACAACAATTGTGTCTCCCAAATCAACCATTATGTTGTTGGAATGAACATAAACTTTAATGTTTCCTTCTCCGTCCATCATTTTAACAATTTCGTTGATGTTTTTTCCTGGAACAATAATTTTGAAATCGTTTGTTGATGAAACCAAAGGTTTGTTTGCAATTGAAAGCCTACAACCATCAACCGCAACTGCGCGAATTTGTTTTCCTGTTGTTTCAAACAAAATTCCTTTCAAAATTGGTCTGCTATCATCTTGTGCAACTGCATAGAACACATTGTTAACCAAAGTTTTGAAGTCTTCTTTCGCAATTTCGAAATAATTTTCTTTTTCGATTTCTTTAATTTGTGGGAATTCACTAATTTCCATACATTGTAAAACACCTTCGCTGTCTGTGTATGCAATTCTCAATTGATTTTTCTCGTTTAATTCGCATTCAATTTGTTGGTCTGTAAGTTTTCTTATATACTCCCCAAAAAGTCTTCCTGGAACAACTGTTTCACCTGTTGATTCAACTTCCGCTCTGATGGTTTTTTCCACACTCATTTCAAGATCGGTTGCTGTCAAAATCAACTTATCGTTTTCACAAACAATTTTAATTCCTTCCAAAATTTGTGAAGTTGTTTTGTTGCTGATTGCTTTTGAAACAACTCCAATTGCCTCACTAAGTTCAAGTCCGTCACATCTAAATTTCATATATCTTCTCCTGTAAAAATCAAATTGTCCCCTATACAATTCTATTCTCTTCAATTATACTAAATCAGTAAATTTTTGTCAATGATATTGTATTGTTGTCGAAAAAAAATTTTATTTTTTTCTAAAAATATAATTACAAATTTGTTAGTAAAAAATTAATAAAAACATTAATAATTATTATATTTAAAAAAATATCAAATAATGAAATAAAAAATTAAAGATAAAAATTAAAAAATATAAATAATATATTTATATTATAGAACACACAAAACTTAAGGATAATTTCTAAGATGTTGCATCTAAAATTTTTTACACTTAAACTGTCAAAATCAATGCTATTTTATTTATCATAATAGTTAATAAATAAACTTGTTTTAATCAAACGAATAACATAAAAAATAAACTTGTCGACCTTCAGTTTTGCACTAAAAAATAGGTTAATTTAACTTGTCCACATGGATTTATCACTTATGCACATAGATTTAAACACAGTTGTTCACACTTAATGTGGATAAGAATTGTTGAATTTTAAAAAATATTGTCAAAAATACCACCATATATTGTGCTTTTTTAAGTTATGCACTTTTCCACATCGCTTAATATAAAAATCACTATCAAAAAAAATAAAAATTAATAAAATAAATTGCGTGTGCATGTTGCGCATAATTTGATTTTTTAGGAAAATTGTTTGATAGTTTTAAACTATTTTTTAAGTAATTTTTTTGATTAATTCCAAATTATTTTTTTAGAATATTTTTTGATAAATATAATTTTGTTTATTAAATTAATTTTTATATTTGGTTGTAGCATAAGAACCTTAACTTAACTTTTGATAATATTGTTCCATATGATTGTAAATTTGCATTTGTTGTATAGACTCAAAAGAAACTCAAGTTTTTTCAATAAGACAAGATTAGACAAAAACAACAAAAACCATTTTTCTTTTGCGTGTTAATTGACTTAATTCTTAAATTATTATATAATAAGTCAAAGGAGTAAGTTATGTTTTTACTTGAACAGTGGAAGAAAGTTTTAAACAAACTAGAAAACGAAGTGACTGCTGTGACCTTTGATTTATGGATAAACACATTAACACCAATTCAATATGCAAACGATGAACTGATACTAATGGCTCCTAGTGTTATGGCAAAAAATCAAGTGACAAATCAACCAGGAATCTTTGAAAAAATCACAAAATGTGTCAGAGAAGAATTTAATCCATATACATATGTTAGAGTGACTGACAGTCAAGAATATGAAGAAAGTTTAAGAAAAAGAGACAATGAAATAGAAAAGTCATCAGAAGAAACAGACAATTTCAAATCAAAGTTTAACAAAAAATACACATTCGAAAATTTTGTTGTTGGAAAATCAAATCAAGTTGTTTGTGCAGCAATGCAAAATGTTGCAGAGCACCCAAGCGGAAAATTTAATCCTTTGTTTATTTATGGTGGAGTTGGACTTGGAAAAACTCACCTTCTTCATGCAGTTGGAAATTATTTAAACGAACATAGGCCAGATTTAAAAGTTTTATATGTGACATGTGAACAATTTAAAAATGACTATGTTGAAACAATTCGTAATAGCAAAGAAAATTCAGACTCAGAATTTAGAGATAAATATCGTAATGTTGATGTGCTTATGGTTGACGACATACAATTCATAAGCAACCGTGTGGGCACACAAGAAGAATTTTTCCACACATTCAATGACCTTTATCAAAATAACAAACAAATTATCATTGCATCAGACCGTCCTCCAAAAGAAATAAGCACACTTGAAGAAAGATTGCGTTCAAGGTTTAGTTCAGGATTAATTCAAGACATTCAAGAACCAGACTACGAAACAAAAATTGCAATCATCAAGAAAAAATGCAGTCAAGAAGGTTATCTTGTTGATGATGATGTTGTAGATTTAATTGCGCAAAAAACAGGAACAAACATTCGTGAAATGGAAGGAATCCTTTCAAAAGTTGTATTTTATTCAAGCTTGCTTGGGAAAACACACACAAGCATGGAAGATGCAAAAGAAGCATTAAAAGATTATGGCGAGAATGAAAGAGCTGACCTTGATGCTGAAAAAATTATTAATGTTGTTTGCAATTTCTTTAAAGTGACAAAAGAAGATTTGGTTGGGAAAAAGAAAAACAAAGAAATTGTTGAACCAAGACAAATGTGTGTTTATCTCATTAACGATATGTTAAACATTCCATTAACAGCAATTGGAAGTTTGCTTGGCGGGCGTGACCACACAACAATAATGCACGCAAGAGACAAAATTTCACAACAAGTAAAAGTTAATCCTCACATTCGAACACTTGTAAATGACATCAAATCACAATTATTAAAATATTAACACCCAAACGGGTGTTTTTATTTTTAGTTAAATTCTAAAATTGAATTAACGTTAAGCACTTCAAACTGAATTTACATATAAAAAAATTTAAAATTAGATAAAAGTTTATAAAAACTTGTAAAATTTTGTCATATTTTGGACAGAAATTAAAATTTTTTTGATATTTTGAAATTGATATTGTTGTGTTGAGTGCCAAAAGTTTGTGAAAATGAGTTTGAAGTAAAGTTAAAAATTTATTATTGTTTGTTTGAAATTCAAAATAAAAAAATTAAAATAAGTTTAAGAAACATAAAAAAAAGCAATAGAAACTATTGCTAAGATTTATAAATAATGCCATTCATAACTTTAATTTCATGATATGGTAAATTTGTTTCAGGAATTGATGTACAACTTATCAGTGTTTGATATTTAGAAACAAGATTTAACATTCGTTCTTGACGATCATTATCAAGTTCGCTCAACACATCGTCAAGCAAAAGTATTGGATATTCGCCAATCTCTTGCTTAATAACTTCCATCAAGGACATTTTAACTGTTAAAGCAACTGTTCGTTGTTGACCTTGACTTGCAAAGTATTTACAGTCTAAATTATTAATTTTAAAAATTAAATCATCTCTATGTGGTCCTAAACATGTGAAACCGAGTTCAATTTCTTTGTCTATAATTTTATCAAATTCTTTTGTTAAATCTTCTTTGATTGTTAAATTTTCTTTTGGAATGTATGAATATAAAATTTCCAAATTTTCGTTTAGTGTCAAGTTTTGATGAATTGTTTTCGCGTAGGTTTTGATAACTTCAACGAATTTTAATCTCTTTTCAATTATTTGAACAGCAGTGTCAATAAGTTGTGGTGTGAAAAGTTTTAATTGTTCTTTCTTTGACTCAGCAGAATCAAAACTCTTCAAAATTTGATTTCTCATTTTTAAAATTCGGTTATACTTTAAAAGAGAATATAAATATGCTCGGTCGAATTGAGAAATTGAAACGTCAAGAAATGTTCTTCTATCTTCGGGCACTTCTTTTATCAATTTCAATTCATCAGGACTAAAATAAACGACAGAAAGTGTTCCAACAAGTTCAGTCAATTTCAAAATGTTTAGTTTATTGATTTGAATAATTTTTTTATTTGATTTGTCTAATATCATTTGAATTGTTTTGCTTCCAGCAAGTGTTTCAAAATCAACCCAAATTCTAGACTTTTCTTCCCCAAACTTTATAATTTGCTTATCCTTGCTGTTCTTTGGGCTTTTGCCCACACTCAAAATATACAAACTTTCAAGCAAATTTGTTTTTCCTTGTGCGTTGGAACCAACGACAAAATTTAAACCATCATCAAAATTTACTGTTGAGTTTGTATAATTTCTAAAATTATTTAGTTCTAGCTTTTTTAATTTCATTTTGACAATTATATTCCTAAATAACAATTTTGTCAATTAATTGCTTTTTAGTTTTTTTGTTTAAATAATGTAATTTTAAAAAAAATTATAAAATTTTTAATTTTAACATTAAATTTTTTATATTTTCGATAATTTTTATGATAACAAAATAATTTTTAATATAATTAAATTTCACACGCACACGTACGCGCGTATATATAATGTATTATTATATAGTATTATATAAAACTATAATTATCGCGCGCGTTGTTTAAAATTAAAATGTATAAAAATAATCAAAATATTATTTATAAAAATATAAAATTGAAAAAATAATTAATCAAAATTAAATTTTTCAATAAAAAATAAAAAAAATTTGATAAAAAATCAAATTTTATAATAAATTTCAAGAATTTTCAATTGGTTTTAATTTAGGAAGATTTTTTTGTCTTGGATATTCAATTGGTGAAGGTTTGATTTTTTCAATAATTATAATATTGCGTTCACCATAATTATTAGGCAAGTCAAATTTGATTGTTCGCAAATATTTCCCACCAAGAATCTCAATTGCGCGTTTTGATTCGGCAAGTTCTTCTTTATAGTTGTTTCCTTTGTACGCAATCAAAATTCCGCCAACTTTTACAAGAGGAAGTAAATATTCTAATAAAGTGTTAAGTTTTGCAACCGCTCTTGCAACTGCAACATCAAACTGTTCTCTGTTAGATTTTGCAAAGTCTTCTGCTCTTGCGTGTTCGTTTTGTGATTTGATTTTTAATTTTTCACAAATTAAATTTAGAAAGTTGACTCTTTTGTTAAGACTATCCACCATGGTTAAATTTATGTCGTCTCTAACAATTTTTAATGGAAGTCCTGGAAATCCTGCCCCCGACCCAACATCAACAACTTTTGCAGAGTGAGGAATTATGTCAACAGCGAGAATGCTATCCAAAAAATGTTTTGTAAACACGTCATGTTTTTCTGTGATTGCGGTCAGGTTTACTTTGTCGTTATATGAAATTAATTCATTGAAATAAGTTTCAAATTGTTTTCGATGTTTTTCAATTAAATTTTGATAAGGTGTTAAATCCATATTTTCTCCTAAGTTAAATAATTCCTTTTAGTTTTAAGTATACAAGCAAAACATTTATATCACTTGGACTAACTCCATCAATTCTTTTTGCTTGGCCAAGAGTTGACGGCTTAAATTTGTTAAGTTTTTGTCGTGCTTCCAATCTTAATCCTGAAATTTCAGAATAATCTAAGTCTGGAAGAGGAATATTTTCGGATTTTTTTGATTTTTCAATCAATTCTTTTTCTTGTTTTATATATCCTTCATACTTAATTTCAGTGTTCACATATTCAAGCACAGTGTTAGGAATGTCATCAAACAAATTAAAATAATGTTTTACATCAAAAATTGAAATATTGTTTCGCTTTATTGCGTCTTTTAAAGTTAATCCACTTTTTGGCAGAGTCTCATTTTTTGCTTCAAACATTGGTCTTAATTTTTCAGGATTGCACATTAACATCAATTGTTTTTCAACACTTTCAATTTGAGATAGTTTCTTTTTAAAAATTGAATATCTTTTTTTGTCAACCAGACCAATTTGATGCCCAATTTCAGTAAGACGTAAATCACAATTATCTTGTCTTAAAGTTAGTCTATATTCCGCCCTGCTTGTCATCATTCGATATGGTTCAACAATATCTTTCGTTGTCAAATCATCAATCAAAACACCAATGTATGCTTGGTCTCGACCTAAAACAAAAGGATATTTTCCGTCAATATATCTCTCAGCGTTAATTCCAGCCATAAGACCTTGTGCACCTGCTTCTTCATATCCACTTGTGCCGTTAATTTGCCCGGCAAAGAACAGACCGGAAATTTTTTTGCTTTCCAAATTATTTTTAAGTTCGGTTGCATTTATACAATCATATTCAATTGCATAAGCGAATCTCATAATTTTAACATTTTCAAAACCCGGAATAAGGTGATACATTTTTCTTTGAACGTCGCATGGCATGCTGCTTGAAATTCCTTGAACATAAATTTCGTCACTCATGGCGCTTTCCGGTTCCAAAAATAATTGATGTCTTTCTTTGTCTGCAAATCTCATGACCTTATCTTCAATGCTTGGACAATATCTAGGGCCAATTCCTTTAATCGCGCCCGAATACATTGGCGCACGACTAATGTTTTCTCTTATGCAGTCATGCATCGCGGTTGATGTATATCCAAGATAGCATGGAATTTTATTTTTAACCTTGTTGTTAAGTGCTGAAAAACTCACATCAAGTGCGTCACCAGGTTGGACTTCAAATTTTGAAAAGTCAATTGATTTTTTATCAACTCTTGCAGGAGTTCCTGTTTTAAATCTTCTGATTTCAATTCCCAAATTAATTAAAGATTGCGTTAAAAATGTGCTAGGTTCATATCCATTTGGACCTGTTTTTTTTGTAAAATCTCCAATAATTATTCTTGAATTCAAATATACTCCAGTTGCAACAACAATGGCACGACAAGAAAAAGTTTCTCCCATACTTGTTTTTGCACCAACAACTTTTCCATTTTCAACAAGAATTTCAGCAATTTCACATTGTAAAACATCTAAATTTTTTTGTTTTTCAATGGTTTTTTTCATTTCGTTGTGATAAACAACTTTATCAACTTGAGCACGAAGAGATTGAACTGCTGGACCTTTTCCGGAATTCAACATTCTCAATTGCAACATCGATTTGTCGGCATTTACGCCCATTTCGCCACCAAGAGCATCAATTTCTCCCGCAAGTTGACCTTTTGCCGTTCCACCGATGCTTGGATTGCATGCAAGAAAAGCAATGCTATCCAAATTTAATGTTGTGAGCAAAGTCTTTTTCCCAAGGCGCGCCAAACTAAGACATGCTTCGCTTCCTGCATGTCCACTTCCTATTACAATTGCGTCATAATCTTCAATTACATTTTCCATATTAATTTATTATAACACAAATTTAAAAAAAACAATAGAAATAAACACAAACCATAATCTGAATTTTGTCTTGACAACGATTTTTTGCTGTGATATAATCCCAAAACACGAAAAAAGAAAAAATATGAAAAAAGAGAACAAGAAAGAATTTGAAGAAAGCATCAACCAAAATAAAATTGAAAAATTTGGAAGATTGATTTCGAAAATAGATGAAGCAAGTTTAGCACATGGATTAATTAATTCAAGAACTCAAATAAACGAATTCTTGAAACTAACTCAACATGTGCCAGGTTTTTTGTTTTTCTTGGGGCTTTCTATCACTTTAGTTTTACTTTCTGCTCTTGTTATGTTTATGTTCCACACAATTTGGGCATTGCCAACAATTGTTTTGGGCGGAGCGGGAATTGTGAAAAGCAGTTCACTTTTAAATGAATATAATAAGTCCGCAGAAAAAATGTGTTTTAAATTAAAAGTGGACAAACAGCAATTGAATGCATTAATTCAATCTGGAGAACTTAGAAGACTTTTAAATAAAAGAATTATTTACACAAAACAGGCGGAGTATGAACGTTTGGACAAATTGTTGGAAGAAAAAAAAGAAGAGCAATCAAAAATTTACAAACCAGAAAAAACAAACACCAAACCACGAACATTAATAAACAAACTTATAAGTCGTCATTTAAAATCTTCACCTGAGTCAATTAAAGATAAGAATGAAAAAGAAAAAAGAGATTTGCAATATAAACAAATGCAAACAACAATTTTAACAAGCGATGAATTAGAAAAATTGTTTAGATAAAAAACAAAAAATCACGGATAAGTCCGTGATTTTTTATATATTTTACTTTCCTAAACAAAATTTTGAAAAAATTTTATCTATTATTGTTTCATCGCTCACGACACCACTCACTTCACCTAAATGTCGCCAAGCAGATTTAATTTCTGATGAAATAATGTCAAAAGTTGTTGAGTCAAAAATTGAAAGAGCATTTTCAATTGACTTTATTGCCAAACGCACACAATCAATATGTCTAGTGTTGGTTAAGAAAAATTTGTTTTGATTAATGTCTAATGAGACCGTCTTGTCAAAAATGAGTTGTTTTAAATTTTCAATATTCTCTCCGTTTTTTGCACTTACATAAAAATAATCCTTATTTTTAATATCACTTTCTTTCAACATGTCAGATTTATTAAATACTGAAATAAATGGCTTTTCTGTTTCAATATCGCAAGTGTTTTCAGGAGTGGACACTTTCAAAACCAAATCGCAATCGTTTAAAATTTGTTTTGCGCGTTCTATCCCAATTTTTTCAACAACATCTTCACTTTCATGAATTCCTGCAGTGTCAAATAATCTGAATATAATTCCATTAAATTCATATTCCGCTTCAACAACATCTCGTGTGGTTCCAGCGACGTTTGTGACTATTGCTTTATTTGATTTTGTCAAAGCGTTCAACAAACTTGATTTTCCAACATTCGGAGCACCAACAATTGCAACCCGCACTCCATTTTTAATGATTAATCCATTTTTGCTGTCAACAATCAGGTTGTTTAATTCTTTTTCAATGTTTTTGAGTCTCATTTTAACTTGAGAACTTTCTTCGTCTGAATAATCATATTCAGGATAGTCAAGTTTTGCTTCGAGTTCTGCCAAAATGTCAGTCAATTCTTGTTGGTAAGTCGATATTAAATCTTTAAGTTTTCCGTTCAAAAGTTCAGTTCCGCTTTTTGCTTGCATTTCACTTTCTGCGTTGATAATGTCGATTATTCCTTCCGCTTGGTCTAGCGACATTTTTCCGTTTATAAAAGCGCGTTTGCTAAACTCTCCTCTGTCTGCCAATCTTGCTCCCAACGACAAACACTCATTAATGATTTGCTCAGCAAGGAAATATCCACCATGAGATTGAATTTCTGCCACATCTTCACCGGTGAAAGAATAAGGAGATTTAAAAAACACGACCAAACATTGGTCAGAAAAATCTTTTATATACACATGTTTTAAATACATTTTTCTAGGTTCAAAGTCTAAATTTTCATGTATCAATTTTTGGAGAATTTCTTTTGCTTTTTCTCCACTGATTCTAATAACCGCAACCCCGCTATTGCCCGCTGGAGTTGCCAATGCAACAATTGTTTCCATATGTTTATTATATCACAAATATAATTTATAATCAACATAAAAAAAGAAGCAATGCTCTTTTAGTATAAAAGGTCAAAATTGCTTTCTTCTTTAATTCTATTTGGGATTTGATAGGTGTCGTTAATTTGTTCAACTTCACCATCTTTATTAAATTTTTTATATTCAACTTTAACGATCTCGTTTCCCACAGTAATTTTAGCAGTTCTGTTTAATCGTTGTCCAAATACATAATTGCCAAAATTGTCATAAAAATAATAACGGTCATTGTTTAGAGACGAAATAAGGACTCCGCTTGAATATTTTTGCAATAAAGAATTTTTTGACAAACTTACATATTTTTTTGTTTCTTTAAAGTATAAAAAATTTAATTTTTTTCCTTCTTCAACAGTTTCTTCAACAACTTTATAATAATCAGAATTTTCTATCTTCTGAGCGTTATAATCTTCATCAACTTTGTCAGTCTTTGTTTGCAGTTCTGGAATTGGAAGAGGAAGTTGAGATATCTCTTTATTTTCTTCCAATTTTTTATTATTTAAAGACGATGTTTTATTTTTCTTTTCATCATATTTTTTATTAATATCGTAAGATATGGTTTCGTTTTTAGTAAGATTTTGCAAAATGAAAGTGTCGCCATCAATGGAATAATTGTAAAAATTACCTTCACCAAACATTTTAGTATCAACAATCAATTCCCCATCTTTGTTCCAAAATAAAATTGATAAATATTTATCTTTTACGCCTTGAGAGTATATTAATCCATTGTCAAGCTCATGCAAAAACGATATATTTATAGAATCATCTTCACTCGCTTCTGAAGGAATTGAGGATTGGTTTACAAATTTTAAATAATAGTCTTCACCATCGAACACCAACAAAATTGCATCATTACAAAATTTTCTACGAACAGACTCTGAATATTCAATTCCTTTCCAAGTTTCCATATGACCTTCCTATTTAACTACTTCTATTGTATCAAAAAAGATAAGAAATGTCAACCCCGAAAATTTCACGCATAAAACAAGTCACATGTTAACAATACAAAAGTGCCAAGTTTTGAACAATTTAAAAAAATATGTTGCAAAATAAAAAGAATTGTGATACAATAAAGCTCGTTAGATTGAGATACGTTCGTTTGCAGTCTGGTCTTGCTTGAACTCACAAAGTTCGTTCATTCGCTTGACGACTGAAACTCACTTAATCCCTTCAAAGCATTGCTTTGTGGGAACCCTGATGGGACCTTTGGTTCCTAATCTATATATAAATTATCTCAATATCAAATATGCGTTCATAGCTCAGCTGGATAGAGCGTTGGTCTACGGAACCGCGTTCGTTTGCAGTCTGGTCTTGCTTGAACTCACAAAGTTCGTTCATTCGCTTGACGACTGAAACTCACTTAATCCCTTCAAAGCGTTGCTTTGTGGGAACCCTTATGGGACCTTTGGTTCCTAATCTATATGTAAATTATATCAATATTAAATATGCGTTCATAGCTCAGCTGGATAGAGCGTTGGTCTACGGAACCAAAGGTCGGGGGTTCGAATCCCTCTGGAC
>JBJETW010000007.1:12414-19343 GCA_051883515.1 Candidatus Onthoplasma sp.
TGGATAGAGCGTTGGTCTACGGAACCAAAGGTCGGGGGTTCGAATCCCTCTGGACGCACCAAAAACTGTGCCGTTGGGTTCAGTTTTTTTGTTTAATATAAATATTAAAAATAAAAAAAGCACCATAAAGATTATTGTCTTTTTGATGCATTTTAAATTTCAATATATTTTAAAATTTTCAAATAACTATTTTGAAAGGTTGTTATTTTGAGAATACATACTTTCCAATGCGTCAACATTAGAGCACATGCTTTCAATAATTGTAATATTATTTTCTATGCGATTTTCCTTTTTATGTTTTATTTTGTTCATAAGTGACAACCTATGGTCAGGATATGATTGCAGGTCCATTAAACACATTTGTTCATTACTTAACAATAAAGAATAACTATAACTCAATGCCGTAGCAATTTCTGCTCTTTCATTAATATTGACTGGGTCCATTAGTTGGTTTATAAGATGTTGGATTTGCTCAATAGTCTCTTTACCCACAGCGTCTTCATTCTTATAGATTATTTTTAGTCCTTTTAGTAAATGTGTTGCCAATTCCATTGCTGCAAAATCAGAATCTGAAAAGTCTAAAAATTCGTCCAATAATTCCTTATCATTTTTTTTCATAATGAAAATCTCCTTGTCAAATATTAACTATATTATAACGCTATTTTAATGTTTTGTCAATGTAAAATTTTTTAAATTGCAATGCTGAAAAGGATTTTTGCATTAAATAAAATCTTAAGAATGTGGTTGACGATTAACTTCCCATAGAGACCCGGCACCATAAATAAAAATATCATATAAGCAAAAACTTTGTTAATAAATACAAATAATTTATTAAACCAAACGAAAAAAGAAAAGCGGAATTTCACTTTTCTTTTAAATTTTTTTATTCAAATTATTATACAGCACAAAGCATCGCTATTATGCCAACAACTAATCCAATTGCAAGGACAATACACCAGATGCCGATAAATAAATCAATCCATCTATGTGATTTTTCTGATTTGTTCTGCGCAGAAATAACAATTTCAGTTTGCTCTCCGTTTGAGACGCTATTCTCTTGGATTTTCTTGTCAATTTTCTTAATAGCGTGTTCGACTGTTCCCCAAAAGAACATTCTAAATCCAAGGAAACTATAAAGGCCCAAAAACTCAAATGATGCCCCTGCAACAGGAATAATCAAGAACAACACAACAAACAGACCCAAAGCCCAATTGCCTGATTCAAACAAATTTATGCTCCAATACTCTAAGGCGAGCGTGCCAGCAGACAATATTAAAGTCAATATTATAGTAAAAATTTTTGTGCCGATTTTTCCTTTTTCATATCTTCTGATATCTCCTGCATGTCTGCTTGAGATATTAAATATCCATCGTAAAAATCTCATAAAACACCTCCGTTCTTTTTACTAAAATAACTGAATTTAAACTAAAAGTAAAGTTTTTTAATTGTTAATTTTTATAATGTTTTTTTATGTTTCTCTTTTATTTTTCCTTTGCACCAGCCGACAAAGTAAAATACAAATACATAAACAATCAACAATGCACCATATAACAATTGATAAGGAAAATTTAGATTTAGTTCAAGCGGGTCGTTAATTATATACATATAATCAGAGCCAGGGAAAATCACAAAGTCCAACAAGACTCCCCACAAAAACATTATTGTGAAACATAAATATGTTTTCCAAATATCCTTAAATTTAAAATCGGCAAATCCAAGAGTCAACAATAAAATCACGGTGACAAATCCAAGGGCGTGTGAGAATGTGCTGTAAAAGCAAGTGAATGACATGTGGACCCTATTTAACCCCACGGCAGGATATGCCAAGAATGCGACAGTTGCCAAAAGTCCACCAGTAATTGCGAAATTGATGAGCGTTTTATTTTGACTAAAAATTGCAACAATAAACACCCAAACCATAACTGAACAGATATGCATTGGCACTAAAATTTTAAATATGTTTTGCCAAGAATAGTCGGTTGTTATAATAAGATTTACAACCCTAGAAAGAACTTCAAAAATCAAGAAAATTATTCCAAACACATAAAATAAAATTTTCTTTGCTTTGTCACTCTTTTTCCTAAAAATGAGAGTAAAAACAACACACATTAAAGCGGTCAAAATCAACACAATAATGTGTCTAGTGCCATACAAATATTCAGATTTTGGCAAAGATGGATTATTTTCGTTAGTCCAAAAATCATGAAACGACATTTATTCCTCTTTTATTTTCTCTCACGAATCTAATTAAATATAAAATTCCAACAGGCAACACAAACAAGATTGTCAACACAATTAAAATGACATGCTTAACCTTATCTTGAGTTAGGTTTTCATAAATGTATTTTTTGTTTTTGTCTGCAAACACCAAAACCAAAATCATGTATGCAAGCCCCAAAAGACACAACAATCCAAGTTTTGTTGTCTTTCCTGTTTCAATTGGATTCCCAAGAATTTTTGCAACCCCAAGCATAATTAAAGTTCCAAAAAGAATAGCACAAATGTTGCTAACCACATAAATAGCTTTTCCCAAAGATGATGATTTTATTTTTTCTCTTGTTGGTTTTTCTTCATGTTTAATTTTTCTTCTTATTAATCTAACAATTTCAAATCCGCCATAGAATAGACTTGCTAGCGCCATCATAACACAAAGGATAACTGGCAAGTGCCAAGGGAAAGCAACCCCTAATTCAAACAAATCAAATTTGAGAGAATAAGCGAAGTTGTTTCCGCTCAAAATTGAAGCAGACATTGCTGTGCATCCGATGTAGGTATAACCGGCACATGCCTTCCAAATGTTTTTAATTTCAACTTTAAATTCTTTAATTTTAATGAAATACAATGGGACGAAAATCAACAAAGCATGAACCAAAACAGTTTGAATATTGATAAAGTGGAAGAATGGATAGCCTTCGTCCAAGCAATCTGGATAGCAGAAAGTCAAAATTCCACCAATCATTGCGCACCCAAACAAAATGTTATATAAAAATTGCAAGAAATGATTTTCTTTGTTGACACATGCGCTCAAAATCAATGTGAAAATTGTGGTCCAGGTCATTATGGCGCACATTTGGAAAGAAATATTCCACCACCAATTAAAATTGTCAGCAGTACCTCCATTTGCCACATGCATTTTGTATTTATAAACCGTTCTTCCAACTTCAAGCACAATTAACAAACACGCAAAGAAAATTTTTGTTATTCTTTTTCCCACTTCGCTTTTTGCGTTAAACATAAATAAACATGACACAACAATCAAACTGACAAAAGCAATCAAAAACAAATGATTTGCATTAAAAAACCAATCTATATTATTTGCAAGTCGATTGTTGAAACCAAAAAAATAGTTCATATTGTTCTCCTTCAACAAAAGTATTATATAACACTTTGAGCGCAAAACAAAACATTTTGTCGAATTTTGTGAGTTTTTGAGATTAAATAATTGCTTCTTTTTGTCGCATTTTACATTAAGTCTGGCGTTTTAAATTCACAAAAAAAGCGCTATTCTGCGCTTTTCTCTTCATTTTTATTTTGTTCAGCATTCTCTTTTTCATTTTTTGAAGATTTTGGTTTTTTATTTACCAATTTTTCAACAATCATCGTGCTAGGAATGTCTCCGCACACGTTCATCATGGTTGCAGGAGCGTCAACAATCCAACCTATTGTTGCAATCATTGTGAAAGCGCTTGCAGGGAAACCGTATAATGATACAATCAACATTTCTCCAATCAATCCACCACCAGGAATTCCAGACATTACCACTCCGCTAGCAATTGCAATCAGAACAGCAATTAAATATGTTGAAATTCCGTGTGTTGGCATATTGAAAACACTAAATAGGAAGAAAATTTTTAAAATTGACGCGATAGAAGAACCTTCCATATGGATTGTGCTTGCCAGAGGTAAAGACACTTTGCTTATGGTTTTATCAATTTTCATTTCGTCTGCAACTTCCATATTTGTTGGAAGAGTCGCTAGTGAAGATTGAGTAGCGAGAGAAGTGACAAATGATTTAAAAATGTTTTTATAGAAATTTTTCACTCCATTTTTACCATTCGCGATGAAAGAATACAATGTATAGAACACAAGGAAATACACAGCACAAATGCCAATGTAAATGAAGAATGCTTTTAAATAACTGGTGACAATTTCAGCGCCAAAAGATTTCACAAGTGAAGCAAAATATGCGCATACACCAATTGGAGCATAATACATCACAATTTTGACAAATTTTAACAATGCATTAGAAACAATTTCTAGCCCTTTCCCGACCTTGCTGTTTTTGTCAACTTTTCTTAAACAAAGTCCAAATATTATTGCGAAAATAATCAAAGCCAACATGTGGGATTTTGAAAGTAAGTTGTAGAAGTCAGGAACAGTAATCGCTTCACTCAAAGCTTTTAAGAATCCTGTTGAACTTGCCATTTCTGTCTCAACAGGAGTTATGTTCGATGTTGGTTTAAATATCAGCACTCCAATCAAAGCGACAACCGAACTTATCAAGCCAGTAATAATGAAAACAAGAATTGTTTTTGTTAAAATTTTGGAAAGTTTTACTTTTTTGTTCATGTTGGCAATACTGCTGGTGATTGTAAAAAAGACCAAAGGGACAACAAGAGTAAACATTAAATTTATAAAAATATCGCCCAGTGGAGAAATTGCGGACACAAATTTATCAGACGCAAAAAAACCAAGTAGAGTTCCAACAATTAAAGCAAGCAACATACAAAGGGAGAACCAGTATTTTTTCAAAAATTTCATACACCCACCTGTTCTCTTTTATGCGATTGCATGAAATCTTGTGAATTTATTTATGTTTTTGTTAAACAAATAAAAAATCAATATCAACCGGTGAACATATTGAATAAATTTAGTTTTTAATTTCGTTTTTAGATTTCGCTTTATGAATAATTGCTTTAATAATTATGTATAAAAGAATTATAACAATAAGAGCGATAAATACATATATTAACCAATTGTTTAACCAAGGGAAAAATTGTAATATAAGAGTTATCAAAAGACCGGCAACAATATTCCCTAAAATTACAGTTATGCAACTTGTTAGAAAATCTAGACCAATAAAGACAGCCACACATGTTCCAGTCCACACGCCAGTGAAAGGAAGTGGAACGGCAACAAAAATAAAAGTTTCAATAACTCTTTTCCACCATTTTTTTGTAAATCTTTGCAATTTTTCAACATTTTCAGCGTTTTCATTTGATTTTGCTTTGTCTTTTACAATATTTTCAATCCAAATGGCAAATTTTTTAAAAACTTTTGTGCTTTTTAACCATTTTATTATTGGAAGAAATAATCCTGCCAGAACCGGAACAATCAAACAACTTCCCAACAAACTCCAGCCAAAAGCTTGCCAGTTTGAGAGTGCTAAATTTTTCCATATTTGAGTGTTGGTTGCGAAAGGAATTGCTCCTCGCAATTCAACTACGGGGACCATAGATATAAATATTGTTGCTAGAATAATATTGTTTCCAAATATGTGTGAAAACAATGCACTAAAAAATTGAGACATACAACCTACTGATAATATATTAAAAGAAAACGTTATTTTAGTCAAATAAAAATTAAAAAGCCAAATTAAAAACGCGAAATATCGTGATTTTGGGTGTAAATTCTTTAAAATACAAGTCGAAACCACATATTTCAAATATTTTTGCAATGCCAAAAGTTTTATTTGCGTTTTTTTAAGATTTGTTATAAAATTAGTTTAGGAGAAATTTAATATGGGTAAAATAGTAGCTTTTACAAATCAAAAAGGCGGGGTTGGTAAAACCACCACATGTGTAAATCTTGCATCATATATAGCGCTAGCAGGAAATAGAGTGCTCTTAATTGATATGGATCCGCAAGGCAATGCGTGCTCTAGTTTGGGCGTCGAAGCGGTTAAAGATAGAGTTTCAATTTATGAAGTCTTGTTGGGAGATGAAGATATAAAACAATCGATATACCCATCAGTCCAAAAAGGATTAGATGTAATACCTTCAAATGTTGACCTTGCTGGAGCGGAAGTTGATTTGGTTTACATGAACAATAGGGAAAAAATACTGAAACAAGCAATTGACGAGGTTGTTGGCGACTATGATTATATATTTATTGATTGTCCACCTTCTCTTGGTTTGCTCACAGTCAATGCTTTGACTGCAACAAATTCAATTATCATTCCAATCCAATGTGAATATTTCGCTTTGGTTGGATTGGGGCAACTTATGAACACTGTGAGACTTATCAAAAAACATCTTAATCCAGATATTGAAATTGAAGGTGTTCTTTTGACAATGAAAGATAACAGAAGTAATTTGGTTTCTCAAGTAAGCCAAGAAATCAAAAACTATTTTGACGAAAAGGTTTATAAAACTTATATTCCAAGAAATATTAGACTTGCAGAAAGCCCAAGCCATGGCAAACCAATCGCCTTGTATGACGGAAAAAGCAAAGGTGCATTAGCATACAAAGCATTAGCAGACGAATTTTTAAGCAATAACAAACACTAATAATTGTTATACAAAAGTTAGTAAAACACTGATGTCTTTGATTTACTTAATTATAAATATCAACAATTTACAAAACAAACTAAAATTAACATTGTTATATTGCCGAATATCAACAATATTTAAAACAACATATTCTACTTTCAGTCGTTTATGAAAATCACCCAATTATTAGGTGATTTTTTATTTTGCTATAAAAAACAATTCATTTATATTAAAACCATCATATACCACTTTTTCATTTCGCCCGTTTCGATAAATAATATCCCCATTTTAATTCAAATCACAAAAGAACGCCTTTTCTTTATTTTGTTGTGTTATAATATTTATTAATTAAATTTAATAAGTTAAATTTCCATAATACAGAAACAAGAATATAGTTATTTTTAAGGACTATGACTAAAACTATGGTTATTTAAATGT
>JBJETW010000008.1:0-146414 GCA_051883515.1 Candidatus Onthoplasma sp.
GCACGCGAGCTGGGTTCAGAACGTCGTGAGACAGTTCGGTCCCTATCCATCGCAGGCGTAGGATATTTGAATGGGGCTGCTCCTAGTACGAGAGGACCGGAGTGGACGTACCTATTGTGCACCAGTTGTCACGCCAGTGGCACGGCTGGGTAGCGAAGTACGGAAGTGATAAACGCTGAAAGCATATAAGCGTGAAACATGCCATAAGATAAGATATCCCATAGCATAAGCTAGTAAGACCCCTTTAAGACTAAGAGGTAGATAGGTCAGGAGTGTAAGTGCTGAGAGGCATTGAGCGGACTGATACTAATAGGTCGAGGGCTTGATCACCTTCCTTTTGAGAAATGATTTTTTTGACAAAATTATAAAGTATTTGTATAAATATGCAGTTGTCATTGTTCTAAATCAATGAAAATTGATGTTCAATGAACCATGATGGTGATTATAGCTGTGAGGAACCACTTGTTCCCATTCCGAACACAAAAGTTAAGCTCACACACGCTGACGATATTTGGCTGGAGACGGCCCGAGAAAATAAGTCGTTGCCATCAACCTGATGAGACTCGTAATTTACGGGTCTTTTTTCATGTTTCCGTCGACAGCAAAGTAAGGGTTCCCTTGGCAATAACATTGCCAAAGGGAAAAGGAGAAACAGAGCAAAAGGGATACAATTGCGCAATGAAATTGAGCAATTATCCAAAAGCGAAAGTTTCGACGAGGAGACGGCCCGAGAAAATAAGTCGTTGCCATCAACCTAATGCGAGCGATATGCTCGTTTTAATCAAAAGAACTTGCGGATTGCAAGTTCTTTTTTCATTTTTGAGCAACCGCTCGCATTCTATGAAGGACAACCTTGAGAAGTTTTTCCTTCATTGCTTCTTTTCCAAAAGCGGAATTTAATTAATTTGATATAGAGAACATGCCAGATATTGCGTTTATTAAATTTCCGTCGACAGCCAAAGTAAGGGTTCCCTTGGCAATAACATTGTAGAAGAATAAAGGTGGAAATAACAAAATTTTAAAAAATTCATGTTTGATGTTTTAAAACATTAAATTGTTTTTAATACAAAATAAATAAAAAGACATCTAGTTTATATTTTCAATTAAAAAAGAGAACTAAATTCTCTTTTATAAACATTTAAATTTCCAATCCTAACAAATAATCAGTTGAAATATTGAAGATTTGCGATAGTTTACATAATTGTTCCAAATTACATTCACGTTGCGCTAGTTCCCAATAACTTATTGTTCTTTCGCTTACGCCACACAAATTTGCCAAGGTCTTTCTTGACATCTCATTTTCAATTCGTAATTCTTTTAGTCGCTCAGCAAATTTTGTCATATAACATTATTTTAGAACAAAATGTTCAAAAATACTTGACATGGAACAAAATGTTCCATATAATATAGTTGTGTGTAATTATGTAAATTTTACGTTGCATAAAAATTATATAGTCTCAGGAGGGTGAAAAATGGAAGAATTTAGCAACAATAAAGAAAAGAATTATAAACTTGGTACGATTATTAGTGAGAATGGATTTAATGATATATTAGAACGACAACATTATGAATTAGATGAAAAACAAAAAAATAAGATATTGGAAATATTACAAAATAAAGGTTGCACATATAAGGATACTTTAGCAATAATCAATGGAGCAAGAAGATTTAAGATTATAACTTCAAATGAACAATCTTTTATTCAGTATAATTTACAAGATTTAATCAAAGATCACTATAATAATGTTGATATAGAGTTGTATAAGAGAATTGATGCAGCTGGTCAAAACATAAGAAAATTTTATTCAGATAATAATTTGGGAAAAAAGAAACTAGATCACATATTAAAACTATGCTATGAAAAAGCAAAACTAATTAATAAAGAAACTAATGATAATATTCAATCATATTCAGATGACTTTTTCAAAGACTTTTATATTCTTTCAGCTATTTATAGTTCTGTCGCACATAACGTACCTTATAAATTCATAAAGAATAAAGAAGGAGAAGAAACACGTCTTGCGGACGATATAATGGAAGATATTTTTGAAAGTAAGACACTTAATAGCATATTAAAAAAGAACACAGATGTCGAGTTTAATAAAATATTAGAAGAACTGAGATTTGGGGAAAATATTCCTGAAAGTGAATTATTTTCTAAAGAAGAAATTTCGAAATTATTAAAACATTCACTAATTTCTGTCATAACATCCAACAGTGAAAAAATTAAAAATGTTCGTTCTGTTTTAATGGAATATATTAAATCTGTTAGAGAATTATATGAAAATATTGATAATATTTCTGAAGAAGATTTAAAACAATTATCCAAAGTGACGGCAAAGTCTGTTGTATTAAAATGCGGTAAAGTTTTGTTGAATAGTGAATTAAATATTAGGTTTCAAACAGACTTTTTATTAGGGAAATCAATCGAAGAAATTAAAGATATTGAAGAAATCAAACAAGAAAATAATAGTGATTTCTCAAATCTAACAAAATTGAAGGATTTGGCTAAGTTATGTCCAAAATTGAGTATTCAAGATATGGATTTAAATGCGCACATGTATGCATTAACTAAAAATTTGACTTCTCCATTTGCTATATTAAATGTTTCTTTATTACAAAAAACTTGTGCGTTTATTATTGATAGTGTTTATGGTGCAATTGGAAACAAAAGTGACATAAAATTAGAAAATAAAAAACAAATATTAGACAAAGCTGGATTTAAAATTGAAACATTATTCACAAAAGATAATATATTTGATATTTTTGAAAATACAATGAGAAAAATAATAAACGAATATGACTCTCCTAAAGGTAATAACGATGAATTAAAAAATAATTATGTAAATAATATAAAAACTTTGACTTCTTATTTAACTCCTAAAGGTTTGCATAAACTAATGAGTCACAATTTTAACTTCTTTTTGCAAGATAATGCGATTTTGCAAGATAAACTAAAAAATATTTTTAACGAAAAAAATATAAAATTATCAGATTTGGAAAACTTCTTAAATACTGAATTTCAATTTGACAAGAAAATTAATGACACAAGTGAATTAAAATCATCTAAATCAGCAAGGAAAGAAAACACTGACAAAGAAGATAAGGAAGTTGAAGAAGATATTGACATAGAACTTAATAAAGGACAGATTAACATTGATATTGATGATTTAGTAAATAAAGACGTAAATTTATTAGGAATTGATGGAAATAATGAATTAAGCAATGATAGCGTGGATATAGAATCAGAGGAAGACATATATGACGTTTACAGCGACATAAACAATGAGTTAAATGATATTTTTGAATATTCAAAATGTGAAAAAGATGATGATTTCATATCAAAAAAAATTTATGGAATTGGAGGAATTTTAACATCAATTGGTCGTGGAACTATTGTTGGTATGGACAGAGATTTAAACGGATTTAAGAGAAAATTAAACACGTTGAACAAAAAATTAAATTCAATTATCAATGATGATAAATTTCCAATTCATGAAAAACAAGTTTTGTTGAAAAATATTAAAAAGGTGTATGAAGCGCTTGAAAAGAGAGAATCAATTGTTCAATCAGATATGGAAGAATACGACAAATACACAACTGAATTTTACACCACCACAACTTCTGATATGAATAAAGACGGAAAGATGATTACTGGAGATTTAGACAATTTTAAAAAAATGTTAGAAAAATATGGTTATACTACAAAAATTGAAGTTGAAAAATCACAAAATGATGGCGAAACTGAAACAGTGCGTAAACAAGCAGGAAAGAAATTGGAAAAACTCAGTGATAAGAAGTTTGAATTAGATGCAATAAACTTATTGGAAAATGCATTAAAAGAATTCACAGAATTGAATAATTTAAAATCTTATAGCTTTAATAAACAACAAAAAGAAACTCAACTAGAATCATCAACTAAAGAAATTGATGCAATTAAAGATAAAATAGAAGATATAAAGAAAAGAATTGGACAAGTGAATAAACAATTAAGATCAGCATATTCAACTATTTACAAAGATTACAAAGATCCGGAAACAATAATTAAAGAAAATCCATATGGAATAGGATTATTACAAAAAAGAGAAAAATTGGATAAAGAACTAAACGAATTAATAGAAGAACTAAACGAATTAATAGAAAAACTAAATATAAATAATGATGAGAATAGCTCAATGTTATAAATATAAAAAAACAAGAAATTAGTTCTTGTTTTTTTGTTTAAAATGGAATTTTGGGTTTTCCTATTTCATCATATTCAATTAATTTCTGTTGCTTCAAATTATAATTTTTGAGTTCGTTCTTCTTGGCGTTTCTTAAATCATAAGTTTTTAGGTCAAATAAGTCATCTTTGACTGAATCAGTTATCTTGTAATAACTTGAATAAAAAAATGACATGCATACTCCAATTTCATTCAATGTTATGTTTTCTTTTAAACAAATGTCTCCCTTCCTATTAAAATAACAAAATCTATTTCTACATTTCATATTTATATTATATGCGCACATTGTGCGCATGTCAAGTAAATTTCGCACCTTTTGGGTACCATATATTTAATATGGAGTGAAAATGAGACTCAAAATTATAAAAGAAAGATTAAGAGACGAAATTATAGCAAGTAAAATGAAAGTGACCGAAATTGCTAAAAAACTTGGGGTATCTCACCAAACTGTTTCAAAATATAAAAATATGGAAAAACTTCCATCTCTTGAAACTTTTTCTAAATTATGTGAAGTGATTGGCTCTGATGCAAATTATATTTTAGGCATAACCAATTAAATTTATATTCATTATTGACAAATTATGTTTTGCGTGCTAAAATTTTAATAAGGTGAAAAAAGAAATGAAAAAGGCTGAGTTTTTGTTTTATAAATCAATTGAAGATAATGATTTTAAACAATTTTGCGACACGATTGATGATGTGAATATTAATGGAGAAAATAATTATTCCAAAATTCCATTAATAATGTGTTCGGAATTGGGAAGAACAGATATGATTAAAGAACTCATCAACAGGAATGTAGATGTAAACAGAGTTGATTTTATGAAGAGCAATGCACTTATGTGGGCATCAAAATCTGGCAATATGGAAATTTTAAAAACACTTCTTAATGCTGGGATAGATGTTAACAGAATTGAACGAGATTTCGGAACGACTCCTATAATGTGGTGGGTGGTTGAAAATTGTACTTCTAAAGAGCATATTTTTGAATTATTTAAGCATGGTGCAGATTTGACGGCAACAGATGTTAATGGAGAATCAGTTTTAGACTATGCAAAAAGTTCTCCAAACCCTGAAATATATCCATATTTAGAGAACCTTTTAAAAATCCAAAATTCTTACACAAACAAATTGAATCAAGCAATAAAAGAATATAGAAATTTTATTGATGTTTCTAATAATAACAATTTAACAGAAGCAAAAAATAGAAGAGAAGAATTATATAAAAAGATTAAATATTATTTAGAAAAAGGTGCAAGAATTGAACGCGCAAATATTAAAACAATAAGTCTTTTTGGAGCGAGATTTAAAGATGAAGATATTAAGAAACAATGTAAAATTTTTAAACATCATCTTTATGAAAAAAGCAGTGCTTTAGATTTTCAAAAAATTAAAGAAACAATGCAATCAAAGGCAAAACAAATGACGCCATATGAGATTTTGCATTCAAATGATTTAGGGAAAGACATCTAGTGATGTCTTTTTTTGTTTTCTATTCAATTGATTTTTTATTTGTTGCAAGTATTAAAAAGTTGTTTTTACGCAAGTTAAAGTAAACAATAAAACAAAAATTTTAATATAAAATAATGAGGGATTATGAAAACAAAAAAATTTAAGACCCAGTTGATTGAAGACTACATTGCAATACTTAATATTGATAATTTTAACATGTCAATTAAAAAAGAAATGAACAAAATTAATGCAAATGACAAAGTGTTTAAAAAAGTTGAAAATTTGGATAGAAAACTAAAAGTTTTATACGAGGAAATTTTAAAAGAGCATAACATGATGGATTTGTCAATTTTGCTTTTGAAAAAGGAGATATATTCTTCAAAATTTCCTATAAATCAAGAGTTTTTCTTGAGATTTGCAACTGAACAAAATCAAAAAAATCTTAAAATTTTGCAAGAAATTTCAAATAGGATAAAAGAAGAGACAAATACAATTTCCAATTTTGACGAGTTTGGCATAGAGCATGTTAATATAATGCAGAAGATTTGATTTTTTGCTTGATTAAAACCTTTCGTTGTGTTATTATCAAAAGGGAAGGGAAACATGGCAAGGACAAAGGATAACATAGCATCAAAGAAAAAAGTTGGCCCATATCAGGCCTTTTTTAAGCGTTTTTTTGATGTGTTATTATCATTTTTATTGATGATTATTTTATCTCCAATATTGCTTTTAATTTACATAATAAATTTGATAACGCTTGGCGGAAATCCAATTTTTGGACAATTTAGACCAGGGAAAAATGGGCGTGTATTCAAATTGTATAAATTCAGGAGCATGACAAACAAAACCGATGAAAATGGTGACTTGTTGCCAGATGAAAAAAGAATTACAAAATTTGGGAAATTACTTAGGAAAACCGGTTTAGACGAACTTCCACAACTCATAAATATTTTCCGTGGAGATATGAGTTTTGTTGGTCCAAGACCAAGACTTATCAAAGACATGATTTTCTATGATAAAGATGTGATTGAAGTGTATTCAGTGCGACCAGGGATTACATCACTGTCTCAAATTGCTGGAGGAAGAAGCGAGGCAAGTTGGGAATCAATTTTTAAAAAGGACAAAGAATATGTAGAGCATATTTCATTTTGGGGCGATATAAAAATAATTTTTAAAACGTTTTTTGCTTTATTTAAAAAGGAAAACAAGTCAGGAAATTCAGGGGAAAGCAAACGCGATTATTATTATCCAGATTATCTTCTCAAAACTAAAAAAATAACTCAGGAGCAATACATAAAAGGAATTTCAATGGCCAATGAGATGTCTAACAAAAAGTCAATTGTAAAATTTGAACCAAAATTGCATGAAAGAGACGAAAGGAATAAAAACAATGAATAAAGATATATCTGTTTTGATGTCAGTTTATAAAAACGATGTTGCCAAAGATGTTGAGACTGCTGTTAAAAGTGTTTATAATCAAACTTTGAAGCCAAAAGAAATTATTATGGTGGTTGATGGGCCAGTTTCACAAGAAATTTTAGATACACTTGAAAATTTAAAAAATGAAATTGACATATTTAAAGTTTTTCCGTTGGAGCAAAATGTCGGTCTAGGACGAGCAATGAATTTTGGAATGACGAAATGTCAATATCCTTTTATTGCACGCATGGATAGTGATGATATTGCACTTCCAGAAAGATTCGAAAAGGAAATGGCATGCTTTGAGTCTAATCCTGACCTTGATTTTGTGGGCTCAAATTGCCAAGAATTTATTGATGATGTAGACAATTTGGCAGGAATGAAGGTTATGCCTGAAACACATGAAGAATTTGTGAAATTCATGACTCATAGATGTCCTTTTTGCCATCCTACAATAATAGTAAAAAAAGACGCAATTGAGAAGGCGGGTGGTTATCAAGATTGGTATTATGCAGAAGATTGGTATTTGTCTATTAGAATGTATCTTAATGGCGCAAAATTTTACAATGTTCAAGAGAATTTAATGCTTATAAGAACAAATCAAAACACTTACAATCGTCGTGGTGGAATGAAATATTACAAAAGCATTAAAAATTTGCTGAAATTTATGTATAAGAACAAGATGATGAATTGGTTCAAATACACCAAAGAAAAATGCATAAGATTTGTTGGACATGTCCTTGTGCCAAGCAAACTAAAAGGTAAAATGTATAGAAAATATATGAGGAAAAATAAAAAAAGTGGAGAAAAAAGTTAGCATAATTGTCCCTGTTTTTAACGTGGAAGAATATTTAAATCAGTGTGTAAATAGCATTTTAAATCAAACACATACTTTTTTTGAGTTGATTTTAATTGACGATGGTTCGTTTGATGGAAGTGGACAAATTTGCGATAGTTATGAAAAACTTGATGCTCGCGTAAAAGTAATTCATCAAAATAATTCAGGTGTTTCAAAATCGAGAAATGTTGGTCTTAAATTGGCCACTGGAGATTTTGTTTGCTTTGTTGATAGCGACGATTATGTTGAAAATGACTATGTTGAAAAACTTTTAAAACCTTTTGAGAACAAAGATTGTGATTTGAGCGTGGATTCATACAAAATGAAATTGTTAAATTCGTTTGTTGACATACACGGCAAACAAAAACAATCGGTTTATGATATAACTAAAAAGAATGTTTTATTTAAACTTTATCAAAATATTTTGTCTCCTTCACCTTGTAGCAAAATGTTTAAAAAAGATAAAATAACAAATTATTTTGATGAAGAAATTTCATATATGGAAGATGATATTTTTGTACTTAATTATTTAAAAAATACAAAAAAAATTTATTTTCAGGATAATTTAACATATATTTATCGAAACGATTTCAGAGAGACGTTGACAAGAAAAGCATACAAAGATTTTTTTGGACAACTAAAAAAGGTTCAACCAAAGCGAGAAAAGGCGTTGTTGGAAATCAACAATGACAAAAAACTTTTGAAAGCACTCGCAATGAGCAACATTCGTCAGACGACGGACGACCTTCAAACAAGACTCAAAAATGGAGACGGAACTTACAATTGTTTTAAAGAAAATTTTAATCAAGTGACAGGTCAAGAATTTTATAAATCTCAACTGAAAATTTGCAAACCAAGAAATTTCAAAGAATTTGTTGTTAAAATGTTGATTAAATTTAAACTAAAAAAAATCTATTATAAAATTATAAAAAAACTTATGGAAAGGTAGGTTATATGATACCAAAAATCATACATTATGTTTGGCTGGGTGGCGGGAAACTGCCAGATAGGGCAAAACAATTTATTGAAGGTTGGAAAGAGTTAAACCCTGATTATGAAATAATTCAGTGGGACGAATCAAATTTTGATTTTTCAAAAGCGAATGAGTATGTAAAACAAGCTTATGAGAACAAAAAATATGCTTTTGCTTCTGACTATATTCGATTGTTTGCGCTTTTTTATTATGGTGGAATATATTTAGACACCGACGTTGAACTAAAAAAATCTTTTGACTCCTTGCTTGATAACAAATTATTTTTTGGAAGAGAAGATTCGGCGTTTTTGTCAACTGCAGTGATTGGTGCTGAGAAGAATAATATTGACATAAAAAATTTGTTGGATAGTTATAATGACAAACAATTTATTAAATCTGATGGAAGTTTTGACATAACGACGAATGTTGTAAGAACAAGTTGCTACATTAAAAGAAAATATGATTATCCACTGAAAGATAAAGAATTTAAAAATGAAAATTTAACAATTTTTTCAAGTGAGATTTTTAGTCCAAAAGATTACATCACTGGGAAAACAAAGAGAACAAACAATTCAATTGCCATTCACCATTTTGAAGGTTCGTGGGACACAAAACAAAAGAGTAAAGGGAAAAAGATTGCAAAATCAATGCTAAAAATTTTGCCAAACGGAATATATTTTTGGATAATAAATAAATATAAAAATAAAAAATTAAAAAAGTGTTTAAAAACACTTTAATTATAAAATTTTGAAATTTCACGCCATGCGTTGAAATTTTTTGTTTTAAAAATCTTGATTAATTGTTTTTGAAAATAATTAAATTTATTTTCATTATCTTTTATTATTTCAAATTTATCCAAAACAATTTGAGAAAGACAAACAAACACGCTTTTTTGCAATTCAATTTCACGATGTCTCAGTCTATAATAAATTTGCCCTGATGCTTGATATAAAAGACGTTTGAAATGCAAATCAGAAAAGTTAATTTTAAATTTATCAAAATTATTTTCAACTTCATTCAAAACAAAGTAAGAGTCCAAGAGTTTTGGTGACCTTCTGGCAGATTGAGTTATACTATTTGGATTTATATTGTAGTTGTATGCTAAAAAATTAATCAGTTTTGTTTTAAATGATGGCAAAATGACCAAATCCGAAATGATATCTTCAAACCAAAAATTAAGAGGAAATTTGATGTTTTCAAATATTTCCCTTTTATAAATTTTCCCCCACATAAATCCATATTCTAAGTTAAATTTAGAAGCATTTTCAGGGGAGATTAATTTTGATTTATAATATGGTTTGTTGTTCGCAGTTCGACAATATCTAGCTTGAATTATGTCATAATTTGGAAACGAAACTGCCTCGTCCAATAGCGTTTGAATTGAATTTGGCTTAAGAGTGTCATCGCTGTCAACAAACATTATATGTCTGCCAACAGACTCAACAATGCCAATATTTCTTGCTTTGCTTGGACCGCCATTTGTTGTGTGGAAAACGCGAACAAGAGAATTGGTTTTTGCAATTTCATCACAAAGTTGAGCACTACTATCTGTGGAACCATCATCAACCAAAATGATTTCATAAGTGTAAGATGTGTCTTGCATTAAGGAATCAACACAAGATTTAATGTATTTTTCCACATTGTAAACAGGCACAATAATAGACAAGTCTAAACGGGGCTCAGACTTAAATTTTTCGTTATAATTTGTTTCAACAATTTTCGTTTTATTAATTGAGATGAGATAGTTATTTGCTTGTTCAAAGGTTGGAAGATTTTTTGTTTTATAAAGTTTTTGAAAGCAAAAATATTTTAATTTGTTTGCGAATTTATAAATATTTTTTATTCCTGATTTTATCTTAAATTTTAACATTTATTCCTCATAATTTGCTATGCAATTATTAATTGTTTAAATTATACAAAATAAAATTTACAAAAACAATTAAATTCGCTCATTATTTGTCAATTATTTGCTTAATCGAGTTAAATATGATAATATTTATTATAAGAAACAAACAATTTTCCAAATAATTTAATTGTTCAAGGGGATAGTGTGGAAGACAAAATTAGCGTTATAGTTCCAATATATAAGGTTGAGAAATATCTAAGAAAATGCATAGATTCAATCATCAATCAGACATATAAAAATCTGGAAATCATTCTTGTCGATGATGGCAGTCCAGACAATTGCCCAGTGATATGCGATGAATATGCAAAATTAGACAACCGCATAAAAGTTATTCACAAACGAAATGGCGGACTTATGCAAGCATGGATTGATGGAGTTAATCAATCAAGCGGTGATTACATTTATTTTATAGATAGCGATGACTGGATAGAATTAAACTCTATCACTATTTATATGGATATAATAAAAAAATATCATCCAGATATAATATTGAATGACTATTTTATTACAACTGATAAAAATAAAAGGGTGGGAAAAGCATACGATTATAATTTTACAGGATATGCAGACAAACAAGAAACATCAAAATTTAAACAACAATTTATAAATGCTAAAACAAAAATAATGTATTATAGATGGAATAAAATTTTCAAAAGGAATATTATTTTAAACAATCTTAAACATCTTGATACCAGGATAACAAAATTAGAGGATTTTAATATTGTTTTACCAACAATAATAGACGCACAAACATTATATTTTATGCATAATCCAACATATAACTACTACGTTAGGCAAAACTCAATGATAAGAGAAAAATTCCAAGAAAAAGATTTGGAAAATTTTACTTATGTATTAAAGCAAATGTATAAAATATTAATCGATAAAAAAGTGGAATATAAAAGTTTTGTGTCAGACTTTAATATGTGGTTAATAATTGATCAAGTAAAGAATATTTTTGATTCAAATACAAACAAATATAAATCATTAGATAAATTAAAGAATTCATATATTGTAGAAAATCCTTTTAAGGAATTTGTTTTGCTTAACGCAAAAAAACGTAGAAAATTCTTCTATAAAGCTCTTATTAAACGTCGTTATTTCACTTTAAAGCTATGCTGTTTAGCAATAAAAATAAAACAAAATTTAATAAAAATGGGAGATAATAAATGAGACAGAAGATAGTGTCAACGCTTGCAAAAATTAAAATGTTTTTTGATTATTTTTTTATTAAAAAGAAATTGAATAATCCCAAATATACTCATATTTACATAGGTTCACCATCTCACGATAATTTAGGCGATCATCAAATTAGAAATTCTTCAATTGAGTTATTAAAATCAATGAATATTAAATTTATTGAGATGACATATGATATGTATTATTTTTATTTTCATCATATTATTCCGATGCCATATATAAAAACTATATGTTTGCAAGGTGGCGGAAATCTTGGAGATGAATATTTAGATGATGTAATTTTACGAGATGAAATAGTCAGGATTTATAAAGACAAGAAAATTATAGTTTTCCCTTCTAGTATATACTTTAAAGACGAAAGTGACAGTGGCGAAATACAAATTACAAAGAAAATATTTTCAAATCATAAAAATCTATTTTTGTTTGCGAGAGATAGCAAAAGTTATGAAATTATGAAAACCATATTTCCTAACAATCATGTAAAGCTTGTGCCAGATATTGTTATGGATACAAACTATACTAAAAAATATAAATCAAAAAGAAACAATTCAATTCTTTTCTTATTTCGAAGTGATAGAGAAAAGAAAATATCCAAATCAACTTTAGAAACTATTAAATTGACATTATCAAAAGAATTTAAAATAGTTGATTCTGATACAATTGCTCCAATTCATACTTACGATATAGCAAGAAATAAAGAATTAAGAAAGTTATTGAAGAAAATAGCAAAATCAAGTTGTGTCATAACGGATAGACTTCATGGCATGATTTTTTCAGCGATAACAAGTACACCATGCATTGTTACATCAAATTATAATCATAAAATTAAAACAGCTTACAATGATTGGTTAAAAGAATTTGAATTTATAAAATTTTGTGATAATATAAACAAAGATACAATATTAGAAGAAGTTAAAAACTTAATAAATACAAATCAACAATGGTCAGGCTTATCAAATAAATTTGATGAATTAAAGAAAGAATTATAAATTAATTGGACAATTGAAAGTGTACGCAGGTAGAAAATTACATAGTATTAGAAATTTAATATTTGGAATCATATATCAAGTTATAAATTTGATATTATCTTTTGTATGTAGAACTTTATTGATTTGGAAATTAGGCAATGGCATTCTTGGTATTAATTCCCTTTATAGCAATATTTTAACTTTATTATCTTTAGCAGAATTGGGAATTTCAAATGTTTTCTTATTTAAATTGTATAAACCTATAGCAGAAGGAGATGACGAATTATTAAGTCAATACATGCGATTTTATAAGAAGGTTTATAACATTATTGCGTTAGTAGTATGTATTTTAGGCTTATTATTTATTCCATTTTTAAAGTATATAGTTTCAAATGATGTAGTTATTTCAAATAGTGATTTAATAATTTATTATTTACTATTTTTAACAAGCACAGTAGTGAGTTATTTTTTGGTTTATAAACAAATGCTCATAAATGCAAACCAAGATTTATATATATTAAAAATTGTTAACTTGATTACATTAATTGTACAAACAGTTTTAAGAATAATCTTTTTAATTGTTTATCCAAATTATAAAATTTATATTATTATTGAAATCATTTCTGTACTATTATCAAATTTAGTCCTACATTTTTATGTTGATAAAAAATTTCCACAATTAAAAAGATATAGAACAAATTTGTCCAAAGAAAATAAAAAAGATTTAATAATTAAGGTGAAAGATACTTTTTTATATAGATTAGGTGGAGTTTTAATAACTAACACAGATAGTATAATAATATCTTCAGTATTAAGCACATTATTAGTTGGTTATTTATCAAACTATAATTTAATAATCACTGCAATTAATGGGATTGTGTCGGTTATTACTAATGCATTATTTTCAAGTGTTGGCAATTTGGCACTAGAACACAATAGCGTAAAAAGTAAGCAAATATTTAATGTAATGTTGTTAATTTATCAATATATAGGTTGCTTTTGTGCTATTGGTATGCTTTGTACATTTAATGACTTTATAACAATGTGGTTAAAGAGTCCAGAATTTTTATTAGACTTTTCAGTGGTTTTTGCATTATGTGCTAATTTTTATCTTACAACAGTCATTTCACCTGTATATATATTCAGAGAAAATAATGGACTTTTTGCGAAAGTAAAGTATCTTCTATTGATTGCGGCAGCAATTAATATTGTGACAAGTGTGATTTTGGCACAATTATTAGGGCTTTTAGGAGTAATACTTGGAACTATTATTTGTAGATTATTGACTACAATAATATTTGAGCCACCAATCTTATATAAAGAAGTATTCAAATCAAGTCCCAAAGAATATTTCTTTAAACAACTTAAAGCATTTATAATTACTATTATTGTTGGCGCTACTATATACTTTATTAACAAATTAATTCCAATTGGATTCGGATATTTTATATTAAAAATTATTATCACATTTTTAATTGTGTCAATTGCTTTCACCATAGCGTATTGTAAAACGTCTGAATACAAATATATCAAAAATTTAATTAAGGAATTGTTCGCTAAATTAAAAAACAATAATAAAAAAAGAACATAAGTAGTTCTTTTTTTATTTATTTTTTTCGTAGAGATTGTAAATATAAGATTTTGTGAGATTGTATTTTGTTTTAAGCAAATGCATTGCGTCATTTTTGTTCATTTCTTTTAACAACAATTTTAACTCGTTTAAAAGTTCACTGTCTTTTGGTTGCGTTTTTATTTCTTTTCCTTGCTCAACAACAAGAACATATTCGCCTTTTGGCTCAGTTAATTCAAATGGAAGTTCAACAATTTCACAGTTTTCATGAAGTTTTGTAATTTCACTTACAATTGCAACACGAGTGACACCAAGACTATTGTAGAGTGAATTAAGGTCTTTGTTGATGTTATATTTTGATGAGTAAATTATTTTTGTTCCGCAAAAATTTTTGATATCTTCAAGTTGTGCTTTAAGTTCTTTGTTTTTTTCGCTCAAAAATCCAAAGAATGCAAATTTGTTGGCATCAAAACCGGATAGGACCAATGCGCACAATCCTGCATTCGCGCCAGGGATAATTGTAAATTTTATATTTTGCTCCACCAATTTTTGCGCCAAGACATTACCTGGGTCGCTTATTACTGGCATTCCCGCGTCGCTCATAACTGCTACATTTTTACCATCTTTTAAAAGTGCAATAATACCATCTGCACTATTTTGCTCATTAAATTTGTGATACGCAATTGTTTTGGCTTTTATTTCATAATGGTCAAGCAAAATTTTTGAATGTCTTGTGTCTTCACAAGCAATAACATCACAAGAGCGTAGCGTCTCAATGGCACGCAAACTAAAGTCATTTAAATTTCCAATTGGCGTTGCAACAAAATATAACATTTCAATTCTCCATATAATTTACAGGTTTATTGGTCATTTTGGCATATTCAATTTCAGATTTTGTGCTTTCGCCAATATAACCATTTTTATTGATTACAAAAATCTCATCAGATAAATCAATTTTTCGTTTGTGCATGTCGTCTAGCATAATTTTTGTCTTTGTTTTGGTCCCTTCGTCCATATTTTCCCATACTTCATTGTCTCCAGAATGACCAAACAATCCCACAGATATGACAATGTTTCCGGCAAGGGTAAGTTCTTTTTGAACACGCATAAAATCGTCTTTAAATTTTGTTGAACCGCATAGTGTGATAATTTTGTATCCATTAATCATAAACGTCTCCTTAATTTTTACTTATTCTAACACCGGGGTGTGCATTTTTAACCGCTTCAATGAGCACGAGATAGGCGTCTTTGTCTCCATTAAACACAAATTTCATCTGCTTAACTTCGATGTTGTATTTTGAACAAAGAGTGACAATTTCGGTTGAACGAGAAGCAATATGAACCATGTATAGGCGACCTTTATCTTTTAATAATTCGCTAGATTTTTTAATTATATCTTCAAGAGTCGCTTCAATTTCATGTTTCGCAATGGCAATTTCACGCTTTTCATTAATTTTGCTGTTTGGAGAAAGTTTTTGATATGGTGGATTGCAAATGATGACATCTAATGGTTTTTTAAAGTCTTTTGGCGATAAATCTTTTAAGTTGCAATTGAAAATTTTACTCCTTCTTTTAAATCCATTAAAAGCAATATTTTCTTCAATAATCTCGCACATTTCAGGTTGTATTTCATTGAAATAAAGGTTATTAAAAGGGTGGAGAGAGTAGGCATAAAAAGAAATCACACCACTTCCAGCGCAAAGTTCAAGAACGGCATCAGTATGTTTTATATTGCAAAATTTAGCAAGAAGTATTGCATCTTGCGTGAACTTATAGAAATTGTCACTTTGGTAAATCGAAATGCCATTGTCAAAGTGTTCAAGTTTAAAATTATCAATTTTGCTCATAAAAAGTTGTCCTTAGTTTGATTAATAATAGTTATTTTTTTGTTTTTCTTTAGAGTTGTCCTTTCCAAGTTTGATTTCAGACAAAGGATAAGTTTTTAATTCTGTTATGTCATCTTTTTGGAATGACACTGTCACGGTTTCACGCAAAAAATCTGTTGATTGTACGCTTCCTTTTCCATCAGGGGTGGTGACAAAAATCCCAATTTTTGGCATTTTCTTTTGCATTTCAGCATAATATTCGTCTTCATATTTTAAACAACACAACAATCTTCCACACATGCCATTGATGCGAGTTGGGTTTAGTGAAATATTTTGATTTTTTGCCATTTTGATGCTAACTTTATCAAAATCTTTTAAAAAAGATTTGCAACATGTTTCTCTTCCGCAAACACCCATTGCACCGATATGTTTTGATTCATCACGATTTCCAATTTGTTTCATTTCAATTCTGGCTTTGTATTTTGAACCAAGAATTTTAATAAGTTCTCTAAAATCTACACGTTCGTCTGACGTGTAATTTACTGTTATTTTTGATTTGTCCAACGAAACGGCAACAAAAGCAATTTTCATATCCAAATTGAGATTGTTTACTTGTTGTTTGATTTCTGGCAAAATTGATTTTGCGAATCGGCAGTTTTCACAATTGGCTTTGATGTCTTCTGGTGTTGCGATGCGAACAATTTCAACAAATTCAATCAAATCTGTTGTGTCAGTTGTTCCGACAATCACTCCCAAATCTAGTTGAGAGTTTGATGAGAAAACAACCCTTTCTCCTTTTTTATATTCGTCTGATTTCATGGCATAGACATGAGAAGACGTGTTTGAAACAAGAATTTCAATTACTTGCATAAATATTTCTCCTTTAAAATGTTGAATAGAACCAAGTCAATGAGATAATAAAAGTTTACATTGGCGGTCTGTTTTTTGTAAGCATTTTCAATTATTTCCACAATTTTTGAAATTGCGATTGGTGAGTAGTTGACTTTTATGAATGTTGTCAATTTTTCATCATATTTATTTGTTTTGCTCAAACAATTTAAGAATATGTCTTGAAGCATAGGGAAGAAAAGGTCCTTGTCAAAATCTTTCATTTTTGAAACAACAATTGGAATATCTTGACTTGATTTTAATTCAGTCAACACTTGTTTTATTGTTCCAAAAGTGTTTATATAATTTTTGTCTGAGACCATGTTTATTGTTTCAGTTAAATTTAAATCAAGGTTGAGAATAGGCGATATGTCAACACCTTGTTTTAAAAGAAAAGGACGCAAAATAAGTTTGTCATCAAATTCAAGTTTTGGCACATAAATTTTTTTCAGTCTTGATAAAATTGTTGGCAAAACCTTGTCAATTTTTGATGCTGAAAGGATAAAAATGTTGTTTTCATTTGGCTCTTCAAAAGATTTTAACAATTTATTTTGAGCAGTTTCATTCATATTTTCAGCGTTTAAAATCACGAAGATTTTATATTTATTTGAAATTGGTTTTGTTGCCAATTTTGATATGATTTTGTTTGCATCTTCAACTTTGATTGAATCTTGGTTGATAATCATTAAGTCAGGGTTGGACAAGTTGTCAAATTGTTTGCAAAAATCACAATGTCCGCATGCGGTTTTGTTTTCACAAAGCAATGATTTTGCAAATAAAAGTGCAATATTATTGTTAAGAATTCTATCATTTGAATAAAATATATATGCTTGACTTAAATTTTTGTTAAGTCCAAGAGAGTTATATAAATTTGTGTTTTTGATTGCTTCAATCATGTTTAGATTATAGCATATTGCACAAAATATTACAAATATTTAAAAAGCATTTGACAAAAGAAAAGAGCAAAGTTATAATTTGAATAAATAGTTTGGGGAGGAGAGTATGAATTCAACGAAAAAAGGTTTTATTAAAGCGGGAACAATTTTATCAATTGTTATGTCTGCATTTTTGATTATAACAGGATTTGTTATGTTTGGGATTTCAAGTTTAATTACTGAACAAAACTTGTATGAAGTGTATGAATCTCAAGCAGAGTATACAATAACAAATAATCCAGATGGCTCATACGAAATAACCTACACAGACGAAAATGGAATCCTTCAAACAATCACTCAATCTGAATTGCAAACTGTTGCAAAAGTCGCAAAAAGCGCGGTTAATGTTTGTGCAGTTGTTATTCTTGCTGGCGCAATCGCATCAATGACCGTTTCGATTTTGTTGCTTTCAAAAGTGAACAAGGGCAAGTCACAAACTGGTCTTATTATTGCTAACCTTGTTTTGGACATTTTGTTCGTTGGTTGGATATCAGCAGCATTTATGATTGTATCATTGTGTCTCAAAGACAATACACAAGATAAAAAACCAACCTTAGAGAACATTGACACATTCGCAAACGACAATCAATAAATACAAAATAATTGTTAAAAAAGCACGGATAATCCGTGCTTTTTGTTTTAAATTATTAAGCTTTGATTTTAACAATTTTAAATTGATTTATTCCTGCTGGAGTTTTAACCATTGCAATTTCGCCAACTTTTTTGCCAATAAATGCAGAACCAACTGGAGAAGTGTTGCTAATCAATCCGTTTAATGGGTCTGAATCGGTGTCACCAACAATTTTATATTCAACTGTTTGATTTGTCTTTAAATTTGTGACAGTCACTTTGCAACCAACAGAAACTTTCTTTGTGTCAATTTTTTTTGAATCAATGATTTCAACCGATTTAAGTTTGCTTTCAAGTTCAAAAATTTCAGATTCGACAATTGCTTGCTCTTCACGTGCGATGTCATATTCACTGTTTTCGCTTAAATCACCATAACTTCTTGCTTCTGCAATTTTTGCTGCAACTTCTTGTCTTTTTGTTGATTTTAAATAATCAAGTCTTTCTTTGGTTTTTTCATAACCCTCTTGTGTCATATATGTTTTGTTTTCCATAGTCTACTCCTAAAAAATAAAATGCAATAGATACCTATCGCAAATCATATGCTACATTATATCACTATAATTTGAAATTTGTCAACTAAATTTTATAATTAAGACAATTTTTGATTGACATATAGTAAATATATGTAAATTCACACAATTTATTTCAAAATTTTAAATTTATTCTTAATTTCTTACAAGTTCAACAATGAATTTATCGAAAAGAACGCTTTCCACAAAATCATCAGGTCGGAAAACGCACATTTTAAACTTGTTAAAATCGTATACATGTTTATCCAACAAAACAGGGGTTGAGATGTTTAGTTTTTCGCACAAATCTTTCAACATATCAAAAAATGATGTTTTTGAAGCATCAACAGAAATGGTTTTATGTTTGATTATTTTATCTTGAACTAAAAGTTTTCCCCAAATTTTTATCATGTAAATATATTAGAATAAATCAAAACAAAAATCAAGAAAATGCGAAAATAATTTTAACATTAAATTCTTGACTTTTAACCTGCAATTTTGTAGCATATTAACATGAATAGACTGGTATCTTTGAAGTACGTTGATAGTTATGATTATGAGACAATTGAAAACGAACTCATGAAACAATTCGATGAGCAAGGTCTTTTTTTAAAACTGAAACCAAAAATGAAAGTAATGTTGAAAGTTTGTTTAAATCCTAGCATGGCTCCTGATTGTGCAGAGACCACACACCCAAACATTGTTTGTGCAATTGCCAATATTTTAACCAAATTTGGAGCATCATGCGAACTTGTTGATTCTCAAACGGGGAAGAAGTACTCAATTGAAGGGCTTGATGAAACTTACATAACAACAGGAATGTTGGAAGTCGCAAATTTGTCTAAGTGCACACTAAATCACAACATGAAAGCGATTGAACTTGAAACTCCATATGGAAGAATGAGAAAAAATCTTATATTACTTGAAGAAATTAAAAATGTTGATGCAATCATCAATGTTGGGAAAATCAAAATTGACGATAGTTTTGGCTACATTGGTGCAACGGCAAATTTGTTTGGATTTGTGCCAGGGAAAGTGAAAGATTTATACATAAATCAATGCAACAATTTAGGTGAATTTAATGAATTTTTGCTAGATATTTACGACGTAATTAAAGACAAAATTGCAATCAATGTGCTTGATGGAATCGTGGCATTGGAAGCTAACAAAACTCAAAGAATGCTGTCTTGTCTTGCAAGTTCAATGGACATTTTTGCTCTTGACCAAGCGATAATTGAAATATTAAATATCAACAAAGAAAAAACAATTATATCAAACGCAAAAAATAGGGGATATGATTGTCTTAGCAAAATAAAAGTGTTTGGTGACGAATATGAAAAGTTTAAAGTCGAAGATTTTGCTTTGGTCGATTTTGATAACAACAAAAAAATTGTTGACGACAAAAAAAGAAAAAAATTCTTTAATTTAAATCAAAAAAGAGTGGAAATAAATGCGTTGAAATGCAAAGGTTGTTCAATATGTTCAAAAATATGTCCAGTCGGAGCAATACTTATGAAATACGATAAAAATGAAGAATTATACGCTGAAATTGACTACTCAAAATGTGTATACTGCATGAAATGTCAAACCGCTTGTCCATATTTGGTGACAAAAATGAACATTCCAATTGGCTATAAAAAAATCATGCGAGATATAAGCAAATTTGACACTCAACAAGAAAATTAGAATAATTTATTGCAAACAATCAAAAATATAATTAGGAGTTAATTATGTTTAGGTTGTTTGCTTTTGTTTTCACTTGTTTAGGTGGAGTTAATTGGCTTTTAATTGGTGCACTTCAATATGATTTTGTTGCGGGTATTTTTGGCACACAAGCAAATGTTTTTAGCAGAATAATTTATGTTTTTGTTGGTGTTTGTAGCGTTTACATTTTATTTGTGACGATATTTTCAAAAGGGAGACTTAAATTATTTAATTATAAAAAGAAAAAGAAAGAAAAGCCAAAAGATGATGAAGATTGGTAAAAAAAAGACATTTTCAAATGTCTTTTTTAATTTATATTTAATTATTCTTGAATAAAAATGCAAGACTTATCGAGAATTGTTTCAAGTTCATAAATCAAACTTTCTCTAATTTCAACGCAAGAATTCAATTTAAATGCTTTGTTTGTTCCAGTGTCTTTAATAAACACTTGGTCCATTCCGTTGTGGTCAGAAAGAATTTTTTTGATGGCTGAGTGGAGAATTCCGTCGTTTGTGTTATATTTAAGCCAAAGTTTTCTAGGAGCTTTAACTTCCACTTCATCAGTTGAATTTTTATCTTCATCTTCTGTTTCTTCGCTCATGAGTTCCATATTTTCAATTGTGATGCTTGGTCTTTGACCATCTCTTAAAGAAAATCTTCCTTTTATTGCAACCAAAGCATCATTAATCAATAAATCTTTAAATTTATCATATGCTTTGCTAAATAAAACGCTTTCAAACGAGCCTGTCATGTCTTCAATTTTTAAAAATGCCATTCTACTGCCATTTTTTGTTGAAATGACTTTGATGTCGGCGATAATTCCACCGCAGGTCACTCTGTCTCCATCTTTTAAACCGTTATACAAGTCCACATTTTCTGCGTCAGTTTCTTCGCCAGAAATTGACATGTCGACGCCATAGTTTTGATATGATTCGTCTTCATTGTCTGAAACAATTCCTTCGTCGTCGCCAGACGAATCAGGAATAAAACTTGAATTGAATGTAAAGTTTTTGATTGTGTCCAAATGACTGTCAAGTGGGTGACCGCTTAGATATGTTCCTGAAATTTCTTTTTCATATTGCAGTTTGATAGGTTTTGCAAATTCGTTTATGTTTGGATATTCATTATCTTCAATAAGTTTTGTGTCATCAATGATGTCCCCAAACAAATTCATTTGACCGTCCATTGATTTTTTACGTCTTTCAAGACAACGATCCACCATAATTGAGAAAACTGCCATCAATTGACTTCTTGGTCTACCAAAACAATCAAAAGCACCCGCTTTAATCAATGATTCAATACAACGTTTGTTCAGTGCTTGAGAATTTGCTCTCCAAACAAAATCATTGAAGTCTTTAAATGGTCCATTTTCATTTCTTTCTTTTATGATGTCTTCCATAACAGACAAACCAACATTTTTCAATGCGGAAAGACCAAAACGAATGTTTTTTCCGTCAGTTGAGAAGTATACATCACTCAAATTTATGTCCGGCGGAAGAATTTCGATTTTTTCTTGTTTTGCATATGCCATGTAATATTTAAGTTTGTCTGGTTTTGCAAATTTATTATTCAAGATTGCTGTTATGAATTCAACTTTGTAGTATGTTTTTAAATATGCGGTTTGATATGTTATCAAAGAGTAAGCTGCCGCGTGGGATTTATTGAATGCGTATGACGCAAAACCTTCCATTTCGTTCCAAATTTTGTTTGCAACTTCTTCACTGACTCCATTTCTTAATGCACCTTTAATTGGTGGATTATATTTGCCGTGTGAATCAGTGAACGCTTCACTGCCATTTAGGAAGGAATTTTTCCATTTTAACATTTCTTCCATTTTCTTTTTACCCATGGCACGTCTAATATTGTCCGCTTGTCCCAAACTAAATCCTGCCATTGCTTGACAAACTTTCATAACTTGCTCTTGATAAACGATACAACCATAAGTGACTTTGAGAATATCTTCAAGAATAGGGTGGTCGTATGTTGTGTCTTCTGGGTGATGCTTGTTGTGAACATATTTTGGAATTGAATCCATTGGTCCAGGGCGATAAAGTGACACAGCGGCCACAATATCTTCTATGCAAGTTGGCTGAAGTTCTTTCATGAATTTCTTAAATCCTGCAGATTCAATTTGGAAAATTCCATCAGTGTTTCCGCTTGAAATCAGTTTAAATACGTTAGGGTCATCATATGTGCATTTGTCAAAATCAATGTCAACGCCATGATTTTGTTTAATTAGTTTGCAAGCACCTTTAATATCGGATAAGTTGGTTAATCCCAAAAAGTCCATTTTGAGATGTCCAAGTTTTTCCATGTCAGCACCTTCATATTGTGTTGAGATGATGTCTCCGTTTCGTGAAAGTGGTACGAACTTGTCTAGTGAGTCTTTACCAATAATAACTCCACAAGCATGGATTGAACTCTGCCTTGGGAAATCTTCAACTTTAATTGCAATGTCAACCATACGCTTAACTTGTGGGTCAGAGTTGTACATCTCCACAAGTTCTGGCACGGCGTAAACCGTTCCGTAATCTTTGTCACCTTCTTTTGGAATGTGGAAACCAAATGCTTTTGGAAGAATTGGACTTTTGTACATCGGAATTTGCTTGGTTATTTTATCGCAAATAGAGTATGGCACACGAAGAACACGGCCAACGTCTTTTATGGCATTTTTCGCTTTCATAGTTCCAAATGTAATAATACGAACAACACGGTCGCTTCCATATTTTCTTGTCACGTAATCGATGACTTCTTGTCTTCTGCTATCTTCAAAGTCAATATCAAAGTCTGGGGCAGAGACACGTTCAAGGTTTAAGAAACGTTCAAAGAACAAATCAAATTTAAGTGGGTCAACGTTGGTAATTCCCATTGTGTAAGCGACAACAGAACCAGCACCCGAACCACGACCAGGGCCTACAGAAATACCCATGCTTTTTGCTGCGTGGATATAGTCCCAAACAATCAAGAAATATTCAATAAAACCTTGTTTCTCAATAATGGTTATTTCGTCATCAATACGCTTGTGCAGTTCTTCAGTCCAGCCACCATATTTTTTCTTTACACCTTCATCAATCAAACGCAACATAAATTCTTTTGGAGTTGCACCAACTTTTTCGTTGTAGCCACCTTCTGGGACATATCTAGGGTGCAAATAAATGTTTTTGCCGTATTCATTGAAATCGTAATTGCATTTTTCTGCAATTTCAAGAGTATTGTCAAGAGCTTGCTCATATTCTGGCAAACATTCAAGCATTTGGTCTCTAGTTTTGAAATAAAAATCATCTGTTGGGAATTTAAGTCGATTTGGTTCATCGACAAAAGTTTGCATTGCAACACACATCAAAACATCTTGCATTTCTGCATCTTCTTTAAAAAGATAGTGCACGTCGTTTGTTGCAACCAGTTTTATATCAAACTTTTTTGAATATTCACATAGTTTTTGATTTACAATTTTTTGGTCTGGGAGAGTGTTTGCTTGAATTTCGAGATAAAAATCTTCACCAAACACGCGTTTAAACCACAAAATTAATTCTTCTGCTTTATCATTCTCACCATTTAAAATATATTGTGGAACGTCACCAGCAAGACATGCGGAAAGACAAATTAAACCCTCGTGATATTGCTCCAAAGTTTTGTAGTCTATTCTTGGCTTGTAATAGTATCCGTCTCTGAAAGCAATAGCTGTAAGTTTGGAAAGATTTTTATAACCCTGTTCATTTTTCACAAGGATAATTAAATGTGAAAGTTTGGTTTTTCCTTTTTTGTTGTTTAAATCGTCGCACACATAAAACTCAGTTCCATAAATAGGTTTTATTCCTGCTGATTCACATGCGTTGTGAAATGGAATATAGCCATACATGTTTCCGTGGTCAGTGATTGCAACTGCTGGCATGCCATATTCTTTTGCAAGTTTAACCAATTTTTTGATTCTTGCTGCACCATCAAGCAAAGAGTATTCAGTGTGGACATGTAGATGGACAAATGGTTTCATTTTTCTTCTCCTTTGTGTTTTTTGTAAATTTCAATAATTTTATCCAAACGATACTTTATGCCAGCGCGCGATAGTTTGTTATTTAAAACTTTTTGTAAATCTCCAAGGGATACATCAGGATTTGCAAGTCGAGCCAAAGCAACTTCTTTTAAATTTTCGTCCAAACTATCCAATGTTAGGTTAGAGATGATATAGTTAATTGCATCAATCTGCAAACTGCTGGCGTTTATGGTTTTGTCCAAATTGGATTCAAAGCAATTGTTTTGTCTGTTTGCAACATTTCTCATTTCTCGCATTGCAAGGTTGTTTTGAATTTCAAGGGCGGTGTATTGAGCACCAAGGAAAACAAATAAATCACAAATTTGCGAACTGTTTCTAGAATAAACAACAATTTGATTTGCTCTTTTTGCAATATTGAGATTAAAGTTGAATTCACTGAAAAGAGAGACAACAAGATTTGCCAAATTTTGTTTTTTAAGCACAATTTCAAACCTATAACCTTTTGAGTTTTTTGTGCTGTCTTGATTGTAATAAAATCTGCCACAAACAAGATAAATTGATTGTAAAATGATGATTTTTTCTTCTTGAGAATGGAAATTTTTAAGAGAATCAGACGAAAAATCGATTTCTTTCAAAAATTTTTCAATGTCTCCACCAATTGAAAGACAATTGTTCCATCTGCTTATGTCAAGGAATAAATAATCATTTAAAATTATGGTTTCAATTTGCGTAAGAATTTGTTCATCAGCAGTAATTAAAATGTTGTGTTTTGTTATTTCTGCGTTTGCGGTCAAAACAGAATGTAAAAAAATAAGACTGCAATTCTTTTTTGCCATTGAGTTTAAGATTTGAGTTTTGCAGTCTTTCATAATTAGCTCCTTTTCTTTCGTTTGTCCTTTTTAAGTTGTGGCAAATCATTGTAATTTACAACGGCAGATGTTGGAATTCTAAGTCTTAAAATAGCTTGAAGTCCAAGATGCCCATCGCCAACTTTTGAACAATGGTGTGCGTCGCTGTTAATCACAAATTTGCAACCAAGATTATAGCATGTCAAGATTTCTTTGTCGCTCATGCCAAGTCTTTTCCCATTGAGTTCAATCAAGGTGTTTGTTTCTTTTGCAACTCTTGCAACTTTTTCGACATCAACTTTGCAACCATAATTTAAGTGGGTGAGAATGTCAATTTTATATTTTCTCATCGCATTGATGTATGCATTCGTGTTTTGTTCGCGTTGGCGTTTGCTTGTGTGATGGAATAATTCACACATAATATTTTTGATTATAAAACCGAATTTTTCTTTTTTTGTGGTTGATTTAACAAATCTATGGAAACCGCAAAGCAAAATATCCAATTTTTCATAATCTTCTGGTGTTATATCAATGTCGCCTTTGCTTGAAATCAAATTTGCTTCCACGCCCAACAAAACATCGATAGGGAAGCGCTCTTTTGCATCTTCAATTTCAGAGCGAACCTTGTCCAAATCTTTTCGCATTACACCATACAAAGTTTGGTTAAAGCCATGGTCAGTGATTGCAACTTGTCTCAAACCTTTTTCATATGCAACTCTAACATTTTCTTCAATTGAACTTTTTCCATGATGATGTCTTGAGTATTTTGTGTGTGTGTGATAATCAGCAATCAATGCCATAAATTTTCTCCTTGTGGATATTATATCACCAACAAAAAAATAAATCAACATTTATCTTTTTATTATTTTAAATTTAACGGACGATTTCAATTTCTTTTTTTGGGATTTTTTGGCATTTATTTTTAATTTCTTGAGTCACAAAATCAATCAAATTTTCAACATCTTGTGCTGTTGCATTGTCAATATTAATAATAAAACCTGCATGTTTGTTTGAAATCATCGCTCCGCCAATGCACTTGCCTTTTAAACCGAGTTCATCTATAAGTTTTGAAGGAATAAAATCTGTGCGCTTAAAAATGCTTCCTGCCGAATTAAATTCAAGTGGTTGATTTTGAATTTTTTTTGATGCATAGAAAACGACATTGTTATAAATGTCAGATTTTTCGCCATGTTGAAGTTTCAATCCAACTCGAGTGATAAGATAATTTTTGTGCTTAAAAATGCTGTCTCTATACGCGAAATCGCAATCATTTTTTGATAAATAAACTCTATGTTCAGTGTCAGGAAGGGCATACGCTTCAACAAAATGTATTAAATTTGAAATTAAATAGTCACCCGAACCCAACGAATTTGTGACCGCGCCACCAAAAGTTGATGGAATACCTGCAAATCCTTCAAGTCCTGACAAATTGTTGTCCACACAAAATGACAGCAATTCAGTAATTGTGAGTCCAGAGTCCACGCAAAGCATGTTTCCACATTTTTTTATTTGGTTAGTTTCGTTAACAATTATCATGCCATCAAAACCTTTATCCAAGAAAAGCAAATTTGCGCCCAATCCAATAACTTTGAATTTAATTTTTGAATCAATGCAAAATCTAACACTTTCCAAAAGGTCATTGATGGTTTTTGCAACAAACAAAAATTTTGCACACCCACCAATTTTGAATGTGCAGAAATTTTTTAGACTCACATCTTTTTCAACTTTTGAAAAATCAAACATAAAATGCGTTTGGAATGCTTGCTTTCATTATTGCATCTTCCATGTCACTATATATTCCAGTTTGATAAATTTTGCCAAAATTTACAGAATATAGTGAAAAATTGGTTAAATTTTGTTGATTTTCGTTCGAAAAAACGCATTTTACGAAATTTTTTGTTGTTTCATTTGGTTTGCATATGCCAATATATTGAATTAAATCTGTGTAAGTTGAGCATGGAGTTATTGAGCAATTTAGTCGCCCAATGTTATTCAATTTGTCAACGCGATAGACATCTCGATTTGTTCCAAGTAGGGTGGCAGTTTTGTCGTTAACAAAATGTTTATATGCTTCGTAAGGTGTTTCAATTGTGGAAACGGCAAAATTATTTTCCAAATAAATTTTTTCAGGGTGACAATAAGGACTTGTCCCACATTTAAAGTTATTGGTTAGATTTCCGTGAGTGATAAGAGCATATCCGCTCATTATGTATGGTAAGGCATAAACTTTATTGGAAAACATTCCAGATTCCACCAATTCATCTCTAACATTAAAACAATTTTCAAAATCCGAAAGAAAAGGCAAAACAATTTTCCCAACTCCATAACCAAATGAAATTATGTCAGGAGTGCTTTGGCTAAGTTCAGTTTCCAAATTTTCAGGACTTATTGAACGAATCATAAATAGATTTTCCGGTTCAGATTTTTCCAACTTTCTTGCAATTGTTTTTAGATATTCAATTCTAGATTTGCTTCCACCTTCAAATGTTTCAATGTGCCAAATTTCATATATAGTAGTTTGCTTGTCCGGTTGCTTGTAAATTTCATGTTGAATTGCCTTTTTAATGCCAAAAAACGCTACATAAAAACATAAAATTAACATCAAACTCACACTTAAAATTTTCTTTATATGTTGTTTAAAAAATTTCATATTTATTAATATGATGAAATGGACAAAATTATTTTATCATTGTTGAATTTTGTGATATAATATTAACATGGATTTAGTGCTTGACAAAGTTAAAAGATTGCCCAATGATGCAGGTGTCTACATCATGAAAGACAAAGACAATAATGTTATCTATGTGGGCAAAGCAAAAAATTTAAAGAAAAGAGTTAGTCAATATTTCTTAAGAAAACAAGACCATTTAAAAGTAAAAAACATGGTCAAAAATGTGGTTGACTTTGATTTTTTTGTTGTTAACGATGAAGTTGAAGCACTTGCGCTTGAAAATAATTTGATAAAAAAATATAAACCTTATTATAACATTCTTCTAAAAGACGGGAAAACCTATGCGTACATCAAAGTGAATTTAAAAGAAGATTTCCCGAGATTCGAGATTTCAAGAAGGTTAAATAAAAATGACAAATATTTTGGTCCATATATGGCAGGGGTGAGTGCAAAAGACGTTTTGTCTATCATGGATTATGCATTCCCATTGAGAAAGTGCAAGCAAGTTATCACCGAAAACAAAAAGCCGTTTAAACCTTGTTTGTTCAAAGAAATGCATATGTGCTCAGCGCCATGTGCAAAATTGATTTCAAAACAGGAATATATGGAAATTGTGGACAAGGCAATAAAGTTTTTAAAAGGTGACACAAAAGAAGTTGAAACGCTTTTAAAACAAAAAATGGAAGTCGCTTCAAAAAATGAAAATTTTGAGACAGCACTCTTGATTCGTGACCGATTGAAAATGTTAGAAAAATTGAAATCTAATGTAATCACCAGTCTTGGTTCGTTGGTTGATTATGACATATTCAATCTTGCAACAAGTGGCGAGTTTTCTGCTATGTGTGCTTTGTCAATACGCGGTGGGAAACTTCAAGGAGTTCAAACTTTTGACATTTTAAATTTTTTGGACGAAGTTGAAGCATATTCTCAATTCATTATGCAATATTATTCAACACACCCGCTAATTGCAGATGAGATAATTTTGCCAGATATTGACACAAAAGAAATAGAAATTATATTAAGAGAAAAATCAAACAAAAAAATCACAATAATAAAACCCAAAATTGACAGTGTAAAGCACAAACTTCTTGAAATGGCGGAAAAGAACGCTCATCTTCATATGGAAAAGAATTTGGACATCAACACAAAAAAAATAAACGCCAGCATTGGCGCGATGAAGCAGTTGCAACAAGATTTAAACTTGAAACATATTCCAAAGCGTATTGAATGTTATGACATTTCGCACACATATGGAACATATACGGTTGCAAGTATGGTTGTTTTAATAAACGGCGAAAAAGCAAAAAAGATGTATCGCAAGTTTAAAATCGAAACGGTAGATTTTATTGATGATTTTGCTTCCATGCGTGAAGTTTTAACACGCAGAATGGAAAAATTGAATTCAGATGATATAAGTTTTTCTAGTGTGCCAGATTTGATTGTGATTGATGGGGGAAAAGGTCAACTTAGTTCGGCAGTCGAAGTCCTTACAAAATATAATTATCCAAACGATTTAATAAGTTTGGCAAAAAGGGAAGAAGAAGTATTCAAGCCAAACGGAAGCAAACCTTATATATTAAAAAAGGGCAGTTATTCGTTAAGACTTTTGCAACTAGCACGAGATGAAGCGCATAGATTTGCAATAACATTCAATCGTGAGTTAAGGTCGAAAGGAATGTTCAAGTCAGGGCTAGAATCAATTGCGGGTGTGGGTCCAGCAACAAGAAGAACCTTGATTTCAAATTTCAGGACAATTGAAAACATAAAAAATGCAACTTTAACCCAACTTGAACAAACAAAAGGCATAACAAAACCCACAGCAAAGAAAATATATGAACATTTTCACTCTGAAAAAGATTAAATTTGCATTTTTGTAATAACAAACAAAACCATTTGAAATAATTTTTTTGAGACAACATTAAGAATTTCCTTTTACAAAGGAAAGTGGAAATTATAAATAATAAAATTGGCACTCTAAATAAAAGTTTGCCAATTTTTTTAAATTTTTTTGCATTTTTGCTTGACATTTGGTTATAATAGGAGTAGAATGGAAGCGAAAGTCAAAGAAAGTCAAACTTTCAAAAAAAAGGAGGCAAAAGTTGTGAAAAGTGTGAGTGATATCATTGAAGAGTTCATTATGAACAGTCTAGACTCAGACGATTTCATTGAATTGTCGAGAAATGATTTGGCGAAGTTCTTTTCTTGTGTCCCAAGCCAAATCAATTATGTGTTGAACACAAGATTCACCCTAAACCGCGGATTTGTAGTCGAAAGTCAGCGTGGTGGCGGTGGGTACATCAAAGTTATGAGATTGGTTGACACAAACAGCAACTTTTTAAACAAGGCATTGAATTTATGTGAAAAGCCAATGAGTCAAGTTGAAGGAAATCAATTGATTATGCAAATGCGTGACAAAAATCTTATAACAGACAAAGAAGAAGGAATTTTAAAATCTGCGACAAGCGGAAAAGCGCTCAACAATCCTATTAATTTTGACGACAAATTGCGTTCTTCAATTTTAAAACAAGTGGTTATTGAGTTAATGAAAAATCAAGATAGAAAAGGAGAATAATTATGAAATGTGATAGATGTGGTCGCCCTAGTGTTTACCATTCAACGTTGGTTGTAAATGGAGTTAGTCAAACGACAAATTTATGTAGAGAATGTGCAATAAAAGAAGGAGTTTTTTCAAAACAACCAACCAGCATATTTGACGATATGTTTTCAGTTTTTTCTGACATTTTACCTTTTGAAAAGGTTGAAGACATTGTTTGTCCGGTTTGCAAAACAAGTTTGAGAGAATATAGAAACACAAACAAATTTGGTTGTGCAAATTGTTATGAAGTTTTCAGAAAAGAAATTTCAAATATTTTGAAAAGGATTGCACCATTTGAAACGCACAAACAAGACAAACTTGAAATGCCAAAAGAAACAAAAACAAAACAAACAAAACAAGACAAAATCAATGATTTAAGAGAACAAATGAAGCAAGCAGTTGAAGAAGAGAGATACGAAGACGCGGCAAAAATTAAGAAACAAATTCAAAAATTGGAGGCAAAAGATGAATAGTGTTATTTTCACAAAAGTTAATATTTTTAGAAATTTAAAAGACTACAAATTTTTGCCAAAACTTGAAAACTCAAAAAAAGAAGAGATAGTTGAAAAGGTTTCTGACGCGTTAAAAGGCAAAATGAGTTTAAATTATTTGCCAAAAGCGAGTGAAGAATTTATGAACAAATTGAAAGAAAATGGATTGTTGACTCCAAATGTTAACAACATTTTCACAAAAAGTGAAGGGAACACGATTGTTGAAATGTTCTCTGACGAGCATATCGCTATCAAATCTTCAACTTTTGGTTTTGATAGTCAAATTTTCAGTGATGCAAAAGAGATAAGTGATTTACTTTCAAACAAATTAAATCTCGCGTTCAGTGATGAATATGGATTTTTGATGAGCGACTTAAAAAAGGTTGGTTCAGGGATTAAAATTGAAAGTTTGCTATCACTTAATGGTCTCAGTCGAATTAATAAAATTGAACAAGTTAAACAAAATGTTGCAAAACTTGGATATTCGTTGATTCCAACAGACTTGAAGAATGTTTATGTTTTGACAACTAATTGCAATTTGGGATTCAGCGAAAAAGAAGTTTTCGAGGATTTTGAAAAAACACTTAAAAATATAGACAATCTTGAAATTGAAAGTTTGAAAATGCAAGATGTTTCAAGTCATGACGAGTTGCAAGATAAAGTTGAAAGGGCAAAAGCAATTTTGACTTCCGCTCATCTTATGACGCAAAATGAACTTGAAATGCATTTGTCAACTTTAAGAATGGGAAATAGTTTGAATCTTTGCGATATTGATGATGAAAAAATTAAACATGCGGAAAAACTTTGTCTTTTCAACAAGAAAGAGACAATTTCTCAATCTGAGATGAAAGATTTGGCAAACGAAGTTAGAAATTTATTCAAAGGAGGTAAAAATGTATAATTTAACAGATTTAGCAAACAAAATTATTCAAGTTGCTTCACAATATGCCTCTCACAGCACAAACGAAGTTGGCACAGAGCACATTTTGTATGCTTTCACAAAAGTTGAAAGCAAAGCAAAAACTTTGTTGCAAGCGTATCATGTTGACACGAAGACTATTCAAGAAATTTTGGATAGCGTTGGTTCAAAAGGAACACCATCTAATGTGGTTGAACTCACACCAAGAGTTAGAGAGATGTTGATGATTGCAAATTCAATTGCAAAGAGAACTCACAGTTCATACATTGCTCCTGAACATCTCTTGGTAGCACTTTTAAGTCAAGAAGAAAGTTTTGCAATTAATATTTTGTCTGGAGTTTTAAATTTGGACGTATTTGAGTTGAGAAATAAAGCAATCATGATATTAAATTCAAGCAATGTCAGTGATTCTTTTAATGATGATGGTTTGGTCCAAGTTGGAAATTTGAACAAGTCAACACCAAAACAAACTCAACAAAACTACACAAGCGAACTTAGTCAAGAACTTTTGGACATGGGCAGTGATTTAACTTTGCGTGCAAAAAATGGAAAAATCGACCCCATCATTGGTCGAGACGCAGAAATTGAGCGTATGATTGAAATTCTTTGCAGAAAGACGAAAAACAATCCGGTTTTAATTGGTGAAGCTGGAGTTGGAAAAACTGCAATCGTTGAAGGACTTGCAAGAAAAATCGTTGAAGGTGATGTTCCAGACCTTCTGAAGAATAAAATTATTTATTCCTTAGATATCGGCGGGCTTATGGCAGGAACAAAATATCGTGGAAGCATGGAAGAAAAACTTAAAAGTGCAATAGAAACAATAACATCAAACAAGAATATTATTGTTTTCATTGACGAAATCCACACTCTTGCTCAAGCGGGAAGTGAAAAAGGCGAAACAAACCCAGCGGACATGTTAAAACCATATCTTGCACGTGGTGAAATGCAAACAATCGGCGCAACAACGACAGACGAATATAGAAGATACATTGAAAAAGATAAAGCACTTGAAAGAAGATTTCAACCAATAACAGTAGACCCACCAACAGTTGAACAAACAATTGAAATCTTAAAAGGTTTAAGAAATTCTTATGAGAACTTCCATAAAGTGAAAATCAGCGATGAAGCAATAAAATCAGCAGCGACACTCAGTGACCGTTATATTCAAGATAGAAGTCTTCCAGACAAAGCAATTGACTTGATTGATGAAGCATCAAGTAGGGCAAAAGTTAAAGCAAACAGTGATTCACCAGAGATAGCAAAACTTAAATCTCAATTGGAAAATCTTGAAAAAGAAAAGAGTAAAGCTGTGGCTGATGAAGATTTTGAAAAAGCAGGGAAATTGAGAGACAAAATTTCTTCAACAAAGCAAGAAATTGAGAGACAAAAATCACTTCCAGCCACACAAACAGATAATATTTACACTGTGACGGAACACGACATTGCAGAAGTGATTAGCAAGTGGACCAACATTCCACTCACGAAACTCACAGAAGGCGAAGCGGAAAGATTGTTGAATCTTGAAAAAGTTTTAACTGAAAGAGTTAAAGGTCAAGACGAAGCAGTTGAAAAGGTTGCAAAAGCAATCAGAAGAAGCAGAATTGGAATCAGAGACCCTAAAAGACCAATTGGAAGTTTCTTGTTCTTGGGTCCAACTGGTGTTGGTAAAACAGAATTGAGCAAAGCACTTGCAGAAGCATTGTTCGACGATGAAAACAAGATAATCAGACTTGACATGAGTGAGTTTATGGAAGCACACAGCGTGTCAAAATTGATAGGTAGTCCTCCAGGATACGTTGGATTTGACGATGGTGGACAACTCACCGAACAAGTTAGAAGAAAACCATATTCAGTTGTTTTGTTTGATGAAATTGAGAAAGCGCACCCAGAAGTGTTTAATATGTTGCTACAAATTCTTGACGATGGACGACTTACAGATAGTCACGGAAGGGTTGTAAGTTTCAAAAACACAATCATCATTTTAACTTCTAATATTGGAAGTGACAAACTCACAAAGAACAATGTTGATTTAGGATTCAACGATTCAAAGAAAGATGATAAATCAGCAATTGCGCTTGACGAATTGAAAAAATATTTCAAACCAGAACTTATCAATCGTATTGACAACATTGTTGTATTCAACAAACTTTCAACAACAGTTTTGAAAGAGATTGCAAAGAAAATGCTTGGAGATTTAAACAAACAACTAAAGCAAAATGGTGTTGAACTTAAATTTACAGCGAATACATTGAATTATCTCGTCAAAAACGGAACAAATGAAGATTTTGGCGCACGTCCATTGAAACGATTAATCACAAGTAAAATTGAAGATGAACTTGCAGACAGAATGTTGAAAGGCGAAGTCAAGAAAGGCGACAATGTCCTTGTGGATTGCAAAGATAACAAATTAATTTTCTTGACAAAACAAGAATAAAACAACTTGAATAAAAAAAGACCAGTTTTTGGTCTTTTTTTATGTTAAAATTACTTTTTCAAATTTGGCATCTTCAAAAAATTTAATGTCAGTTTCTGAGATTATAATTTGAGAAAATTTTACAGCATAGTCTATAAGGTGTTTTGCTAAATCATAAAAATTAGAGTCAATATTTTCAAAAATATTTTCAATTAAAATGTATTTTGGTTTGTGAATAATTGAACGAATTAGAGAAATTAGAATTTTCTCTGATTTATTTAATTCTTTGACGCGCTTAGAAATAAAATCTAAATTAAAATTTTCAATAAATTTATCAAAAATTTCTTTTCTTTCAGTCTTTTTAATTTTTCTAATTTTTAAAGGATATGTTATATTTTCAAAAATTGATTTATGTTGAAATAATTGAGGGATAGTTGGGACATATGCTACAGGATAATTATTATTTTTTATTTTTTTTATATTTATTCCATCAATTAAAATTTCTCCAGAAAAATTATCAAAATTTAAAATTGTGCGAAAAATTGCGCTTGTTTGTTCAATTTTTCCAATTAAAATTGTGTTTTTTGAAAATTTTTTTGAAAAATCAAATAAACTTGCGTAATATGAAAAATATTGAATTGTCACATTTTTTAATTCTATCACTTATCTATTGTATCATAAATTTTTTCATATTTCAATCATTTGTAAAAGTTAAAAATCCATATCCTTCTATATCGCGGTCATGAAGAATGGGTTTTGAGTTTGAGAGCAGAAATCTTTTAATTTGGTTGTTGCTGAGTTTTGGGAACCTAGAAAGAAGGCATGCACAAATTCCAGCAACAATTGGAGTTGCGACGCTTGTTCCGCTCATTTTTGTGTAAGGAAGCGCTTTGTTGTTGCAAGAGATAACATCTACAGCAGGGGCGACCAAATCAGGTTTGTGCCCATAAATTGTTGGACCTCTGCTTGAAAAATCTGCAATTGACATTGAGTCAATTTCAAACCCACCAACAGTGATGATATTTGGATTAATTCCTGGTGACTTGATTGTTCTTTCTTTTGGACCGCTGTTTCCTGCTGCGGCAACCACAACAATTCCTTTTTTCCACAATGCTTCAGCACCAAAAGACAATGGGTCGCTCATTAAGTTTACATCTGCACCAAAACTCATGCACACAACTTTAATGTTATACGTTTTGTGATTTTCAAACACCCATTGCATGGCGTCCAAGATAAGATTGCTATCACTGTTCCCATTTGAGTTTAGTGCTTTCAAACTTACTATATTTGCTCTTGGAGCAAAGCCAGCATTTCCTTTTGAAAAAATGCCATTTCCGCACGCAATTCCTGCCACGAATGTGCCGTGTCCGTTGTCATCATATGGTTCGGTTTTTCCGTTTACAAAATCCACAAATTTCAAAATTCTAGACTTTGGAAATAAAAAATCTAAGTGCGGATAAATTCCAGTGTCAATGAAACATATGGTTTGATTTTGACCAAGAAAAGTGTGTTCAGTTATGTTTTCCACATGCATAAAATCTTTTTCATATTGTTCAATTTTAACAGGAAAATTTTCACAAATAAAATCAACCGACTTAAGATGTGACATCTCTTTAATTTTTTCAAAATTAGCGTTGCAGGAAAAACACTTTGCAAATTTAAATGTCTGAAAATTTATGTTAGAATTCAAAAGGTATTTTTCAGTTTCCTTGATGCTGTTTGACAAAATAAAAATATTTTCAGTTGAATTTGAAAGGACTGAAACTTTGTTAATTAAATTTTTGCTGATTTTATTTTTGACCATTGATTGCATCTATAATGTCGTTTAACATGTGTTTTTGTTCTTCGTTTAGGAACATGGCTAAACTAGATTTTAAAGAGTTTAAGGTTGAACTGTCCAGTTTTCCTTCGCTTTTTAATTTGCTTGCTTGTTCGAAAAGATTAGCCATCAGTTCATTTTGATTCATGTTTTTGTATTTGTTTAAAATGTCTTGATACTCGCTAACTTTTTCAGGATTTTCTTTTGCTATATTTTCGTGTTCTTTTGCAAAAGTTTTGAAATCTCTTGGCATAACGTCTCCATTTGTTCGTATGTTGACAAATAAAAAATTGTGACAAAATATAAACTTAAGCATAAATACAAATATGGAATATGAAGATAGTAGAAATGCTTTGTTTGTTGAACCTAACGCATATATTCAGCGCTATGATGACAAGAAAAAAGAACAAGGCATAAAAAAAATTGTGTTTTCTGAACCTTATGAGTCAGCACCACCAATGTATTATAACAGCAATCATCAAAATAGCGGTGGAGGGTTTGAAAGCAGAGGACAAACAAACTCCAATTTTCAAAATAATCAATCTCAAAATAACAGCAATTTTTCTCAACCTCAAAACAATTTCAGACAGATGTTTGATTTCAAAAATATAATGTCGTTGTTGGGCGCTTTGGGGAAAGGGAAAAGTGATTTGGGTGGCATGATGAAACTTTTGGGTGGAAATCAAGGTCAAGAAAAAAGTTCATCAATGGGTTTGAATTCAATTTTAAGTTTGCTCCAAAATAAAGATTTGTTAAGTGGTCTTTTAAACATGTTTAGCAAGCCCAAAAAGAATAAATCTGCAGAAAATAATGAAAAATCCACAGATTTTGTAATAAAAAACTACACAAGAGTTGAAAATTAAAAAAATATTAAGCCAGAACGTGCTTAATATTTTTCTTTTCGCTGTGTTTATATAAAACGATTTTTCGTCCTATTGTTGTGATAACATCTGCTCCAAGTTTGACTGCAATTTCTGTCAATTCAAAATCTGTAAGGGTTGGGGCAGTTTCTTGAAGAGTGAGTTTAATAAGTTCATGGTTAAACAATTCTTCTTCAATTTGAGATAGAACAGATGGGGTGAATCCTTCTTTTCCAATCCAAATTGTAGATTTAATGTTCATTGCCATGCTTCTTAGTTGAATTCTTGTTTTTTTGTCAATCATAATGTCTCCTTAAAAATAAATTTCATATTCAAGAGCACCAAGAATCAGGGTGTCTCCGTCTTGCATGCCAGCGTCTTTCAATTTTTGCATTATTCCATCTTTTTCAAGTCTAAGTTGGAAATAGGCAAGAGATTGAGTGTCGTTGAAGACAATTCCGCGTTGAAGATTGTCAAGATATCCACCTGTCAATTCAAATACGTTTGGTGCAAGTTGTCTGATTTCAACACTTGTTGTGTCATGAGTTGCCAACTCGGTTTGCTCAACTGGAATTGGTTCGCTTTTTGGAAGAGTTTTCAATTTTTGATATATTTTTTTAATCAATTCGTCGACATTTTTCCTTGTCACCGAACTAATTGGAACAATTTCCACATCATCTTTAATCTTTTTCCTAAAATTTTCAATTTTTTCTTCAACGTTATCAATTAAATCTAATTTTGTGAAGACAACAATTTGAGGTAAAGTTGAAAGTTTTGCGTTGTACTTTTTCAGTTCATTGTTTATTGTTTTATAATCTTCAACAATATCATTTCCATAATACTCAGAAGCATCAATCACATGAACAACCAAACGAGTTCGTTCAATGTGAGCTAAAAATTCATGTCCTAAACCAGCACCTTCACTAGCACCATCAATAAGACCAGGAATGTCAGCAACAACAAAGCTGTCGTCATAAATTTTAACGACTCCCAAATTTGGAGAAAGGGTGGTGAATTCGTAGTCCGCAATTTTTGGCTTTGCATTGGAAATCACAGAAAGAAGAGTGGATTTTCCAACATTTGGCTTTCCAACCAACGCAACGTCTGCAATCGTTTTAAGTTCAAGGGTGACTTTGTATGTTTTTGTTGTTTCACCCAATTGACTAAACCTTGGAGATTGTCTTGTTGGAGATTTGAAGAAATTGTTTCCTTTTCCGCCTCTTCCGCCTTTTAAAGCACAATACGTGAATCCATCTTCATACATATCCGCCAAAACTTGTCCGGTTTGTGAATCTTTTATGACAGTACCGCATGGCACATGAATTGTGATATCTTTTCCATTTTTCCCGTTTTGAAGTTTTCCGTGTCCGCCTTCACCAGATTCTGCTTCAAACTTTTTTTCGTATTGAAAGTCAATCAGAGTGTTTTTGTTTTTGTCTGCAACGAAAAATATTGAACCACCATTTCCGCCGTCGCCACCATCTGGTCCACCTTTTTCAACAAATTTTTCTCTGTGGAAACTAACTTTTCCATTTCCGCCATTTCCTGACTTTATTGATATTGTCACTTTGTCTAAATTCATATTTTCTCCGTTATTTTTTATTGTAGTATTTGCAAATATTTTTAAGTTTACACTCATCACATTTAGGATTTATTGCTTTACAGACATCTCGACCAAACCAAATTGTTTGATGGTGAAATTTACTCTGTTTTTCACTTGGAACAATTTTTGTCAAATCCATTTCGCAATCATATGGAGTGGAGGTTTCAGTTGTCAAACCGAGACGTTTTGAAATTCGATGTACATGAGTGTCAACAGCAATTGCCGGCTTGTTGAAAGCAACACTCATTACAACATTTGCAGTTTTTCTTCCAACTCCAGAAAGCGAAGTCAAATCTTCCATATTGTCTGGAACAATGCCGTTAAATCTATCAATTAAATCTTTGCAAGTTGACATAATTGCTTTTGATTTTGTGTTGAAAAATCCACAAGGGTGAATAATCTCTTTTAACTTCTGTTCACCAAGATTGAGCATCTTTTCTGGCGTGTTTGCCAATTTGAATAGGTCTTTGGTGACTATGTTAACTCGCTTGTCAGTGCATTGAGCAGAAAGCATAACAGCAATTAAAAGTTCAAAAGGATTTGAAAAATTTAAAGCACATTTTGGGTTTGGGTATAATTCATCAAAATAATTAAAAATTTGCTTTGTGTTTTCCATTTTCTCATTATATCAAATAAATTAAATATAGTCAATTCAAATAAAAAAAAAGAGATGAACTCTTAAACCAGACGTTCAAATCTTTCGCTTATTCCTTCACTTATGGACATAAAAATTCCGTTTAAATCATTTGGGCGCAGTTGTTGAATAATAGACAGAACCTTATTATAATACAGATAATTGAGTTTCAAACTCAATCCACAACTAGTCGATATTCCACGTGGAGTGTCAATTACATGAACGACAATTCCGTTTGATTTAAAGATTTTTGAAAATGCCATAACGGTGTTTCTGTTTTTGAAAGAGATGATAATGTTTTTCATTTTTCATTCCTCCTATAACATGATATTTAAAATTTGCATATTGTGTTATATGATATATTTTGATAATGCAGCAACCAGTTTCCACAAACCTGAAAGCGTAAAAAAGATTGTTAATTTTGCCATGTCACACTACACAGCAAATCCAGGAAGGAGTGGACACACACTTGCTGAAAACGTTGCAAATCAAATTTACGAAACAAGAGAAATCGTAAAAAATTTTTTTAATGCTCAAAATTATGACTTAATTTTCACAAAAAACTGCACCGAAGCATTAAATTTGGCAATTTTTGGTGCTTTGAATGCGGGAGACCATGTTATTACGACAACTTTTGAACACAATTCGGTTTTGCGTCCGCTAGAATTTTTAAAAAGCAAGGGTGTCAAAGTGACAGTGATTGATTGTGATTTAAGAGATGTTCACTTTTATTTAGAAAATGAAATAAAGCAGAACACAAAAATGCTGATTACAACTGCTGTTTCAAATGTGACAGGGGATAAAACAAACATAAAATCCTGCTCAAAAATTTGCAAAAAACACAATCTTTTATATCTTGTTGATGGAGCGCAAATCAGTGGACATGAAAAAATTGATTTAAACGATTTGGGTGTAGATATGTTTGCTTTTGCTGGACATAAAGGTCTACTAGCAATGAGCGGTGTTGGCGGATTACTTAAACGACAAGATTTAAAATTAAAACCATTAATTTATGGTGGCACAGGCACTTCAAGTGAAAGTTTAATTCAACCAACAGATAGTGAAGAAGATTATGAAACAGGCACAATACCAACAATTTCAATAATATCTTTGAAAGAAGGAGTCAAATTTTTAACATCTGCAATTGATGTGATAGAAAAAAAAGAAAAATTACTTTCAGAATATTTGTTCAGCGAACTAAGCAAGTTAGATTACATTGAACTATATTCAAAACATGACTCACAAAATGTTTTCAGTTTTAATGTGAAAAATTATGATTCAACTGAAATATCAAATTATTTGAATGAAAAATTTGGAATATGCGTAAGAAGTGGTTTGCATTGTGCACCGCTCACTCATAAACATTTTGGCACACTAAAAAGGGGCGCGGTTAGAGTTTCAATTGATTTTATGAACACAACAAAAGAAATTGACACTTTGATATATGCTTTAAATAAGATTAAAGATTTTGAAACTTAGGCAACAATTTTGAAATTAAAGAGAACAACATCAACATGCTTCCAACAATCACATAATAAACATGATAAGGAAGAATGATACTGCTAAAAATTAAAATCAATCCGCAAAAAAAGTACGTTTTTGCTTTTTTGCTGTCAAAAATCATATAAATTAATTCTTTTTTATTAAATTTTTTAATTTTTTCATTTAAAATTTGTTTTGGGAAAATTGAATATTTTTTAAAATATTCGTCAAAAAGTTTGTTTTTATCCGCGATATTAATTTTAACATTTGAAAGAATTTGAGTGTCAAATTTTGAACTGATTTCGTCGCAAAAAATATCAATTTCGTCACAATTTACAACCAAATTTTGACTGATTAAATTTTCCACATCAGATTTGGATATTTTTGGAATGTGGGTTGCGAAAATAATTGAGTGAATTTTGCCGTCTTTTAAATAACTCATTGTGTCAAAGTTGAAGTTGGAGGCGTTTTCTTTTTCTAAGATTGATTTAATCAGATTGAATTTTTCTTGTTTGGAACTAAGTTTGAAATTTAAAAATTTATCATTTTTTTCTTTTTGTAGTTGTCTGTTTGTAATATCCTTGTCTTTTTTCTTATCAAGCTGGTGAAATAATAAAAACACAAAACTTAAACTAATCAACAAAGAAAATATAAAACTTAACCACAAATCATGAAAGAAAAAATTTATCCAAGCAAACACGAATAAAAAACTTGTGAGTGTGATAAATATTCTATCAATAAGATTAACGATGAAGAATTTTGACATATAAAAATAGTTGCCAATTTATCAATTTTTAAACATATAATGTTCTTTTGTTGACAAAAAAAATTATAATAGTTAAAATTATTTAAAGGTAAAAAATGATAGAAGAATTGGTTGATAAAAAAATAAAAGGTCATTCACTTGATTTGGTTGATTATTACTATATTGTTGACTATGTTTTAAAACATGGTGCGACCACCGAATTTAAAAAGATGATGTTTGCTCTTAACACCTTTGGAATGAGCAAAAAAGAGGTGTATTATTTTTCGCTTGCAATACGCGACAGCGGAAAGGTTTTGCATTTTGATGGGGCCATTTTTGAAAAGCATTCAACCGGCGGAATTGGTGACCCAACAAGTATTGTTTTGATTCCTTTGATTGCAAGTTTGGGAAACAAAATTATAAAAACATCTGGGCGTTCTTTTGCCTTTACAAATGGAAGCTCTGACAGATTTGGGGCAATTCCAAATTTCAAAACAAAACTTTCAGATAAAGACATAAAGAAGTGCTTAGACGAAACCAATGCTTGTGTTTTGTCTCACACTGGAGATATGTGTCCAGTTGACAGGATTTTGTTTGATTTAAGGGAAGAATATGAATTAGAAAATGACATCAATTTCATTGCAACATCAATTGCGAGCAAAAAACTTTCAAGCGGAGCAAATGTTGTTTTGGTCGACATCAAATATGGTTATTCTTCAATTGTGAAGAACTATAATTCAGCAAAAAAACTTGCAAGAATTTTAAAATATGTTTTCAAGCGTTGCAAAGTGAAAAGTGTGATTGTTTTGACCAACACAAAGCAAACGATAGGTTCGGGAATAGGAAATGCGGTTGAGGTGGTTGATGCAATTGAAACATTGAAAGGAAAGAAAGGTCTTCTAAGAGATGTGTCAGTTGAATACGCAAAACTTTTAATAAGAGAAGCGACGCCAACACTTAATAAAAAAGATTTAAATGATATGATTGAATCAAACATTGACAACGGACAAGCGTATGAAAGATTTTTGCAAATTGTAAAAGCACAAGGTGGAGATGAAAAATTTGTTAAAGACAACAAGTTTTTTGCTCCTAAAAAGACTATGAATTTTGTATGCGAAAGGGAAGGATATGTGGGGAATATTAACTCTCTTCTTTTGGGAGAATTAATACATAGACTCTGCATAAATTCGCATGATAATAACATTGGCGCTGTGCTTAAGGTTAAAATTGGTGACTATGTTAAAGTTGGAGATGTGATTTTAACATTGTATTACACTGAAGAAAATGAAATTGAAAGATATGTGAACGCCATTCGTGGGTGTGTTAGGGTGACAAAGGAAAAAATTAAACCAGTAAAAGTTATAAAAAGGATAATAAAATGAAATACATTTCACATTCACTCAAAGACACAAAAAAAATTGCAGAAAGTTTTGCTGACAATTTAAAACCAGGAGATGTCGTATTGCTGAATGGTGACCTTGGCGCAGGGAAAACAACGTTTACTCAGTTTGTTTTATCGCATTTAGGTGTAAACGAGACGGTTAATAGTCCGACATTTGCCATATTAAAAACATATCATGGCAAGTTCACATTTCAACATTTTGACACTTATAGAATTTCAACTGAAGAAGCAATTGAAGCAGGGTTTGATGAAATTTTAAGTGATAAAAACAGCATAATTTTCATTGAATGGAGCGAAAATATTAAACCGCTTTTAAACAAAAAAAACATCATTGTCAATATAAAAAATTTTGACGAAGACGCAAGGGAAATTGAAATAATTTATGAATAGACTTTTGATTAACACGGCGAACGATGAATTGATGATTGTCCTTCAAACAAAAGACAATCTTTTTTGTCATAAAAACAAGTCAAAAATGCATCACAATGAGATAATGTTGCCTGAAATTGATAAAATTTTAAAAGAAAACAAATTAGACATTTCTCAGATTGACGAATTCGGAGTTGTTGTTGGTCCAGGTTCATTTACAGGCATTAGAGTTGGAATTTCAACAATAAAAGCATTTAGAGATGCTACAAAAAAAATTGCAAAAGGAGTAAATAATCTTGAATATCTTTTTGCTCTTGCAAAGTCGCAAAATTCCATTATTGACACAGTTGCAATATGTGGTAGTAGGGATAGTTATTTTGTTGCAAAAGAAATTTTGGGTTCAATATATATTTATGACAGAAATTTGACACTGAACGAATTGCAAAGTTTAAGCAAAAATCCTATTGGAATGTTTGAGCAAGATGACAAATTAAATTGTTTTGTTGTTGGAAATGACCCTAAAGTTTTTGTGAAATGTTTTGAAACGAGTTTAGATTATCAACTTGTTCCAGAGTACTATCAATTGTCACAGGCTGAAAATGAAAAAATTGCTAGAGCAAACAAGCAAATTGTGGAAGCGGACGAGTCCCATATTGAAAAAATCGCCGAAATTGAACATGAGTGTATAAAGAACAACACTCTTAGTTTGATGGAAATAACGCATATGAGAAGAGACAATAATTATCAAATTTTTGTTGCAAAAATTGATGATGAAATTGCAGGTTTTGAAATTTTAAACAATACAGATGAAATTAACATTGTGTCTATTGCGGTTAGAAAGAAATTTAGAAATTTAGGAATAGCCACCAATTTAATTAACAAAGCACAAGAATATGCAAAAGATAATAACATTGACACTATTTCATTGGAAGTTAGCGAAAACAACAAAAGAGCATTTGTGTTGTATAATAAACTTGGGTTTGAGATTAGGAGAGAGAGAAAAAACTATTATGAAGATGGCTCAAATTGTTTTGAAATGACAAAAAAGACATGTTAAATGTCTTTTTTAATTATAATCGTCAGGCAAATCGTTTAAGAAAAGAATTGTGTCAGACTTGGTTAGAAGTGAGAAAAAATGTTTACTTTCTTCCAAACTTGAAGCGTATTTAATATTGTTTTGATTGAAGTTTTTTTTGAGTAGACCTTGCTCAAGACTTTTCTTGTTGGTGTTCCCAACAATTACAACATAATCTGATTTTGCACACATTTTTCCGAGTTCAAAATTAATTTCATTTTGTTTTTTTCCACCTTCGATAATCCCGGGAGTGACAATCATTTTTTTGTTTTTACAAGAATTCAAAACTTCAATTGCTTGCTTTGCACTTTCGAGTGAACAGTTGTAAGAATCGTCTAAAATGTTTAAATTTCCTTCAATATATTCCAATCTGTGAGGCGTAGGTTTTAAATTTGAAATTGACTCAATTATATCATCAATTTTAATTCCAAATTCAAGGCATATGGCAGTGGCAAGTAATATGTTTGTGACATTATGTTCTCCCAATAATCTTGTTGATGTTTGATAGACATGTTTTTTATAAATAATTTTAAAATTTTGTTTAAAATCATGAATTTTTATGCTTTTTGCACGCAAATCACATGATTTTTTAATAGATATTCCAAATTTTTCTCCTACTTTTTCTTTGAACATTTCGAGAGTGAATTTGTTGTCAAGATTGAAAACGCATAATCTTGTGTTAAGATAAATTGGCAATTCTTGTTTGGCTTGCTTTACATTTTCAATGCTTTTAAATGTTTCAAGATGTTGTGGGGCAATGATTGTGACAATTCCATAATCTGCTCCAAAAAGCGAGCAAAGTTTTTTTATGTCACCTTTTTTTCTTGCTCCATATTCTAAGATTAAATAATCTGTGTTTAATTGTAAACTTTCGTTAATAAATTTGCTGATTCCTAGTGGTGTGTTAAAACTTGATGGTGTGCATTGCGATTTATAGTGTGGATTTAATAATTCTTGCAAAATGTTTTTTACACTTGTTTTGCCGTTGCTTCCAGTGATTGCAATAATTTTACAACCGCATAATTTTAATTTTTCTTGTGCTGATTTGATGAATTTCTTGTTTTTAACGTAATCAAAAATATTTAGCAAATTAGCGATGTAAGTACAAAAGACTGAGAACAACGGCATGATGATAAATGGAAGCGGAGCAAAACAAAGCAAGATGTTTAAAAAGCATGAAATTGTAAATAGTCTTTTAATTTTATTTGTCCACACAAGTGGTGTTTTGTTAGTTTTTATTAAGTTTAAAGTGAAAAATACAAAATTTAATAATTGAGTAAGTAATAGAAATGATAAAGTTATTATCTTTAAAGTTGTTGATTTGACAAATTTGATTGATAAAATTGATAGAGTGGCAACAAGGAAAGAAAGAACAAAAAACAGAAAAGATTTTTTGTTTTTAAAGTAGTTAAAATATCTTTTTGAATAATCTTTAAGTTGAAAGATATGCAAAAATTTTTTTAAATTCACAATGGATAAAATTAAAAATATAATTGATGAGATTAAATGGAAAACTAACATAAAAACTCCAAAACAGAATTGTTAAATAATTCAGATTTTTTTAGATACGCAAAATGGTCGGAGTCGGTTTTGATTAATTTGGAATGATTGATTTTCGAAATTTTTTTTGCAATCCAAATTGGTGTTTCGTGGTCATTTTCACCCCAAAAGCATAAAATTGGACAATGGAATTTTAATAATTTTATTGTATTAAAATTGACAATATTTTTAAAAGTTTCCTTATTGATTGGAGAAAGTGATAAATAATCAGCGCTGACTAAATTTTTGAAATTTTTTTGAAAATTTTTGTTTCTAGATATGATTTTAGCGTTATTTTGGTCTATTTTTTTTAATATTCCAATTTTTTTTGGTCCAGCGCCCCCTATTACGACAATTTTCTCGATTTGTAAAATTTTGTCTAAAATTGTTGCAATTCTAAAACCGAAACTATGACAAATTATTATTGGTGAAAAAATATCGTGAGAAACAATAATTGTTTTTACTAGATTGACATAATCACACAAGTCCCAAATTTCACTCGTGGGTTGAGTTGTTGGAAGAGTTAAAGAGAGAATATTGAATTTGCTTTTTAAAAGATTTTTTGTTTTGTCAAAAGAGTGTAAATTTCCGCCCCAACCGTGCAAAAATAGGATAGTGTTTTCTTTTTTCAAATCCAAAAATTCATATTCAATAACTTCTTGTTTAAAAATTATATTCATGTTTTTTTATATGCGACAAAATATAAATTGCCAACATATATAACAACATGAAAAAATTATGTGTGTTGTTTGGTGGAACCAGTTGCGAGCATGACATTTCAATAATCACAGGTATGCAACTGTCAAAAGCCATTGAAGAAAAATATCCAATTGAAAAAATTTATCACTCGTTAGATGGGAAATTTTATTTGGCAACAGAAGTAAAAGAATTATCGTTTTTCTCAAATAAAAAAAATGTTAAACTTAAAGAAGTATTTTTTAAGAATGGCGCGCTATATAAATTTGGGAAAATTATAAGTAAAATTTGTGACATATCGTGTGTTGTAAATTGTTTGCATGGTGGTGTTGGCGAAAATGGAGATTTGTCAGGATTTTTTGAGGTTAATCAAATAAAGACAACCAGCGCAAACTCACTTGCATCTCACATCGCGATGGACAAAAGTTTGGCGAAAAAAATGTTGTCCCAAATTGTTCCAACAATAAAGGGAGTGGAAATAACAAAGCAAAATATTAATCAGTTGTCTGATATGATTGAGTCGCTTGACGAAGATATTATTGTCAAACCGAATTCCTTGGGTTCAAGCATAGGCGTCAAAGCAACGAAAAAAGAAAAAGCAATTGAACAAATTAATGCAATTTTTGAAATGCATGACACTGCGCTTGTTGAAAATCGAATAAAAGATTTGTGTGAATACAATCAGGCATGTTTTGCTGACGGAGATGAAATTGTTTTGAGCGAGATTGAACAGCCAATTACAAAATCGAACTTTTTAACTTTCGAAGACAAATATCAACATAACACAAAAGAAAAAGGAACAGATAGGGTGCTTCCTGCTAAGATAACAAAAAAACTGAGAGAGCAAATTTCCGCGTACACGCGTGCGATATATAAGGAACTAAAAATGAATGGCGTTGTGAGAATAGACTACATTTTTGACAAGTCCACTGACAACCTATATTTCAATGAAATTAACACAATTCCAGGGAGCATGGCATATTACTTGTTTGAACCAGTTGGCATTGACTATATAACTTTGATTGAAAAAATTATTGCCAACTCAAGCGAGATAAAAAAATACACGTATTTTAATTCGTCTGTACTTTCAAATAAATTGCTTTAAAAAAATTTTTTTGGTATAATATCATTATTAAGCAAAGATTATAGACGAAAGGGGATAAAAATTGTGGCTAGTTATGATTCAAAAGATTTAATTGTCCTTGAAGGGTTAGATGCGGTTAGAATGCGTCCAGGCATGTATATCGGGACAACAGGAACAAAAGGTCTTCATCATTTGTTGTGGGAAATAATTGACAACGCAGTTGACGAAATTGCAAACGGATATGGAAACAAAGTTGAAGTGACCTTACACAAAGATGGAACAGCGTCTGTTTTGGATAATGGACGTGGAATTCCAGTGAGTCCACATCCAAAACTTAAAATGAGTGGTGTTGAAGTTGTTTTTACTCAATTGCACGCAGGCGGAAAATTTGGAGATAACAATTATAAATATTCGGGCGGTCTGCATGGCGTTGGTGCGTCTGTCACAAATGCACTTTCAAGATTTTTGGAAGTGACTGTTTATAAAGATGGCAAAAAGTATTTTGCAAGATTTGAGTCAGTTGAAAAAAATGGCAAAATTCACAGCGGTGCAATTGTTCAACCATTGAAAGAGATGGGGAACACAACCCTTAAAGGAACATATGTTCGCTTCCTTCCAGACGATAGAGTGTTCAAAGACATAAAATTCGATTACAACACAGTTAAAGAACGTCTGCAAGAAACAGCGTTTTTAAATAAGGGTGTGCACATTGAATTGATTGATGAACGCACAAACACGCGTGAAACTTTGTGCTATGAAGGCGGAATAAGGGATTATGTTCAATTTTTAACGTTGGACAAAAAACCTTTGTTTGTGCCACCAATATACATTGAAAATGAAATTGAAGACACATATGTGTCTCTTGCTTTGCAATATGTTGATTCTTACACTGACAATATTTTCAGTTATGTCAACAACATTCCAACTCCGGAAGGTGGAACGCATGAAGTAGGGTTTAAAACCGCATTAACAAAAGTTCTCAATGATTTTGCAAAGAAACATGGTTTAATTAAAGACAAAGATGTGCCATTCATTGGTGACGATTTTAGAGAAGGATTGGTTGCTGTTTTATCAATCAAAATGAAGAATGTTCAATTTGAAGGACAAACCAAAACAAAACTTGGCAACGTTGAAGCAAAAGCGAGAGTTGAAAGTGTTTGCACACAAGGGCTCACAGAATTTTTCAACAGCAAGAAAAACGAAAATATTGGCAACATTATCATAGACAAAGCAAAAGGTGCGGCAAGAGTCAGAGACGCAGCGAAAAGGGCAAAAGATTTAACAAGAGCAAAGAATTCAATTGAAGGAAGCATGCTCATTGGAGAACTTGCAAATTGCACGAGCAAAAATGCGGATATTAATGAACTTTTCATTGTTGAAGGTAAATCGGCTGGTGGAACAGCAAAACAAGGAAGAGACAGATATTTCCAAGCAATTTTACCGCTCAGAGGAAAACCATTAAATAGCGAGAAAAAGAGAATTGACCAAGTTCTTGCCAATGAAGAAATTAGAACAATTATTGGTGCGCTTGGAACAGGAATTGGGGAAGATTTCAAACTTGAAAATCTAAAATATAACAAAGTTATAATTCTTAGCGATGCTGACCCAGATGGGTTGCATATTAGATGTATTTTGCTTACATTCTTCTTTAGATATATGCGTCCGTTAATCACAAACGGAAATGTCTATGTCGGAATGCCACCACTATACAAAGTTTCAACAAAAGATAAAGAATGGTATTGTTATACTGACGATGAGTTAAAAAATATCACCAAAGATTTAAAAAATTACTCAGTGACAAGATACAAAGGTCTTGGAGAAATGAGTGAGAAACAACTTAAAGACACAACTCTTGACCCAGCAAAACGAAGTATTATCCGAGTGGGCGTGGAAGACGCTGTGTTGGCAGACAAAGAAATAACTCTTTGGATGGGTGATGATATCGGTCCAAGAAAAGACTATATCAATAAATACGCAAATTTTAATCGTATTGATGAATTTGGAAATAAAATTACAGAGGAGGAAGATTGATGTCAAAAAACGATAAAGTTGAAAAAATCAAAAGCATCATTCCAACTGGACAACTTTTTGAAAAGACAGTTGAAGAAGTTATGGCAACTTCAATGCTTCCTTACAGTGAATATGTTATCCTTGACCGTGCCCTTCCGCGTGTTGAAGACGGTCTTAAACCAGTTCAGAGAAGGATTTTGTTTGACATGCTCGAACTTGGTCTCACTCCAGACAAAGGAACAAGAAAATGCGCTTATGTTGTGGGTGACACATTGGGTAAATTCCACCCACACGGAGATTCATCTGTTTACGGTGCACTGACCAGAATGGCACAAACTTTTGTTATGTCTGAACCGCTGATTTATGGGCAAGGAAATTTCGGTTCGGTGGACGGAGATAGTCCTGCTGCCATGCGTTATACTGAGTGTAGGTTAACGCCAGTTGCTATGGAACTTATGAAAGATTTGGACAAAGAAACAGTAAGTTTCAGTCTCAACTATGACGATAGGCTCAAAGAACCAGATTATATGCCAGGAAGATTTCCAAATTTGTTTGTTAATGGTGCAACAGGAATTGCTGTTGGGCTTGCAACAAACATTCCAACTCATAATTTAGGTGAAATGATTGATGGTTGTGTGGCATACATTGACAATCCAAACATTAGTCTTGATGATATGCTTAAAATCATTAAAGGTCCTGATTTCCCGACCGGTGGTCAAATTGAAATTTCAAACGAAATGAGAGAAGCATATGCAACAGGACGTGGACGCGTTGCAATCAGGTCGGTTTTCCATTTGGAAGACGAGAAAAATGGCAAAACAAACATTGTTATAACCGAGATTCCATATCAAGTCAACAAATCAGAATTGATTAAGTCTGTCATGACTTTGAAAGAAAAGATGAAAGATGAATTGGCAGATATTTGCGACATTGCTGACGAAACCAGCAATGAAGGAATGCGTGCTGTAATAACTCTCAAAAAAGACGCTGATGTTAATAATATTATTGCAATTTTATTGAAGCATACAGACATGCAAATCAATTTTAATTATAATGTTGTTGCAATTGCGGACGGAACGCCAAAACAACTTGGACTTTTGGACTATTTGTCATACTATTTAAAATTCCAACTTGATGTGATTGTTAAAAGAACAAAATTTGAACTTGAACGAGCAAAAGCAAGGGCACACATCGTTGAAGGTTTGTGTGTTGCGATTGCAAACATAGATGAAGTAATTAGAATTATTAAGAGTTCTGCTTCCACAACTGACGCAAAAACAAGGTTGATGGAAAGATTTAATCTATCAGACATTCAAACTCAGGCAATTCTGGATATGAGACTTAGCAGACTCACAAATCTTGAAGTTGAAAAACTAAAACAAGAACTTGCTGAACTTAAAGCTCAAATTGAAGAATTAAACTCAATTTTGGCAAGCAGAGCAAAGCAAAACGCGGTCATCAAAAGAGAGTTGCTTGAAATAAAGAAAAATTATGCTCAAGAGAGAAGAACAAAAATTGTGGGTGAGTTTGAAAACTTTGTTGTCACTCCAATTGAAAAACTTTTAGACACAGAATGTGCAGTCGCAGTTTCTAATGATGGTCTTAAACTCAAAACTCTTGAAATAAAACAAATTCAAAATGCCAATGCAAATTATGTTTATGAAAACATAAATGCATTGCATAAAGTGATTGTTCACACAAGTATGAATAGCAATGTTGTGGCATTCACAAATTTTGGAAATTTCTTTAAAATCCCAGTTAGAGATATTCCAACATCAAAGTTCATTCAAAAGGGAACAGCTTTCAGTCAAATCGCACATGCTGAAACAAATGAAAAAATTGTTGCGCTGTTTAATGAAAGTGATTTAATTGAAAACAAAGAACTTGTTATGATGACGCAGGACGGAGTGATTAAGCGTGTTGAAACAAGTGAATATCAAAACTTGAAGACAGGAAGCATTGCGTTGAAACTTAAAGATTTTGATAGGTTGGTGGCAGTGCAAATCAACGATGGCTTACCTTCAATTTTGTTTGTTTCAAATGACGGCATGGCAATCAATTGTGAATATTCTTCTGTCCCTGTCACAAAACGCAACAGCGGTGGCGTAATTGGAATGAGCTTAAATGAAAAGGCAAAAGTTATTTTTGCAAGTCAAGTCAACACGTTGGATAGGGTGTTGGTGATAACGCCAGAAGGAAATGCAAAGAAATTCAGTTTAAATGAAATTCCTGTTGGACAAAGAAACAGAAAAGGACTAAAAATTGTTTCAGGGAAAGACGAAATTTTTGCAGTAATTTCACCAATTGTTGCAGGTGAAGTTGTTGTTGAAGACAAAAATAAAGTTTATGCAATTGATGTGAATGACATTGCAATTCAAGAGCGAACCAGTGCGTGCAAACCACTTTTGAAAAAACAAAAGTTGCAAGTTAAAGATGTCGGTCTATATTTGAATTAATTGAATTCTGTAAATAAAAAATTTAGTTTATGAATTTATAAATTATACAAAAATAGACATTATTTTACAAAAATTTTCATATATAGAGATATGGAAGCGTCTTTTGTGGAGCTTAAATGCAAGCAGGTTATAAACACAGTTGACGGTAAATGTCTTGGTCATATCACAGACATTGTTTTTGACATTGTGACTGCACATGTTCTTGGTTTTGTTGTGCCACAACCAAATCTTGGATTTTGGGGACTATTCAAATCAAACAAGGAATTGTTTATTCCATACAATTGTGTATACAAAATTGGGGTAGATTCAATTTTGGTTGAAATGTATATTGAAGAGAAATCTAACAAAGTGAAACAAAATCCAAGGAATAGGGCAAAATGTTGTGTGACCACACAAGATAATGAGCAAAAATCAATAATTAATTAAAAAAACATCTCAAATTTGTTTGTAAAAAATGTCGAAATGTGGCATAATAAAAGAAGTTAAGGAGAACAAAGATGAGATGTATTTTTTGTGGAAATAATGAAAGCAAGGTCGTTGATAGCAGATATTTAAAAGACACAAGCATCAGAAGAAGAAGAGAATGTTTGGCTTGCGGAAAGAGATTTACGACTTACGAAACAGTTGAAACAAATCCAATGGTTGTCACAAATGTTGACAACATGCGTGAACCATTCAAACTTGAAAAACTTTTAAATAGCGTTGAATATGCAACATATTGCAAAAACTTGTCAATTTCAAATTTGGACATTGCAAAAAGGATTGAAGAGAGACTTTTAAAACTTCAAATGCAAGAAATAACAACAAAAGACATTGTTTCAATTGCTTTGGACGTGTTGATGGAAATTGATGCAATGGCATGTTTGGTCTACTACACACAACACACAGACTGTGATAGTTTTGATGGAGTTAGAAGATTTATAAACAGATAAAACCCGATTGGGTTTTTCTTTTTTGTTAAATTTTCCTTTAAATTGCTTTGAAAATTTTTGGTTATATATTAATATAAACAAAGGAGAATAAAATGGAAAAGAAGAGAATAAATCCGATTTTCATAACACTTATCACAATCGCAAGCGTTTGCACAATCTTGGCATTAGTGCTCGCAGTGATGGTTATTGCAAAACATGGATTTTCAATTGATGAAAAAGCAATGTCAATTGTGAATAAAATTAGGAATGGGAATTTTACAAAATTTCAAAAAATTTTCACCCATTTGGGTTCGTTTGTTTTGTTGATTTTCTTTGTTATTATTGCCACAATTTTTGTCCCAACTTGGAGAATGAAAACAATCGGAATATTGAGCTTTTTATCTGGCGCGGTCGTCTCAACAATAATAAAATACATAATACAAAGACCACGTCCTTCTGATGTGGCATTGATAGAAGAAGTTGGATATAGTTTTCCTTCTGCTCATGCATTGCTTTCAACGATATTTTTTGGATTTTTGATTTATGTTTTGTTATTAAATTTAAAGAATAAACCAGCAAAAATTATAATTTCAATTTTAATTGGAATAATCCCAATTTGTGTGGGTCTTTCTAGAGTGTATTTGGGAGTTCACTTCTTGTCTGATGTGTTGGCAGGATTGTTGCTTGGAGTTGCCACATTAATTTTCTCAATTTATCTCTATGGATTCTTGTTTGACATAATTGCGAAAAAAGTAAAAGACAAAAAACAATCAGCAAACAATTGATTTTGCCACATTTAAATTTTAAAAAACAAACAAAAACTTGCATTTTATAAAAAACTATGTTAATCTAAACGAAATGTAAGTTCTTTTTTATTGTAAAAAGAAATTTTGGTGGATTTTTGAAAACAAAAAGACAATTTAAGACATGGGAATGAAACTAACATGTTATCAAAAAAATAAAAAGGAGAAAAGATGATTACAGTTAATAATGTTGCAGTTCAATTTGGAAGTAGGAAATTATTTGATGAAGTAAATTTGAAGTTCACAAAAGGAAATTGTTATGGCGTAATTGGTGCAAACGGGGCAGGAAAATCAACATTTATGAAAGTTTTGTCTGGCGAACTTGAACCAAACAAAGGAGAAGTTGTAATTCCCACAAAAGAAAGACTTTCAGTTTTGGAACAAAATCAAGAAAAATACAATGACTACACAGTCCTTAGAACAGTGCTGATGGGACATAAACGCCTTGTCGAACTTATGGACGAAAGGGAGGCATTGTGGGCGAAAGCGGATTTTTCTGATGCTGATGGTGAGAAACTTGGAGAACTTGAAAGTGAGTTTATGGAACTTGACGGCTACAATGCAGAAAGCGATGCGGAAAATTTGTTAAATTCACTTGATATTCCATCAAATCTTCACAATGAATTAATGGCAAATGTTGACAGCAAGATAAAGGTCAAAGTTTTACTTGCGCAAGCATTATTCTCAAATCCAGACAATTTGATTTTGGACGAACCAACAAACAATTTGGACGTAAAAACAATAAGATGGTTGGAAGACTTTATTTTAAATTTTGAAAACACCATTATAATTGTCAGTCACAATCGTCACTTTTTGAATAAGGTTTGCACGCATATTTGTGATATAGATTATGGCAAAATCAATTTATATCTTGGAAACTATGATTTTTGGTACGAATCAAGTCAGTTGGCTTTGCAACAGCAAAAGGACCAAAACAAAAAAGCAGAACAGCGAGCAAAAGAACTTAAAGATTTCATTGCAAGATTCTCTGCAAATGCTTCAAAGTCGAAACAAGCAACCAGCAGAAAAAAAGAATTGGAAAGACTTACAATTGAAGATATTAAACCAAGCAGTAGAAAATATCCATACATTGATTTCAAGTTTGACCAAAGAATTGGAAATGACATTTTATTCGTTAAAAATTTAACAAAAAAAGGATTGTTTGAAAACGTTTCGTTCACGGTTAGACCAGACAACAAAATTGCAATTATGTCAGACAACAGCAACGTTGTGACCGCATTGTTTGAAATACTTTCAGGCAACGACACGGATTATACTGGAGAAGTCGTTTGGGGTAAAACAATAACTCACACATATCTTCCACAAAACAACAACTCATATTTTGAAAATTGCGAACTCTCACTTGTTGAATGGATTGGACAATTCACAAAAGAGACAGATGCAACTTTCCTTCGTTCGTGGCTTGGAAGAATGCTTTTCAGTGGAGAGGAAGCAGACAAAAAAGCAAAAGTTTTGTCAGGTGGAGAAAAGGTTAGATGTATGTTCGCAAAAATGATGCTTGAGGCAGGGAATTTCCTTCTTATGGACGAACCTACAAACCATTTAGATTTGGAATCTATCACTGCGCTAAACAAAGGCATGGAGAAATTTGATGGTTGCATGATTTTCTCAACTCATGACGAAGAGATTATGTCAACAGTTGCAAATCGAATTATAAGAATAAACAAAACTCTTGAATATGACAACGAAATAGATTATGACACATATTGTGACACACAAATGAAAAAATAAATTAATAAAGGCGAATTATTAATTCGTCTTTTTTAATATTATTTTATTAAATTAAAATAAAAAAATTAAATAAAATATATTTTATTTAAAAATTTAAAATTGAATTAAATTTATTTTTTTTAATTCATTTTATAAAAAAATATTTATTATACATAAAAAATATATTAATTAATGTTTAAGTCTTTTTTTTTACATTAAATCATAAATTTTAATATGAATATGTTTGAAGAAATCGAAAAATTTATGCAGTCTGGCGGTGCTACTGCCACATTTAGGATTGTAAATCTTGGAGGAACAAGTTTATATATTGAGGGGATTAAGTCCATTGTGTCTATTGAGAAACATGAAATTTGTTTAGGACTAAAAAAACAATTATTGATTGTGTCGGGTGAAAATTTGACAATAAAATATCTTGACAAAACGACCTGTCTAATTTTGGGGTCAATTTATAAGGTGGAAACAAAATGAGATTTGATTTAACAGGGTATAATATTGACAATCTTTTAAAAACATTATACACAAAAAAAGTTCCAATAAAGAACTTGTCTCGCCCAGAATATAATCATGTTGTTTTTGATGTTGACGACAAATTTGAAAAGAAACTAAAACGATATGTGGCAAATTATAAAGGTCCGAAATCAGAGACATTAAAGAAAAAACTCCCCAAACTTTTAATCACTCAAATTGGCGTTATTTTGGGAGTGTTTGTCGGATTTATAATGTATTTCTATTTGTCATCTTTTACTTGGCAAATAGAGATATATGGAACAAAAGAATTAAAAAAGGAAGATGTCGTAAGAGTTTTGAAAGACAACGGTGTTAGAACTGGAAAAATAATCCACCTAACAAATCAAGAAATTGAGTCAATTCTTCTCAACAATTATGACCGAATTGCTCAAGTTTCCGTAATCAAGCAAGGCACTGCAATAATGATAAATTTGAGTGAAAAATTAGTGTATGAAAACACATCTTTTGAACCAATATGCGCGACAAACAGCGGAATAATAAACTCAATTAATGTAGTCACTGGCACAGTGAATGTTAAAGTTGGCGATTTTGTGAATGCGGGAGATATTTTAGTTTTGCCGTTCAATCTTAATTCGAAAGGAGAAAAAGTCAATGTTTGTCCAGAAGCAGAAATTAGGGCAACAATGTATTTATCATCAAAAGTTGAAGTGACAAAAATTGAAACGATTTATGTTAGAAGTGGAAAGAAGAGAATTATATACGATTATCAGTTTATGAACCATCATTGTTTTTTTGGCAAAAACAAAAATTCGTTTGCTCTTTTTGATTTGGTCGTGTATAATGAAAATGTAAGCAATATTGTTCCGCTTTCAAGGATAGTTAATGTCTATTATGAACTTGTTCCTAAAGAAATCACACATGATTTTGAAACAGAGAAACAAGAAATAGAGAAGAAAAGCAAAGACAACGCATTAACAATGCTTACAAATGGTGAAATTCTTGACGAAAGAACCGAATCAATCATAACAGCGGACAAAATGATTGCAATAACGACAATAACGGTCGATGGAATAATCAATGATTAATATTTTTGGGGAAGTTGAAAAAGAAATTGAAAAAGATTTAAATCGTGTGTTTAACGAAGTTAAGCATACACTTTCTTTGCCAGAAAATATCGATGTTAATCTTAGCTTTGTTTCAAAAGAGGAGATAAGAAAACTTAATAATAAAACTCGCGGAATTGACAAGGTGACAGATGTTTTGAGTTATCCATACACAAATTTAAAGGTGGGAGAAAAACTCAATTTAGAAGATTATAAATTTGACATTGATCCTGAAACAAACACACTGACGTTTGGAGATGTGTATATATGCACAGACAGAGCAAAAGACCAAGCAGAAGAATATGGACATTCATTAAAACGAGAAATTTGCTTTTTGTTTTGTCATTCCTTGTTGCATTTGAGTGGATATGACCACATAAAGAAAGAAGATGAAGAGCAAATGTTGGCAATGCAAAACAACATTTTGGACAAATTGGGCATAAAACGTGGAATTGCGTTCAAAGCTGGGTTTGTGACAATTGTTGGGGACACAAATGCGGGGAAATCGACGCTTTTAAATGCATTGGTTGGTGAACATGTGGCAATCACTAGTCCAAAATCTCAGACAACACGAGAAAATATTCAAGGAATATATAATGACGAAAATTGTCAAATAGTGTTTATTGACACTCCAGGATATCACAAGCGCAAAACAAGAATAGACGACGAAATGGATAAAAGTATTGAAGTTGCACAATCAGACACAGACATTGTTGTTATGATGATTGTGGCGAACAAACCGATTGTTGAACAATATAACAAGTTGAAACAAAAGGTCAGTGCAGATGCAAAGAAAATTCTTGTTATCAACAAAATTGATGAAACAACTTTTGAAAAGTTATATCCTCAACTTGACGAACTTAACAAACTCGCTGATGTTGATGAAATTTTGCCAATCTCTGCAACAAAAAAGAAAAATGTTGACGTTTTGCTTGAAATGATAAAAAAATATCTTCCTGAATTTGACCATGAGATGAGATATTATCCAATTGATGAATATACAGATAAAAATCTTAGACATATGGTGGCAGAAATCGTACGAGAAAAAGCACTTTTGTGTCTTGACGACGAAATTCCGCACGGCATACATGTGGTTGTGACAGACTATAAGGAAGATGGTGACCCAATTCAAATAATGGCAGAATTATATTGCGAAAAAGACAATCACAAAGCAATCATACTTGGGAAAAATGGAGAGATGATAAAGAAAATCTCTACACTATCTAGAAAATCAATTGAATATGTTGTTGGTCAACACGTAAATCTTCAAATATTTGTAAAGGTTAAACCAAATTGGCGAGATGACATAAATGCAATAACAGAATTTGGACTAAATGTTAGTGAATAAAAATCCTAATCCTTCATATGCTATATTAAGAGGTGAATTATGCAAAAATCAAACGCTTTTATTGAGATGTTTTTTAAAACAGGTGACCCGTTTTGTTTTTTGCTTGCCAAAGATGAAGAAAAAACTGAGAAATTAAGAGAAGAAATTTTATCAAACGTGAATGATGATTTAACATTATAAAAAGCAATGGATACAAAAGCAAAAGGTGTTGTAATAAAACTAAACGACTATAAAGACGCAGACAAACTTGCGTCAATTTTTACAATTGAATATGGCATCATAACAGCAAAATTTGTTGGCGTGAAAAAAGAAAAAGCAAAAATGAAAGCGGTTGCTCAACCTTTTGCTCTTGCTGAATTTACAATGAGTGAGAAAGCGGGGAACAAGGTTATAACTGGAGCGGATTTGTTGGACAACTTTTCTAATCTATTTTTAGACTATAACAAGACCATTTGTGGATACATAGTTCTTGACATATTACGCTCAATTTTGCCAAAAGAAAAACCGGAAGCGGACATTTTTTTGTTGACAATTTCTTCTCTTAAAGATATTGAATTGACAAATGAGTATGTCTCATTAATTTCTTATATATTAAAATTTATTGACTTTGAAGGTCTAAAGATTGACTTGCCAGATTGCAACTTTGTTTATCTAGACAAGGATAGCGGGAACTTTCAGTCTGAAAGGTCAGTGAATTGCGTGCAAATTGACAAACAGGTCTATAACGCTTTAAAATCCATTTCTGAGAGTGCAGGGAAAATCACAAAAGAATACAATAAAAAAATTTTGAAACAATGTTTACATTTATTGCATAATATTTTATTTATAAAATTTAACGAAGACATAAAAAGTTTTGATTTTATTTAATAAAAATTTTAAAAATTAAAATTAATTAATAATTTATATAAATTATTAAAATATTTTTTAGCAAAAAACTAAATATTTTTTGGGTTTTTTAATTATAATTTATTTTTTTTAAAAAATTAAATCAATTAATAAAATTAAAATTGTCTAAATTTACAAAAATTTAAGATTTTAAAAAGATTTAAAAAATAATTTGTAGAAAGGGCAAATTTTAGTTGCTTTTTTTTTGCGGTTTTTGTAGACTTTAACTTGTAAAAATAAAAAGGAGAATTTATGAAAAAGTATGTATACTTGTTCAGTGAAGGTAATGCAAATATGCGTGAACTTCTTGGTGGAAAAGGTGCAAACTTGGCAGAAATGACAAGAATTGGACTTCCTGTTCCTCAAGGTTTTACAATTTCAACAGAAGCCTGCACACAATATTATGAAGACGGCAGACAAATCAACAAAGATATTCAAGCCGAAATCATGGAAAACATTGAAAAAATGGAAAAAATCACAGGAAAGAAATTTGGAGACAAAGAAAATCCTCTTCTTGTTTCAGTTCGTTCTGGTGCAAGAGCATCAATGCCTGGAATGATGGACACAATTTTGAATTTAGGTCTCAATGAAGAAGTTGTTGAAACTCTTTCAAGAAAGAGCGGAAACCCTAGATGGGCATGGGATTGTTATCGTCGTTTCATTCAAATGTTCAGTGATGTTGTTATGGAAGTTGGAAAGAAATACTTTGAAAAACTCATTGACCAAATGAAAGAGAAAAAAGGTGTTGAATATGATGTTGATTTAACTGCTGAAGATTTGAAAGAACTTGCAAATCAATTCAAAGCTGAATATAAAAACCAACTTGGAAAAGATTTCCCAGACGACCCAAAAGAACAACTCTTTGAAGCAATCAAAGCAGTTTTCCGTTCATGGGACAACCCAAGAGCAAACGTATATCGTATGGACCACGACATTCCATATTCTTGGGGAACAGCAGTAAATGTTCAAATGATGGCGTTCGGAAATATGGGAGAAACATCTGGAACAGGTGTTGCATTCACTCGTAATCCTGCAACAGGTGAAAAAGGTTTGATGGGTGAATTCTTGATGAACGCACAAGGTGAAGACGTTGTTGCTGGTGTTAGAACTCCAATGCCAATCATCAAAATGAAAGAAGTTATGCCAGAAGTGTATGACCAATTCTTGAAAATTTGTGACACTCTTGAAAAACACTATCGTGACATGCAAGACATGGAATTCACAATTGAAAACAAAAAACTTTATATGCTTCAAACAAGAAATGGAAAGAGAACAGCAGCTGCTGCTATCAAAATTGCATGTGACCTTATTGACGAAGGAATGATTTCAGAAAAAGAAGCATTAATGCAAATTGATGCAAAAACTCTTGACATGTTGTTGCACCCAACATTTGATACGGACGCTTTAAAACAAGCAGATAAATATAATGTTGTTGGAAAGGGTATTGCCGCTTCTCCTGGTGCTGCAGCAGGAACAATCGTTTTTACAGCAGAAGACGCAGTTGAAGAAGGTAAGAAAGGTAAAAAAGTTATCCTTGTTCGTCTTGAAACAAGTCCAGAAGATATCGAAGGAATGAAATATGCACAAGGCATTTTGACAGTTCGCGGTGGACAAACATCTCACGCAGCGGTTGTTGCTCGTGGAATGGGAACATGCTGCGTTTCTGGTTGCGGAGACATCAAAATGGACGAAGAAAACAAACGCTTCACACTTGGCGGAAAAGTTTATCACGAAGGAGACGCTTTGTCTCTTGATGGTTCAACAGGAAACATCTACAATGTTGCAATCAAAACAGTACCTGCAGACCCAAATAGCGGATATTTTGGACGTATTATGCGTCTTGCAGACAAATACAAAGCCCTTGGTGTAAGAACAAATGCTGACACACCAGCAGACGCTGAACGCGCAGCAGAACTAGGAGCACAAGGAATTGGTCTTTGCAGAACTGAACATATGTTCTTTGACCCAGACAGAATTGGAGCATTCAGAGAAATGATTTGTGCGGACACTGTTGAAGAAAGAATTGTTGCTTTGAACAAAATTGAACCTATGCAACAAAAAGATTTCGAAGGTCTTATGGAAGCCCTTAAAGGACAACCTGTGACAATTCGTTTCTTGGACCCACCTCTTCATGAATTTGTGCCAACAGCTGAAGAAGACATTGAATTGCTCGCAAAAGCGCAAGGAAAGAGTGTTGCTCAAATTAAACAAATCATCAATGATTTGCATGAGTTTAACCCAATGATGGGTCACAGAGGTTGCCGTTTGAGTGTGACATACCCTGAAATTGCTGTTATGCAAACAAAAGCTGTAATCAAAGCAGCAATTGCAGTTCAAAAGAGACACAAAGATTGGAATATTCAACCAGAAATTATGATTCCATTGATTGGAGATGTCAAGGAATTAAAATTTGTTAAGAAAATTGTTGTTGACACAGCAGATGCAGTGATTAAAGAAGCAGGTGTTGTTCTTAAATATGAAGTGGGAACGATGATTGAAATCCCAAGAGCAGCATTGACCGCTGATGAGATTGCAAAAGAAGCAGAATTCTTCTGTTTCGGAACAAACGACCTCACACAAATGACATTTGGATTCTCAAGAGATGACGCAGGAAAATTCTTGCCATCATATTATGCAAATAAAATTTACGAAAGTGACCCATTTGCACGTCTTGACACAACAGGTGTTGGAAAACTTATGGAAATGGCAATCGACCTTGGAAAGAAAACTCGACCAGAACTTCATGCAGGAATTTGTGGAGAACATGGTGGAGACCCATCTTCAATTGAATTCTGCCATAACATTGGTTTGGATTATGTATCATGTTCACCATTCCGTGTTCCAATTGCAAGATTGTCAGCCGCTCAAGCTAACATCAAAAATCCAAGAAAATAAGATAAAAGAAGACAAAGTTTGATTGTAAAAAACACATTGAAGTCTGACAATCTTAACACGGGGACCCCGCCAAATATAATTTGGAAGGGGAAAAGGAACAAACGAGCAAAGGGGCGAAAAATTGCGACAGCAATTTAAGCAAAAGCGAGATTTGTGACGCGCAGCCGCTCAAGCGAACATCAAAAATCCAAGAAAATAAGATAAAAGAAGACAAACTTTGGAAAAACAAATCTTATGATTGTGGTATACAGCATTAGCAAAGGACAAGAAAAGAGTCACCTGACTCTTTTTCTTTTTTTTACAAATTTATAAATGTTAAATTTTTAAATGCGTATTGACGAAAGGGGGATTGTGTGTTAGAATTGAAAAACAATGGAGGAATTATGAAAAAAGAACAACAATTTGACGAAATTAAATATTATTATAACGATGGTGAAAAACTTGAAATCAATTGGGAAAGTTTTTACTATGACTTAAAAAAATCATTGCGTGATAACAAAGATACATGTGGTTTTGAAAAAATGTTGATTAATAAAGAAAATCAATATTCAGACAACTTTTACTATGTAATGTCATATTTATTGATTGATCCTTATGCAATTGACACAGTGGCTAGTGAGAGATTGCAAAAAGATACTTTTATCATTAATGCCGCAATTAAAGCTTGTCAAGGGAAAGCAATCTAATTAAAAAATATTATAAAAATTAAGGAAAATAATTTTTTGCGTTGTATTAAGACATTAATGGAGAAGTACCAATGACAAGCAGAGGGTTGTCACCTGAGTTTTTAGATGAATTGAAAGCAAAAAATGACATTGTTGATGTCGCTAGCAAATATATAACTTTGAATCGTAGGGGAAATAACTACTGGGCATGTTGTCCATTTCATAGTGAAAAAACCCCTTCTTTTTCGATAAAACAAGATGGTCAGTTTTATAAATGTTTCGGTTGCGGTGAGAGCGGAAATGTGATTTCGCTTGTCATGAAAATGGAAAATATTGATTTCCGCTCGGCATGCGAGATTTTGTGCAAGAATGCAGGAATGGAAATGCCATCAGCGCAAGATGATGAAGAAATGCGAAAAAGAAAGCATGAGCGAGATAGAATTTATTCTGTTTTAAAAGACACAACGGATTTTTATCACAAAAATTTAAAAGATAATCCAGACAGTTTACAAGCAAAATATTTGAAGAAAAGAAATCTAAATGAAGAAATGATTGAAAAGTTTCAAATTGGCGCTTCAATGAATTATTTTGATTTGCCAAAGCATTTGTCAGAATTAGGTTATACTCCTGTTGAAATGATTAATGCCGGTGTTGTTGGAAAGGGTGAAGATGGCAATTTGTATGACTTTTACGGAACGCGTCTGGTTTTCCCAATTTTTAATGGATTTGGTGATGTTGTCGCTTATTCCGGCAGAAGTGTGGACGACAATCCTCAACACGCAAAATATAAAAATACTCCTCAAACAATTGTGTTCAATAAATCAGAGATTTTGTTTGGATATAATTTTGTAAGAGACCTAAAAAAAGAACATATGCTTGACACAATCATCATTGTTGAAGGGCACATTGATGTAATCATGTGTCATCAAGCGGGGATAACAAACACAATAGGTTGTATGGGAACGGCGTTAACAACGCAACACGCAAGAAAAATTAAACAACTTGTTGATAATGTTATTTTGTGTTTAGATGGTGACAACGCTGGCAACATGGCCACATACAAAGCGATTGATATACTGAAATCTGTTGGTTTGAATGTTAAAGTTGTAAGGCTAAAAGGGGCAAAAGACCCTGATGAATTCATAAAAAAATTTGGCAAGGAAAATTTTGTGAATGAGTTATATTCAGGAATGGATTGCGTTGATTTTGTTTTGACAGATAGTGCGAAAAAATATGATTTGGATTCAAACTTGGACAAAACAAAATATATAAACGAGGCATTGGAGTATATTTCTAAATTCTCAACACCAGCAGAACAAGAAGTGTATTTAAATGTTGTGCAAAAAATTGTTAAAGTTCCAATTGACGCTTTGAGAAAAAGTTTAAATGTTCAAGAAAGTAGTCGTGAAAAGCATGTTGAAGTGGACGAAGTCCAACAAGAAACGGTTAGAGACAATTATATTCGAGAAAGTAAAATTATGTTGTTGAGTTCCATGCTTTATAAAAAACTTAAAGATGTTGACGAAATTTCAGGACTTTTCACTTCAAATGATGAATTAAGTGAATTGTATAGATTTTTATCAGAAAAGATAAAGGAAAACAAGAATTATAACGTGTCAACTCTGTTTGATAATTTTGAAATCAAAGCAAATTCATTGATTGACAAAGTTATCAATTATGTTTTTCCAGAAGACAAAGTTTTTGATACATATTTAAATGAAACAATAAAAAGAGTAAAAATTTATGAACTCGAAAAGAAAAGAGATGAAATTAAATCTTTGATGTTGAAAGCGCAAACTGACGAACAAAGATATGATTATATGTCAAAACTGAAAGAAATAACTGAAAAAATTAACAAGGAGAAAAAGTGATACAAATTGACAAAACAGATAACCTTTATAAGTTTTTAAAAGGGTTAAAAGTTGATGATGTTGATAAAGAATATTTATTATTAGCAAACAATGGGTGCTATAAAATTCAAGATATAAGAAAATTTTATCTGTCGATGTTTGAACAAACAAAACCTGAAAATATTGAAGACTTAAATCTTGATTTAATCGTTGATTATTATAAAGATGTAAAAAATGTTAAAAAACTTGGACAAGCAACATTAAAAAAACTGATAAGTGAGTATAAAAAATCAAAAGATGACAATATCAAAGAAAAGATAATATCGTCAAAACTTAAAGATTTAATGTACATGTGCTTAGAATACAAAAGTTTACATAAAGATGTCGATATTCAAGACTTGATTCAGGTTGCAAACATTGGTTTGTTGACCGCTCTTGAAAAATACGACGAAACCGCAAAAATAAATTTTAATGATTATCTGATTTATTGGGTAAGAAACGAAATAACAAAAGAATTTGAGGAGAAGAACAATGATTAATGTTGAAGAAATTGAGAAAAAATTGTTGCAACAATTGAAGGACAATCATCAAAGGTCAATAACTGAAGATAGTTTGTGTAGTAAACTTATAAACAAATATGAAGAAATTGACATCAACGAAATAAATCAAATTAAAGAGTATTTAAGTTCAAATGGAATAACCATAACAGACACTGTAAGTGATGTTCCAATTGACGATAAAGAATTTGAAGACATAATCAGTCAAATTAATGTTAACGACCCTGTAAAGATGTATTTAAAAGAGATTGGAAGTATTCCACTTTTGACTCCAGAAGAAGAAATTGAACTCTCACGCCAATACATTGAAGAACATAGCGAATATGCAAGAAACAAACTCATTGAATCAAATTTAAGGCTGGTTGTGAGCATCGCAAAAAGATATCAAAACAAACACAATATGCCGTTTCTTGATTTAATTCAAGAAGGGAACACCGGACTTATGAAAGCAGTTGAAAAATTTGATTACACAAAAGGATACAAATTTTCCACATATGGAACATGGTGGATAAGACAATCAATCACAAGAGCAATCTCAGACCAAGCGAGATTAATGCGTGTTCCTGTCCACATGGTTGAAACAATTTTAAAACATGGCAAAGCGGTTAGAGCACTTTTGCAAGAACTTGGAAGAGACCCAACAATTGAAGAGATAGCTGAAAAAATGGGAACAACAGTTGACAAGGTTGTTGAAATTCAAAGAATAAGTCAAGACCCAATATCTCTTGAAAGTAAAATGGGGCATGAAGAAGACAGCAAAATCGGTGATTTAATTCCTGACGAAAGCGCTTTGTCTCCTCAAGATATTGCAATGCAAAATATGTTAAAAGAGCAACTCATGAGTGTGTTGGAATCGTTGACTCCAAGGGAACAAAAGGTTATTCGCTTGCGTTATGGTCTCGATGATTCGCACCCAAGAACATTGGAAGAGGTTGGCCGTGAGTTTTCTGTCACGCGTGAACGTATCCGTCAAATTGAAGCAAAAGCATTAAGAAAATTAAGACACCCATCTAAATTAAAGAAATTAAGAGACGATTTAGATGACGACGATGAAGGACAAAAAGGGAAAAATTAATGAAAACAATATTAGAAATTCAAAAATTAGATAGACAAATCAGGGCGTATAAACGAGAAGTGGACAAATGCCCAGCGAGCGTAGATTTTAAAAAGTATAAACTCGCTCTTCAAGAGGGAAAATCAAGATTTGAACAACTTGAAAGACAAGCTAGCGAAATAATCAAAAATTATGAAATCGCTTTGAACAAATTTTCAAAAATTAAAGGTGAAAGTGATATTGTAAAAAAGAGAGGCAAAATTGAACTCTCGCTGGAAGAAGCGGGGAATATTTTGTCTGACGCCAACTCAATGGCAGGCGAGTTGAGCGAAGAAAACAGGCGTATTGAAGATTTGGTTAGACGCGCTGAAGAAGTTGTTAGAAAGAGTGCAGAACTCTCTTCAAGATTAACAGACGCAAAAATCAGGGCAAATTCAATCAAAGCGAAGATTGAAGAAAAAAGACAAGAAGTTGCACCAAAAATTGCAGAAATTGAAGAAAAAATCAAAGAACTTGAACCAAAAGTAAAAGACGCAGATAAATATGCAAAATACAAAGAAATGAAAGAGAAAGGAATTTTCCCTGTGTTCGTTAACCTAGAAGACAATTTTTGTGGCGGTTGCAAAGTTGAACTTAGTTTGAACTTTATTGAAAAACTTAAAGACAAAAAGATGCTTACTTGTGAACATTGCGGAAGAATTATCATGTATTCAGACAAATAATCATTAAATTTCATCACTTCTCATACAATTAAGTATGAAAAGTGGAAATAAAATATGGTCCACTGTTGTGGACTATTTTTTAATGTTGGGGGCAATAATTGGCGTTGGATTTGCATCTGGCAAAGAGATTTATGTCTTCTTTTTCCAATTTGGACAATCTTCTTTTTTGGGTCTTTTATCTTTTGGGCTGTTATATGTTGTTTTGTTTTTTATAATTCAGTATTTTTCAAACAAAATTCAGACAAATAATTATGATGAATTTAATAAAAAAATATTTGGCAAATTTTGTTCAACAACAAAAATATTTTTGCTTTTAAATTTTTTAATAACCGCGTCAGGAATGTTTGCTGGTGCGGATTATTTATTTAAAAAATTTTTTAATGTTGGATACATGATTCCTTCGTTAATTCTTGGGATTTTAACATTTATTATTCTTCTTGGTGGAATTGAAAAAATTAAAATTGTTTCAAATTTAATTATTCCAATTATGTTGCTTGTTATTGTTATCAATTCCTTTTTGAATATAACACCGCAAAATGTAAACTTTCAAGTTGTTAAAAATAGTGGACTTATGTCTATTTATTATGGTGTCTTATTTGGTGTAAATAACTTTGTGACTGCTCTCCCTGTTGTGTTTGAAATAAAATTGAAGACAAAAGGGAATGTTTTTGTCACGCTGACTATTTGTGTGGTTATTTTGTTAAATTTGTTTGTTTTGAGTTCAAATAATTTCTCAACTGATATGCCAATGTTTGAACTTAGTGCGGTTGGTGGGAAGTGGTTTTATTACATCTATTTTTCAATTTTGATTTTGGCACTTTTTTCAACACTTGAAATTTGTGTGTATAATGCTTACAATATTTTAGACGTAGATAAAAAATCCAAATTTATTTTACTATTCACAATTTTGTTAACAATGCTGTTATCAAGAGTTGGATATGCGTTTATTGTAAAATATTTATATGTAGTTAGTGGAATTATAAGCGGAATTTATTTAATTTTAATGTTAATCAAAATCATTTGTATTTTATTTAAACGAAAAATGGAATTAATTAAAATCAAGAGAAAAAAGAATTAATTTTTACGATAAATCCTTGAATAAATTTTAAGATTTGAGTTAACTTTTTTGACATAATTTCTTGTTTCTTCATAGGGAATTACATCGATAGTTTTGCCATCTTTTGAATATTGTTCACTTGAAAGCCAACTTCTAACGCGCGTTTCTCCCGCGTTGTAAGCAGCTAATGCAGTGTTAACATTTTCAAATTTATTTATCAAATACTTAATGTATAAACAACCGAATAAAATGTTTGTTTTGGGCTCAAATAAATTGCTCTCTGAGGGTTTTTCAAGTGAATAAATTTCGCTCATATATTCAGCAGTTGAAAGTTTTATTTGCATAAGTCCTATTGCATTTTTATTTGACAATGCGTTAGGGTTATATGAACTTTCAACATTTATTATGCTAGCAATTAAACTTGAATCTAAGTTTAGAGATGAAGCGGATTCTGTTATTTCATTTTGATATTTACAAGGATGCGAAAATGAAACAACGATGCCGACAAACGCCAGCATAAAACAAACACAAGAGCTGAGTATGATAAAAAAAGCACCTTTTCTCACAAAATTATGATATGCAGAATTAGATTAATTTAACAAAATTTGTTTATTATCTTTAAAACTCACGAAAATCTTTAGCAAAAGTTATAATATTATCACCAAATTTTTCTTTTAGATTGTCAATTGCGATACATAGATTTTCATTTTTTGTGTTTGAGAATAAATTTTCTTGTTGGTTTTCATTTTTCATTATCAGATTTGATGTTGAAATTCTCAATGCGCGAACCGGTGGAAATTTATCTCCGGCAAGAGAAGAAAAGATTTCAAAAGCGAACTTAAAAATATCTTGTTCATTGCAAAAATATATTGATTTCGTGCTTTGAGCGGAATTCCACGTCAAGTCAGAATATTTTATTCCAACATGTATTGTTTTTGCAGAAAATCCATGCGCTCTAAGTCTTCTTGAAACTTTTGCTGATAGGTCGTGAAGAAAATCAACAATTTCTTCCTTTGTTGTCATGTCGTGAATTGCAGTTGCGCCATTTCCAACACTCTTTGTGTCTTCATCTTTTGGAACAATGAGTTCATCGTCTTTTCCTAAAACGGCATCATGAAGATATTCTCCAACAACTCCGAATTTCTTTTTTAAAAACGCAACAGGTTGTTGATATAAATCAAAAAGACTATTTATGTTCATTTCGTGCAATTTTTTTGCCGTGTGTTTGCCAATCATAATCATATCTTCAACTTTCAATTTTTTTAAAATTTCAATATGATTTTGGTGGTCTATCGCTGTCAAACCGAAAGGTTTTTTCATGTCACTCCCAAGTTTCGCCAGAGTTTTGCCAAAACTTATTCCAATTGAAACAGACAAACCCAAATTATCAAATATATCTTGTTGAATTTTTTTTGCTAGTTCCAGTGGAGAAGAGTTGAACAAATTTAAACTTCCAGTCACATCAAGCCAACATTCATCAATTCCAAATGGTTCGATTATGTCAGTGTATTTATAGTAAATTTCATGCGCTTTTTTGCTGTATTCTTCATATAGTTCGTGATGCGGAGCAACGCAAATGAGAGATGGACATTTTTTCTTTGCTTCCCAAATTACTTCGCCAGTTTTGACACCAAAAACTTTTGCAAGATAATTTTTTGCAAGAATAATGCCGGTTCGCTTGTTTGGGTCACCAGCAACTGCCACTGCGTAGTTTTTTAAACTTGGATTCAAAAGACATTCAACAGAAGCATAAAAATTATTCATGTCCACATGAAATATGACTTTTTCTTGATGCGTTTTGACTTCTGTTTCCCTTCCTTTCTTTATAATCATAAAATAATTATAGAACAAATGTTCGATAAAGTCAACTGCTTTTTTGTATTTTAATATAAAACGGACTAATTAATTGACTTTGCGTTTCAAATTTTAATATAATAACAAAATGAGAATAATAAACACAAAATTTATAAAAAGTGCAAGCAAAAAGGAAGAATTCATAGATGATGAATTGCCACAGGTTGCAATTGTTGGCAGGAGCAATGTTGGTAAGAGCAGTTTGATTAATATGCTGACAAACAACAGCAAAATGGCAAAAACAAGTTCCACACCAGGAAGAACGCGTTTGGTGAATTATTTTAATGTCAACAATCAATTTTATTTGGTTGACTTGCCTGGATATGGTTTTGCAAAAGCGAGCAAAAACATAACCAATGCGTGGGATAAAGTTATGAATGATTATTTTTCAGACAATGAGAAGTTGAAACTTGTTCTTGTTCTGATTGATTCGCGTTTGGGTGCAACCGAACAAGATAAGCACATGTTAAATTATCTCGCCGAGAATGAAATTAGTGCGGTGATTGTTTTAACAAAAACGGATAAAATCTCAAAAAGTAGTCAAAATATTATGATAGAAAAACTTTCAAATGATGTGAGATTTAACAAGGAAATGATTATACCAACGAGCGCCAGCAAAAAGCATGGCGCGGAAAAAATAAGTAATTTGCTTGATTTATATTTGGGTAAATAAAAAAATGTAATAAAAAATATAATAAATTAAAGGGGTTAATATGAAACAAACAAAAATAGTTCAAATAGGTTGTGGAAAGATGAGTCTTTTCACAATGAGATATGCACTTGAAAAAGGTGGAAAAATTTTGGCAGGATTTGACATAAATCCGGACATAATTGGACAAGACATTAGTGTTGTTTTAGGAGGCAAAAAACTTGGAGCAAAAATTTTTGATGTGCATCAACTTGAAGAAAAGTTAACAAAACTCAAACCAGACATTGCAATTGTGACAACAATGAGTTTGCTTTCAGATTGCAAAGATGTTTTGTTAATTTGTGCAAAATGCGGTGTAAATGCGATAACGACTTGTGAAGAAGCATTTTATCCAATCAACAGCAATCCAAATTTGACAAAAGAAATTGACAAACTTGCAAAAGAAAACAATTGCACAATAACAGGAAGCGGATATCAAGATTTCAGTTGGGGCAGTTTGATTGCAGGGCTTTTGTCAACAACGCAAAAAGTGACAAAAATCAAAGGCAGGTCAAGTTATAACGTTGAAGATTATGGAATTGCGCTTGCAAATGCACATGGAGCGGGTTTAACACTTAAAGATTTTGATGAAAAAATTGCCAGTGCGGATAATGTTAGCGATTCTGTTAGAAAAAAATTGATTGAAAAAGGAGAGTTTTTGCCATCATACATGTGGAATGTTAATGGTTGGCTATGTGACTTCCTTGGACTTACAATTAAATCGCAAACACAAAAATGTGTTCCTCAAATTGCAAAATCGAACATGTTTTCTTCAACTCTTGACATGACCATTAAAAAAGGTCGTGCAACAGGAATGAGTGCAGTTGTGACGACCACAACAAAAGAAGGAATAATCCTAGAAACCGAATGCATTGGAAAAGTGTATGCAAAAGACGAATTTGACCAAAATGAATGGACTATTGAAGGTGAACCAAACACAACAATAACAGTCAATCGCCCACAGACTGTTGAAATGACCTGTGCGTCGATAATAAATCGAATTCCAGATGTTATAAAAGCGCCAGCAGGATATATTCCAACAAGCAAAATGGGTGCAATGCAATTCAAAACAAAAATCTAAAAGTCACCATGTGGTGATTTTTTAATTATCCATATATATACAAAAAAAATTCCCACGTTGATTAGATGTGGGAATGAAGAAAAGGCCAAGAGTGAGATAAGAGACCAAAACAAAGGGAAAGTAAGAAAGGGAAAAGGGAGTTTTCCCGTTCTTAGAAGGGAAGGGACTGGCCAAAAAACAAAATTCCCACGTTGATTAGACGCGGGAATGAAGAAAAGGCCGAGAGTGAGATAGAACTACCAAAACAAAGGGAAAGGAAGAAAGGGAAAAGGGAGTTTTCCCGTTCTTAGAAGGGAAGGGACTGGCCAAAAAACAAAATTCCCACGTTGATTAGACGTGGGAATGAAGAAAAGGCCAAGTCCCTTCCCTTATCTTGCATTCGTCGACTGTGGACTTACAGCAGTTGGGAACAATGGAAGGTCAAATACTCCTGGGCAAATATCGTCAGCGGTGAATGGAGTGCATGGTGGAATTGGGCAATAGCCATAACTTGGAACAAGCACATCAACCACAGCAACAACTTTCAAAATTCCTGTCACGCATGCTTCGATAATAAATCCGCCAGTTTCTGCATTATAAGTTCCACTTGCTATAACTGCAGAACCGAAAGCAATTACATCAATTGGAGTTAAACTAGGTTGAGGAACATATAAAACGACATCTTGTTGTAAGCTTATTGTTCCTGAAGCAGTTCCTGCAACATTGTTTGCATCTGTATATGTAACTGTGACTGGGATATTCACGGTTGCTTGAACGCGCGCAAAATTAGGTCTGTCATCAAATCGTGTTATTACGAGATTTGACACAGTCGTTTGACCTGCAACAGATGAACCACTGACAAAAGTTAAAGGTGCAGTTGGGTTTGCAGGATTAAAATCTGTAAGTGTCAAAGAATAATTTTCAATGTGAGATTGAAACATGCATGCATCAAATACTTTTGTTGTTTGAATGCAGATTCTTTCACAAAGTCCATTCATGACATTGTTTGTTTGACCTGGGAAAATACCTGGTCGTGAGTCTGTGTAAAAAGACATTACTAACCTCCTAAAATGATACAATATATCTTATTCAACAGTTAATAAAATTGTTAAAACAATATAAGCAATTGACTATTTTAATAAGATTTGTTAGAATATTAAATATAAAATAACCAATTTAATAAAAAACAGCGAGCACAAGAAAATTTATTTAATTAGGAGTAAAAATGAAAATTTATTCAATTAGCGATTTGCAAAGACATATCATTTGCACGACGCAATCGATGGTCTGCGATGACAAATCGTAATTTGAACAAATTTATCAAACAAAACAAAAAATAGGAGTAAAAATGAAAATTTATTCAATTAGCGATTTGCAAAGACATATCATTTGCACGACGCAATCGATGGTCTGCGATGACAAATCGTAATTTGAACAAATTTATCAAACAAAACAAAAAATAGGAGTAAAAATGAAAATTTATTCAATTAGCGATTTGCATCTTGACATTAACAACACAAAGCCGATGGACATATTCGGCCCTGTTTGGCACGGACATTTGGATAAAATTTTCGCTGATTGGAATGAAAAAGTTGCTGATGACGACGTTGTTATTCTCGCTGGAGATTTTTCTTGGGCAATGAAATTAGATGAAGTTAAACAGGATTTCCAAATTTTTAACAATCTCAAAGGATATAAAATTTTAATTCGTGGAAATCACGACTATTGGTGGAGCAGTCTGTCAAAAGTTAGAGCGGTTCTTCCCCAAAAAACTTATGCACTTCAAAACGACGCAATAAAAATTGGAGATTATATTTTTTGTGGCAATCGTGGTTGGCTTATTCCAGAAGGAAAACAAGCAACCGATGAAAATCAAAAAATTTATCTAAGAGAATTGATAAGACTTGAAATGTCGCTTAAAAGTGCAAAAAAATTGCAAACAAATCAAGAAAAAATCATATTTATTACACATTATCCACCTTTTAACAACAAAATTGAGTTAAATGAATTTACAAAAAAAATTGAAGAATATGGCGTGTATAAAGTTGTTTTTGGACATTTACACGGCTATGTAAATCCAAATATGATTTATAACGAATTAAATGGAGTTAAATATTATTTGACAAGTTGTGATGCAGTGAAAAACAAACTTGTTGAAATTGATTGATTGGGAGAAAAAATGGAATTTAAACATATATCTGTTTTAAAAGAAGAAAGCATCGAAAACTTAAATATTCACCCAGATGGAGTGTATGTTGATTGCACAACTGGCGGAGGTGGTCATTCACTCGAAATTGTAAAGAGACTATCAACAGGAAAATTGATTTGCTTTGATAAAGACACTGACGCATTGAGGGCTGCAAAAGAAAGATTAAGTGAATATTTAGACAAAATCACTTTTGTAAACAGAAATTTTTTGGATATTGACCAAGTTTTAAGCGAATTAAATATAGACCATGTTGACGGCATTTTGGCGGATCTTGGAGTCAGCAGTTATCAAATTGACACTGCCGAGCGAGGATTTAGTTTTATGCGAGATGCACGTCTTGACATGCGTATGGATAAAACTCAATCTCTAGACGCTTTTAAGGTTATAAATGAGTATTCAGAATCAGAATTAGCGAAAATAATGTTTTTGTATGGCGAAGAAAAAAACGCAAATCAAATCGCAAGAAAAATTGTGAAACAGCGTGACATAAAACCAATTGAAACGACATTTGAATTGCGAGATATTGTTGTTTCTAGTTATCCACCAAAGTTTCAAAACAAACCCGCTCTTTGCAACAAAGTGTTTCAAGCAATAAGGATTGAAGTAAATAACGAACTAAACGACTTGACGATTGCTGTCGAAAAAATGTTGCAAAAATTAAAAAAAGGTGGTAGACTTTGCATAATAACCTTCCACCCATTGGAAGACAGAATTGTTAAACAAGCATTTAAATTGCACGCAATAGATTGCATTTGTCCACCCAAAATTCCAAAATGTGTTTGCAATCATCACGCGGACATACTTTTGATAACAAAGCACCCAATTGTTCCAAACGATAATGAATTGTTGGCAAATTCAAGAGCGGGAAGTGCAAAATTGAGAGTGGCAGAGAAAAAATAAAGGAGAAACATGGATTTGGAAAATCTCGAGACGAGACTTGATTCAGAGCAAAAGCAGACAATAACAAGCGAACAAGTTGAAGAAAAAAAACTTGAAGATTTGCCACGCCTTGAAGAGATGATGAGAACTGAAAGACAAGTCAAAACGGCACAAACTCAGCAAATTCAAGCAAAAACGATTGAAAAACCTTTAATGCAAGATAGAGTATTTGCAAGAAAAGTCGATGAAAAAAAAGATCTTATCAAAAAAAGACTTAAAATTGTCACAGTGGTTTACACAAGTGTGTTGTGCTTGTTGCTTGCTTTTGTTGGAATTAACGTTGCAAATCTTATTGTATCAAACAAAACAATCACAAAAAACACAACAACAATAACTGAAAAATCTCAACAATTAAAAGAACTTCAACAAGTTCACACAGACCCAGCCGACCCAAATCCAGTTGTTGAAATTCAACTTAACGAACCAAGAGATTATAGCGACGATAAAAAAGAATTGACATTTTTTGATAAATTAACAATACTTTTTAAAAATTTATTTGGATAAAATAACAAGTTAATTTGATAATCATAAATTTGCACTTTTATAGATACACAATTTCTTTAAAGTGCTTTTTTTATATTTCTTCTAAAATTTAAATAAAAACAATAAAATAATGCATGAGAAAATTTAAAACATTTTATAATCTATATTCGCTTCAAAAACGAATTGTCGCAATTCTTGTTGGAATAATTGTATTATTTTCTGCAATTGTTGGACGAGTTTTTTATTTACAGATAATAAAAGGAAAAAATTTGCAAGTGCTTGCTTCCAGTCAATGGATGCGAACTTTGCCATTGTCTAGCAAAAGGGGAGAAATTTTAGATTGCAACGGCGTGAGCGTGGCCACAACCACTACGACATATGATGTTTATGTCCGTGCGAGAAATGTGACAAATCCAACAGAACTTGCAACCGCTTTAAGCGAAAGTTTAAACTTAGAATTTGACAAAACACTCTCAAAAGTAAAAAACACAGGACTCAGTGAAGTTTTAATCAAAATGCAAGTTGAAGAAACAACAGCAAAAAATTTAACAAAATATGATGGTGTATATCTATCTCAAAATGTTAAGAGATATTATCCATATTCATCGCTTGCGACTCAAATTTTGGGTTATTGCACAATTGATAACATTGGTCAGGCAGGATTGGAACTATACTATGACAAATATCTAAAAGGAATTGACGGAAAAAGTTTGACACAAACAAATGCGCAAGGAAAAGAAATTGAAAATTCTCTTGGATATTACATTCCAAGTGTTGCTGGTGCAAATTTAAAGACCACAATTGATGTTCAAATTCAGTCAATTTTGGAATCTGCTTTGCAAGTCGCATATCAAGAGCACAAAGCAAAAGGAACAAGTGGAATAGTGCTGGACGCACAAACTGGTGGCATATTGGCAATGAGTTGTGTGCCAAATTTTGATTTAAATAATGTTCCGCGAGATAATATTGAACTTCTTCAGTATCAGACAAAAAACAGCACGGTAGTTGACGTATATGAACCGGGAAGTACGTTTAAATTAATTACACTTTCAGCAGCACTTAATGAAGGATTGACAAACGTTAATGAACATTTTTATTGCGGTGGCAGGTGCTCAGTTGACGGAGAAATCATAAAATGCTGGAAGACAGCAGGTCATGGAAGCGAGACATTGGTTGAAGCATTTAAAAACAGTTGCAACTGTGTTTTTGTTCAATTGGCGTTAAGAATTGGGGTTGAAAAATATTATGAATATTTAAAAATGTTTGGACTTGGCGAAAAAACAGGGGTAGACATTGCAAGTGAATCAAGCGGTATTTTAATGGATAAAGATAGAGTAAAGAATGTTGACCTTGCAAGAATCGGTTTTGGTCATGCGGTTGCAGTCACACAACTTCAAATGGCAAATGTCTATTCAATGATAACAACAGGCAATAAAATAACACCACATTTGTTAGATAGTGTTTCAGTTGATGGAAAAGTTTTGTTTCAAACAAATAATACAAATAAAAGTGTTAATTTAAAACAAAGTACAATTGAAACTATCAACCAAATGCTGTTTAACAACATAAATAGTGAAGAGAAATACACATTTGTTTCTGGTTATGACGTTGGAGGGAAAACTGGAACTGCTCAAAAATATGATGAAAATGGTAAAATTGCAACTGGGAAGTATATTTCAAGTTTTATTGGTACATATCCTAGTGTAAATCCTAAATATGTTGTCATTGTCTGTGTCGATGAACCTAGCAATGGTGCATATTATGGCGGAGTGGTTGCAAAACCGATTGGACAACAAATTTTTTCAAACTTGTTTAACATAAAGTCAATTGCGCCAAATGATGTTTCGCAAGTTCAAAATCAGCCAACAGTTGAAATGCCATATCTTGTTGGAAAGACAATTGGAGAAGCATGCTCAATTTTGAAAAAACTTGGTTTGGGAGTGGTGTTTGACACAGATGGTGAGTATGTTGCAGAACAATTTCCGCCAGAAGGAACAAAAATTTATGTCGGAGAAATTGTCTATTTAATCGTAAATTAAGATATTTTGTCTTATTTTGGAATCGTTGAGATTAAGCATAACAAATGTGATACATTTTTAGATAGGGGGAATTATGAAACTTTATGATATCATATCAAATCTAAAATTTATTGGCATAAAGAACTACAAAGATTTGGAAATAGATGCGTTAACATGTTCAAGCAAAGAGAAAGTTGAAAATGGAATGTGTTTTTGCATAAAAGGAATGAAAGACGATGGACATGACCATTTTGAAGAAAGCATAGAAAATGGTTGTGTATGTTTGATTGTTGAAAGATATCTTCCCACAAATATCACACAAATTCTCGTTGAAGACAGTAGAGTTGCCATGTCGTTTATAAGTTCAGTGTTTTATGGCACATATAAGTCAAAAATGAAATTTATTGGCATAACAGGAACAAACGGGAAAACAACAACAACATTTTTAATTCGTGAAATGCTTATGAAATTAGGCAAAAAAGTGGGTTTAATTGGAACTGAGGGTGTATATATAAATAATTTATTGTTGCCATCAAAACTCACAACTCCAGACCCAATAGACCTTCATAAATTAATTTTAGATATGGAAAATAATGGTTGCGAATATTGTGTTATGGAAGTTAGCGCGCATGCCATTGCACTAAACAAAATTGATGACATGTTTTTCAACGTTGTTGGTTTATCTAATATCACTCAAGACCATTTGGACTTTTTCTTAACATTAGATAACTACGCGAAATGCAAAGCAAGTTTATTTTCTTCTCGACACGCCAAATCTGGAGTGGTAAATATGGAAAGTAAATATGCAAAGGATATCATAAAGAACTCAAATATTGAAATATCAACTTTTGGAAAAGACGGACAAATGGAATTGCTGTCTTGCAAACAAACAGTTAAAGGAACACATTTTAAACTTAAACTTAATGAAAAGGAATACTCGTGTTCAACAAATTTGGTAGGGGACTACAATATTTCAAATATTATGCTTGCACTTTCAGTTCTATACAAATTAGGTTTTGATTTAAAAGATTGTATAAATGTATTAAAAAATAATGAAATAGTGGTTCCTGGTCGATTTAATGTTTTAAAAACAGAAACAGATTATCATGTTATCGTTGACTTTGCTCACACGCCAGACGGAATTAAAAATGTTTTGACAACAATCAAAAAATTTGCAACTGGGCACATTATAACAGTTTTCGGTTGCGGTGGAGACAGGGATAAAACGAAGCGACCAGAAATGGGCAAAATTGCCACAAGTTTGAGTGACACAGTAATCGTGACTAGCGATAATCCAAGAAGTGAAAATCCAGAATTAATCATTGATGATATTTTGCAAAATGTGAGAGATGATAGCAAAGTTATAAAAATCACAGACAGGCGATCAGCAATTGAATATGCTCTCACCATTGCAAAGAAAGATGACATTGTTGCAATTCTCGGCAAAGGGAATGAACAATATCAAGAGATAAAAGGCATAAGATATAATTTTAGTGATTATGATGTTGTCGATAACTATTTTAAATTCAAGCCAAAAGAAGAAATGAAAGCATGATTTTAAATTTAATTGCTTTGTTTTCATCTTTTGTGTTGAGTCTTGTTTTAATGCCGCTTATAATTCAAATTTTCAAAAAAAAGAAAGCAAGTCAAACTGTTTTAAACTATGTTGAAGAGCATAAAGAAAAAAATGGAACACTTACCATGGGTGGGGTAGTTTTTATCATATCAACACTAATTCTTGTGTTTGTTTTCTTGCGTTTTGATGTGTCTTGGTTTGTGTGCTTGCTGGTGGCAATCTTTTTTGGCGTGCTTGGTTTTATGGACGACCATATAAAGATAAAATACAAACAAAATTTAGGACTTAGACCATATCAAAAAATCATTGGACAACTTGGACTGTCCATAATTTTTGCAGTTTTCATATATTTCTTTTCTGGCATTAAAGGGCAGATTTTTCTTCCATTTTCTTTCAAAATGATTAAAATTGGGTGGGGAGTAATTCCACTTGTTGTGCTTGTTTTGATTGCCACATCGAATAGTGTTAATTTGACAGATGGATTAGATGGACTCGCAGGAAGTGTGAGTTTTGTTTATTTTATTATATTCACAATTATCACATGCATTATTGGACAAGCATTGTATCTATCTGGTGAGACAGGTGAAATAATCAATAAATTCCGTGATATCAACATTTTAAACATGTTGTTTGCGGGCTCAGTTTTGGCATTTTTGCTTTTCAACACAAACAAAGCATGTATTTTTATGGGAGATGTCGGTTCTCTATGTTTGGGTGGCTACATTGGAGCAAGTTCGTGCGTTGTTGGACTTGAATTTATGTTGCCAATTCTAGCAATATGTTTCATGTTTAGCACCATTTCAGTAATTATGCAGGTCGCATATTTTAAAGCAACAAAAAAAAGAATTTTCAAAATGGCGCCATTTCATCATCACTTAACACGATGTGGTTTGAGTGAGGCAAAAGTCGTTCAAATATATGCCACAACCACGTTAATTGTGGGCGTAATCTCAATTATATTCTATCTGCTGTAATATTTTTTGAAACCAATAATAAAATTAATTAAGGTGTTTTATGAATTTAAAAAACAAAAATGTTTTAGTTTATGGGTTGAGCATTTCAGGTGAGTGGGTGGCAAAACTTTTAATAAAGAAAAAGGCGAATGTGTTTTTATTTGATGATGAAAAAAAGAAAAAAACAGCAATTCCAAATACTTACATTATCAACGAATTAAATACAGATTTAATTTGCCGTTTTGATTTTATTGTTTTGTCTCCATCAATTCCCAAAACCAACATTTGGGTTGAGAAAGCAAAGGCTATGAACATAAAAATTATGAGCGAAATTGAATTTGCCAGTTTGTTTGTTCGTCACAAAAATTTGCTTGCAATAACTGGGACAAACGGAAAGACCACCACAGTGGAGTTGACAACAATGATGTTAAACAAAAAGAAAAAGGCAATTGCTTGTGGGAACATTGGTTATCCGCTTTCTCGAGCAGTGTTAGAGAAACCGCGTCACACAAAAGTTGTGGAAGTTAGCAGTTTTATGCTTGAAAACGCAAAAGAATTTTCACCTTTTATCTCAACGATTTTAAATATTGAACCTGACCATTTGATTAGGCATAAGACGCTTGAAGAATACACAGAAACAAAATTAAACATATTTGCAAATTTAAAACCTGATGACTATGCCGTTATAAATTTAGACAACAAAATTTCACCACAAAAATCCAGTTTAACACTTACATATTCGCAAAAACGACTTGCTGATGTTTACTTAAAAAATGGGGCAATTTTTTATCATTCAACCAAAATTGTAAATTTAAATGAAATGAATTTAAAAGGAAAGCACAATGTTTACAATGTGATGTGTGCAATATGTTTTGCGATTATTAAAAAGGTGTCAATTCCGAAAATTAGACAAGCAATTATTGAATTTACACCAGACAAATATAGAATTGAATTGACAAAAAGAATAAATGAAATCAATTTTTATAATGACAGCAAATCAACAAATATTGCTTCAACTTTGGCGAGTGTTGAGACGGTTAAGGGCGCAATAATTTTGTTGCTGGGAGGTTCGAAAAAAGGACTTGACTACGAACAATTATTTGAAAAAATGACAAAACGAGTCAAACATATTTTTGCATTTGGTGAAATTGCAAACGATTTAGAAATGGCAAATAATGATAAATTCAAATTGACGAAGTGTGACAATTTAAATCATGCGTTTGACCAAGCGGTGAGAGTTGCAAAGAAAAACGACTCAGTTCTTTTGTCACCAGCAAGTGCAAGTTATGACGAATTTTCTAACTATATTGAGCGTGGAAAGGCGTTTGACAAAAAGGTGATGGAATATGAAACTCAAACAGCGAAAAGATAGCATAATAATCACCATTTGCACACTCATGTTGGCTATATTTGGCTGTGTTATGGTCTATTCTGCCAGCAAATATTCAGCCACAGTGCAATATAATCAACCTTTTTTCTATTTAAAAAAACAAATTCTTGGCGTTTGCTTAGGACTGATTGGAATGATTGTTTTTTCATTTATTAACCATAAACTTTTTAAGAAGTTTTATTGGATTTTTTACATAGTTGGACTAGTTATGCTTTTGCTTGTATTCATTCCGGGACTAGGCAAAACAAGTTATGGCGCGACAAGATGGATAGGAATTGGAAGTTTTACAATCCAACCAAGCGAAATAGCAAAATTCTGTTTGGTGATTTTTTTGGCAGGATTTTTATCAAATGGAGACAAACTTGAAAAATGGCAAAATGTTGTAATAACATTGTTAATGGGCGGAATTTATTGCGTTCTTATAATGCTTGAACCTAACATGTCAATCACAATTTGTGTTGCACTGACGCTCATATTTATGATGTTTGTTGGCGGATTGAGACTTAAAGTTTTTGGATTGTTGTCAATTCCTGCGCTCGCATTGGTTGTCGTTTTAATTTTGGTGGAACCATATCGACTTAGCAGAATTGTTGCTTTCATAAATCCTTGGGAAAATCCGCTCGATGAAGGATATCAACTTATTCAGTCACTTTATGCCATCGGAAGTGGTGGAGTGTGGGGCGTGGGTCTATTCAATAGTAGACAAGCAGAATTGTTTTTGCCATTCAGCGAATCAGATTTCATATTTTCAATCATTGCAGAAGAATTAGGGTTTGTGGGTTGCTTGTGTTTGTGCTTGGTGTTTTTGTTGCTGATAATTTCTATTTTTAGAATTGGAATCAGGGCAAACAACAAATTTTCAGCATTTACGTGCTTTGGAATCGGTGCAATCATAAGCATTCAAGTTTTGTTAAACATTGCAGTCGTGACCGGTTCAATTCCACCAACAGGACTTCCGCTTCCATTTATATCCTCCGGCTCAACTTCGTTATTAGTCTTTATGAGTGCGATTGGAATAGTTTTGAATGTGGATAGGCAGAGCAGTAATAGTAAAATTTAATGTATACAAAGTGCATGCATGTCGTGTGCATTTTTTGTTTTAATAGTATTTACAAATTATTGAGATTGTGATAATATTTACATAGGAGAAAATAATGATAACAAAACAGACAAGGGATGATAAAGGATATTATGATTTGAAAATTTCCGATAAAAATGGTAAGTCATTTATTATGACCGTTGGTGGCAATTTAGATTTATATTGGATACCAGAAAATCATAAAGAAAATCGAGTTTTTGAAATAGATAAAGATGACAAAATTACTTTTAGTGTATTTGAACAGCTATTTAATGCAGTTAAGAAAAATGATGATAAATATCGTCCTATATTAAAAGATAACACAATTACTTTTATAAGCGAAGATTGGCATGAAGATGAGGCAAATATTTTAAATATAAAAAAAATAAGAGATGCTTTTATAATTGAATTTATTAAAAATGAAAATGAGCAAAGTTGGAGTTTACCACATAGAGGTTGTGTAATTTGTTTTTGCAACAGCGGTAGTAGAGTTCCAAAAGTTGAGTCATTATTTATGAGAATGTTTAATTTTCTTGCTTATGAATGCGATTTGATCCAATGCGAAAAGAGTGAGGATGAAAAAATAAATCAATAATTCTATAATACAACAATTAATGTTAAGAGATTCAATTCCATCAACAGGACTTCCACTTCCGTTCATATCGGCAGGCTCCACAAGTTTCCTTGTCTTTATGAGTGCAATTGGCGTGGTGTTGAATGTAGATAGGGAAAGTAGGGAAAAGTTTTGCTATATTAAAACGAGTAAAAATAGTTATAAGCAAATAAAAAATGCATGCGAAATCGTATGCGTTTTTTTATTTGGATTATAAAGTAAATATTTTACTGGTATTTTATAAATTAAAGTTCATATCCATTTTCTGATTTCTTTTCTCGTTTTTTACATACTTGTTCATATTGTTCTCTTGAAATCAGGTGATTATTGTAAATGGCAGTATATAATTTTTTGCGTATTTTTTTTAATTTATTTTCCAATGTCTCAATTTGTTTTATATCCATAAATTGTGTAAAATTCAAAAAATCTTTGAATGGCCACAATATTTCATTTACAATAGTAGCGTTGTTTTTTAGGTTGTTTTTTCCATTAAAAGATAGGTCAATAAAAGATATTCCCTGTTTTTTGCTGAAAATAAAATTTTCAGACCTATAAAAATCAATTTGAACACCATTTTTTGTTAGTAAAACGAAATCTCTCACATATTTGTCAAACATTCTTTGTTTTGATTCCACTAATTGTCCTAGAATATTGTTGTTGTAGTTAAACAAAAATTTTCCGATAAATTTTTCTTCGTATGGTAAAATAGTTTCTGCCTGTTTGCGTACTTTTTCTGTGGCACTTTCGTCGCACACATAACTTTCGTATGCAAGCGCTTTGGCTGTGTGGGGATAATATATACTCAAATTTTGACCTTTTACACGTTCTTGAATTACAAACTGTTGATTATTTACAGTAAATTCGGCAAACAAGGTGGGTGTGTTAACATTGTACTCAGATTTCAATTTGTTGATAGTACTCTTTAAATCGTAGAAGTTTGTGTTTTGTTTTTCACTATTTGTGCTACTAATTGAACGTAGGATTACAAAATTTCCACATTCATAACAATAAGAGTAAGAACCCTTAAAATTTGGTTTTATCTCTTTTTTGAGAATTTTTGTCATATACTTTTGCAACACACTGTTTATTTTTTCATTTTCAACATAGATAATATTTTGCATATTCATATATTAATACATTGATAGTAAAAAATCAATACTAATTTCATTTTTCAATTTAAAAATGCGATTTTATGTGTTAATTATAACATTAGTTAAATAAATTTTTTATTAGATTAATCCAAATTTAATGTTTGTTAATATGTTTGACATTTACAAATATTTATAGGTGTCATAACGCCCAGATAATTTCCGTTGCTGTTTGTCATCTTAGGGACACATTGCTTGTTGTTTTTATTTCCGCAATAGCCAGTGTGTGGATATTGAAGTATAAAATTAAGTTCAGATAAAATCAGAAATTGATTAATCTTCATAAATATAGTTATGAAGAGTAAAATTATAATTAATGGCGGAAAACCCTTATTGGGGAAAATAAAAAATCAAGTGTCAAAAAACGCAAGTCTTCCAATTCTCAGTGCTTGTTTGCTTGCTTGTGATGAAATCTCACTTTTTGACCTTCCAAATCTTTCAGATATCAACAACATGAAAAAGATACTGCTTGGTCTTGGAGTTGAAATTAAACAAGAGGGAAATATCACAAAAATCAACCCCCAAAAGGCAAGTTTCCATGAAATAAGTGAAAAACTTTCAAAAAGCATGCGCTCATCGATTTTTTTGCTTGGACCATTGCTAGCCAGATTTAAGTGTGCAAGTATAAGCATGCCAGGTGGGTGTAAAATTGGAGAAAGACCAATTGATATTCATTTAAAAGGATTAAAAACTCTTGGTGTTAAAATGACCAGTTTGGGAGACAAAATTTTTTTCAACGCTTTAAATTCACATTCTGGAACGGTAAAATTAAAAATTCCAAGCGTTGGGGCAACAGAAAACTTGGTTATGTTTGCTTGCACTCAAAAAGGTAAAACAACTCTAAAAAACGTTGCAAGAGAACCAGAAGTTGTTGACCTTTGCTCGTTTTTAAACAAAATGGGCGCGAAAATATATGGTGCAGGAACAAAAAAAATCGTTATACATGGCGTTGAAAATCTAAAAGGAACAACATACAAACCTATGTATGACCGAATTGTGGCTGGAACAATTATGACCGCAGTTGCAGGTTGTGGCGGAGAAGTGGAAATTGAAAATGCTTGTAGTTATGAAAATGAAAAGCTGATTGAAATTCTCACTTCATTTGGTTGTCAAATTAGTTCGTGTTGTGATATAATAAAAATACAAAGTGACAAAAATCTTATGTCATGTGGTCAAATTGAAACCGGATTTTATCCTGAATTTCCAACCGACTTGCAGTCTATGATTTTGGTTTTAAGTTGTGTTGCAATCGGAGAGACAACAATTGTTGAAAACGTTTTTGAAAATCGTTTTTTGGTGACAAAACAACTTGAAAAATTACACGCAAAAATACAACAAATTTCAAGTCACGCTGTAAAAATTAATTCTTCGAAACTCATTGGGAATGAAGTTCAAGCGAAGGATTTGCGTGGAGGAGCGAGTCTTGTCTTGGCGGGTTTGTTTGCAGAAGGTGAAACAAAAATCAAAGGTGTGGAATTTATTGACCGCGGATATGAATCAATTGAAACAATTTTTTCGTCACTTGGAGCGGATATAAAGAGAATATGAACAAAAGAAAAATTATAATAACTTCAATAGTTTTAGGTGTTGTGCTTTTAATGATAATTTCATTTTGCACAATATTTCGTGTAAGAAAAAGATTAGTCACACAAGTTGGAGAAGAAAGTGTTGCAATTTCATCAGAAGAAGTGTTATCTGCCTCTGGATTGAAAAAAGGTCAATTTACTCTTTCAATAAATAAGGATAAAATAACGCAAAACATTGAAAACAAATTGCCTGAAATAAAAGTTGTACAAATTAGAACAATCAGTCCAATTTCTGTTGAAATTGTGGTTGAGAACAGGATTAAAACATATTATTCAAGTGTGGAAATCCAAGGAGAAACAAAATTCTTTGTGATGGACGAAGAATTAAAAGTTCTTGAAATTTCAGACACATTATCTCAAACTTACATTGAAATTTCAAATTCAATTTTAAACATTTCTGAAAACACTGAACTATATTCATTTGTAGGAAATAAGTCTATTCAACAAATTGTTTCTTCCTTTTATGTATCTGCATACAAAACCATGACAGATGCACCAACGAAACAAGAATCAAGAGAACAAATTTTATCAATGGTGGAGAAGATAGAAATAAAAGATGACGGAATAACATTGTCTGAGAGATATAATAGATTGATTATCACGACAAAATCATCTTCTGGCTATGGAGCAAGTTTCGACATCGCAAAACCTGAAATCGATTTAACCAGAAAATTAAACATGTGTGTGTCAGCGCTAAATAGTGGTGAATTTGACAAAACTAGTGGCACTTTTCAGATTAAACTCAAAGCAGATGGAACGGAATATTTTGGGCACATTGACGTCGAATAACACAATATAAAATTGGACAAAACATTAAAAATTTTTGTCTTTTTTTATTTTTAAATCATGTAAATAGTGTATTTATGCCAACATACAACACAATATAATGTGTAGTTAATAAAAAATTTAAAATTTATGGCAATAAATTATTAAAACGATTGACTAGAAATCAAAGATTTCGTATAATTATTTTAGTCGATTAATTATGCGGGGGTTGAATTTGCAAAAATTGAAATACATTTTAGACATTGGCTCTTCAAGTTTGAGATTATTTTCCACTATTAAGCTCAAAAAAAATGCTCAAATAATTGCAAGCGAAGATGTTTTATATGATGGATTTATGGACGGCGAATTTTTGTCTCCTGACAAGTTGACGCAAGAATTGTCAAAATTGATTGATTCTCTATGTTCAAAATTGAAGAGAACAATAAAAGAGATAATTGTCGGAGTCCCTGGAGATTTTTCGGTTTGTGTGTGCAAAAGAATTTCAAGAAAATTTGTTGAACTACATAAATTTACAGACCAAGACTTGGCAAAAATATTTGAAGACAATGCAAATTTTGGTGACAGTTTGGAGTATGTTCCAATTCATTGTAGCACAATGCAGTGCACTTTGGACGGAAACGAAAAGTGTGTTTCTCCGGTTAATAAAAAATCTTCATCTGTTGTTTTGGACGTAAGTTATATTTTGGTGAAAAAATCTTTTGTTAAAATCATTCAAGATTGCTTAACGAGTTTAGGAATTCAAAAAGTGGAGTTTGTTTCAACTCCTTTGGCTCAAGCGATAATGTGTCAAAAACAAGAAAATGCAACTAGACCAATAATTTTGGTCGATTGCGGTCATATTTCTACCAATGTGTTTGTGATAAAGGGTGAAGGTCTGGCTTTGCTTAGTTCGTTTTCAATGGGTGGAGGTCACATTTCATCAGACATTATGCAAATTCTTGGATTGACATTTAAACAAGCAGAGTTGATTAAGCGCAAGGCTGTTTTAACAGTTGAAAGTGCAAAAAATAACAATTATGAATTGTGTGTTTCAGGCGACCAAATTAAAGCGCCGATAAACATGACAAATCAAATTATAAAAAGCAGGATTGAACTTATTGCAAAAGTTGTTAAAAACATTTTGTCAATTGACACTATGTTTAACAACCTTGAACTGTACATAACTGGTGATGGAGTCGCAAACTACAAAGGTGCAAAAATGATTTTTGAAGAAGTGACTGGTCATAAAACAAAAGAGTTTAAAGTTCCGTTTGACAACTCTTTTGATAAATATCAAACATCAAAAACGGGCTTGGCATCGTTTGCTGAAATGGTTATTTAGGGAGAAAATTCTTATGGAAATGACAAATAATGTGTGCAATATTAAAGTTGTTGGAGTCGGTGGCGCTGGAAACAATGCAGTAAACCGAATGATTGCAGCGGGTGTTGGTGGTGTTTATTTTGTTGCAGTTAACACAGATAAACAAGACCTTATGATGTCAAATGCAGACAGAATAATACAAATTGGAACAAATTTGACAAAAGGTCTTGGTGCGGGTTCAAATTCTGACATTGGCAAAGCGGCAGCAGAAGAGAGTGAACAAGAATTGAAAGAAATGCTTCAAGGAACTGACCTTGTTTTCGTAACAGCAGGCCTTGGCGGTGGAACTGGAAACGGGGCAGCACCTGTAATTGCAAAATACGCTCACGAAATGGGAATTTTGACTGTTGGTGTTGTGACAAAACCTTTCAGATTTGAAGGACCAAAACGTGCACAAAACGCAGAACAGGGCATGGCAGAATTAAAAAAGAACGTGGATTCTTTGGTCGTTATCCCAAATGATAAATTATACACTATGTTTAAAAAAGATGTTGCTTTTGTTGATGCATTTAGATATGCAGACGATGTTTTAAGACAAGCAATCCAAGGTGTCAGCGATGTTATTTCTGTTGCTGGTTCAATCAACCTTGACTTTGCCGATGTTGCAACAATCATGAGAAACAAGGGCATTGCACATATGGGCATTGGTCGTGGAAGAGGCGCCAACAAGACAATTGAAGCAGTGCGTCAAGCAGTCACAAGTCAGTTGCTTGAAACAAGCATTGAGGGTGCAACTGGAATTTTGATTAATATTGCGGGTGGTGACGATTTAACAGTGTCAGAGGTCTATGAAGCAGCGGATTTGGTTAGAGATGTTGCTGACCCTAATTGTAATGTTATTTTTGGTGCTAATTTCAATAATAACACACCTGGAGAAGTTGTTGTCACAATCATTGCAACTGGATTTGAAAAGGAAGAACAAAAGCCGGTTGAAACAACCCCAGAATTTAAAGATAATAGGGTTGATTTGAAAACATTTTTAGCACAAGACAACGGGCAAGAACCAGCAATCCAAGAAGAATTGTTGGGAGAAGATGAAATTGAAGCTTTAAATCAAACTCAAAACGAGCGAACAATCGAAGAGCAAGAAAGTGAAGAGCAAAATGAACAAGTTGAAGACATTTCAATTGCAAATTCAAAACCTGTTTTAGATGAAGACGATATTCCACCTTTCCTAAGAAAATTGAAGAAATAATTGTCTTTTACATAAAATAAAAATTTTCTTTTAAAATTTAAAATACGACCAAAGCGGTCGTATTTTTCTTTATTGATAAATTTTTACGATAATTTTTTCAAATAACGCTACGGCAAAATACATAAATGATGCAAGCACACATAGCACAACTGTTGATGTCAACACGAGATTAAGGTTAAACACTTGACCACCGTAAATCAACAGATATCCGAGTCCTGCTTTTGAAACCAAATATTCGCCCATGATAGCACCTATCCAACTCAATCCAACATTAATTTTTAACGTTGCAATAATGTCTTTTAAAGAGTTTGGAAGGACGAGTTTAAAGAATATTTGAAGTTTATTTGCACCCATAGATTTTGCAACTGATATAAGTTGATTGTCACAACTTATAAATGAATTTAGTATATTCATAATTGTCACAATAATGACAATCAAGATACACATAAATATTATTGCTTTGCTTCCTGCACCAAACCATATAATTATTATTGGTCCGAGCGCAATTTTTGGAAGTGAGTTTAAAACGACCAAGAAAGGTTCAAAAACTCGTCTAAGATAAGCAAAGCACCATAAGATGAAAGCAATCAGAAATCCAACTCCTGTTGCAATCAAAAATCCAATCAACGTCTCGTTTAAAGTGATTTTTGAGTGATACAGCAATTCGCCAGAGATGAACATTTCTTTGATTGTTTTCAAAATTTTTGAAGGACTTGAAAAGAAGAAAGAACTAATTATTTCATATTTTGAAAGAAGTTCCCAAAGTAGAATAAATGCAACAAGGATTATGATTTGAGAAAACAAAACAAAAATTTTGTATCCACAGTATTTTTTTATATAGTCCTTATGTGCTTTTGAAAATTTAATTTTCATTTTTAATTTCCTTCCATATGACGTCAAACAATTTTTTTGCTTTTTCGTCTTGTCTTCTTTCAAAAGGTGTCAAATTTTTGTCGAAATTGGTTTTGTGAATATTTTTTATTGTTCCAGGTCGAGAAGTAAGAACAATAATTCTATCACTCATGCTGATTGCTTCTTGAATGTCGTGTGTGACCAAAATTGCAGTCTTTTGTTCTTTTTTTATGATTTCATAAACGTGGTCACAAAGTTCTAGTCTTGTTTGATAGTCTAGAGCGCTAAAAGGTTCATCAAGAAGCAAAATGTCTGGTTTTAAAGCAAGCGTTCTAATGAGTGAAACGCGTTGTCGCATTCCGCCACTTAACTCACTTGGATGCTTTTTTAAAAACTCACCAATTCCATATTTTTCTGCAAGTGATATTGCATACTTTTTTCTTTCTTTCGTTTTAACATGTTTCAGTTCCAATCCAAAATATAAATTGCTTTCAATCGTTCGCCATGGGAGTAGGTTATCTTTTTGGAACATATATCCACATGAATTGTTTTTTGTTGAAGGGGTTTTCCCTTGAACCAAAACAGTTCCGCTAGTCGGTGATAAAAGTCCTGACAAAATTGATAATATTGTTGTTTTGCCACAACCAGAAGGACCAACAATCGAAACAAATTCATTTTTTTTAATGTCAAGATTGATGTCACATAATGCTTGTGTCTCAGATTTCAAACTTTGATAAATCAAATTTAAATTTTTTATTTCAACAATAGGCATTAAATTTCAACTTTTGAGGCAAAACTTGTGTTCACTGCGCTTTCCCAAGAGACTCTATTTTTAAGTTCTCCTGCGTTATCAATGATGTCAAGCATGTTGTTCCAAGAACTTTCCTTCAAGACAAAACTTGAAGCATAGGCACCAATTCTGATATAATTTTTTACAGATGCAAGGATTAATTCATCGCTTGTTCCTATAAAAGATTTTTTCAATGAATTGACAATTTGTGTGTCAGTGGCATCACAAAGATAATTGTATCCTTTTTTCAATGCATGCATAAATTTGTCAAGTTTGTCTGAATTATTTTTGAGATAATCGTTTGTGGCAACAAAGCAAGTGTATGGAATATCGCTTACTTCATCTCCAAGGGCAGCAACAATATGTCCTGTTCCATCAATTTCACATTGACTTGCTGTTGGGTCAAAAATTGTGCAATAGTCGCCAGTTCCAGCAATAAATGACGAGGCAGTCAAGTTAAATGCAATAGATGTGTCCATAATTGTGTCACAATTTTCGTTGAGTTCAGCGCCGGGCTTTAATCCATGTTTTTCAAGAATATATTGCAAGGTCATAGCAGGCATTCCACCTTTACGCCCTGCAATAATATGCTTTCCTTTAAGATTTTCCCACAAGAAAGTTTCCTTTTCGTCAGTTCTTCCAACCAAGAAGGAACCATCACAAGCAGTAAGTTGGGCAAAAATTATTGGAGCGTTTTGCATGCCATTGTTTCTCACGTAGACCGCTGATTCTGGTCCCATTAGACCAATATCTGCACTGTCTGATATGAGAGATGTCATAACCGTGTCGCTTCCGCCGGCATTTGACAATTCAATTTCTAAACCTTCATCTTTAAAGTAGCCATTGTTAATTGCTATATAAAGTGGGGCATAGAACAATGAGTGTGTCACTTCGCTTATGCGGAGTGTCTTGTCGTCTTTCTTTTTGCAACCTGTTGAAAGCACAACAGTAAACAAAGAAAGGAAAACAACAAGAAAGATTGAAATTTTTTTCATTCATTCTCCTTTTTCAAATTCTTTGGAAGATTATAAGTGGCATTTTCTCTTCCATAATTCATTTTATGTGTGGTATATAAATTTGTGAAAAAATTAAAAAACAATAAAAATCATTTGTCAAAAGTGTGTCATTTTGTTAAACTTAAAATATAAATAAGGTGAAATATGAATACAAAAAATGATATAGTTTACAAAATTTTATTTGCAATTGAACTTGCTTTGCTTCCACTTGTTATAAGTGCACATATTTTGATTAAAAATGAATGGGGAGTGTCGATTTTTATAGGTCTGATTGCTCTTGTTAGAGTATGGTTGGAATTTTTCAAAATTAAAGACAATAGAATTCACGAAATATTGTCAGTAATTGCAAGCATTGCCAGTGCATTCACAATTTTAATTTTCTTTACGCTTCAAGGAATACTTGCAAAACCATTGGTGATTGTTGCATTGATTGTTTTGACAATATTCAATTTAATGAGAATTGCACTTGTAAATAGGAAAATGCCGTCAATCATTGAAGCAATAGATTTTTGTTTTGTGCTTTTTGAAGTTGTGTTTTTAATCGCTTTGATATTTGTGAACATGAATGCACAACTTAGCGCAATTGCACTATATGCTTTGATTTTGTCAGGTCTTGCATCAATCATTTATAAAATATATTTTTCGTTTAAGTACACTGATTTAATTTCCAACATAAAGAAACTTTTTCAAAAAAGATAAATAAAGATAACTATTGACAAATAGGAAAACAGGTGATAAAATTATCACAACGTAGGAGTAGAATATGAATTTATTATTATCATTTGAAAGACCTCTTGAATTTTTGTTGAGATACACTGTTATAACAGGGATTCTTCTTGCCATAATTGGAACAGCACTTTGTCTGTTGGCAAAAAGAATAACAATCTCAAAAAGAGGCACAACTGAAATACAAAAGAATGATTCGTTGTATTTGACATTGTTGATAACAGGGCTTTGCTTTATCCTTCTTGGAGTTATCTTTATTGCATTGCCAATTCCAGACACTTTTTATGTAGGTTAGTATGGAGCACTATTTTATTGACAAACCGCATAAAGAATCAGATTTCTTTGATTTTTCAGACAATGTTTTGGGGTTTGATTTATGCTTTCGCTCATGCGATGGCATTTTTTCAAAAAACAAAATTGACGAAGGAACAAGGACTTTGCTTGAAACAATCGGTAAAAAAATCGTATTGTCAGGTCATGGATTAGATGTTGGTTGCGGTCTTGGAGTGATTTCAGTTGCTTTGATTAAAAAATTTGGCGTATTTATGGACATGTTTGATGTTAATGGAACAGCAGTTAAACTTAGCAAAGAGAATTTAATCAAAAATAATGTTCAGAAAAGCGCAAATGTGTTTGTTAGCAATGGGTTTGAAAAAGTTGAGTCAATTTATGACTTTATTGTTAGCAATCCGCCAATAAAAACGGGCAAAAAATTGCTTTTTTCGTTGATTGACGAATCATTTAAACATCTAAAAGATGATGGTCTTATGATTTTGGTTATTAGAAAAGACCACGGAATGGAAAGTTTAAAAAACCACATATTGGAAGTTTTTGGAAATTGTGAAATTATCAATCGAAACAAAGGGTATTATATTTTAAAAACTCAAAAGCAAATTAATTAACGGCAATCGCCGTTTTTTTAATTTAGAACATATTAAAAGAAAATATTGTTTGATTGATTAAAATTGTTAAAAAAACTTGTGTTATTAAAGTTGAAAGGTCTGCAACGGAAAGGTGCGTTCCAATTAAATCGTGAGCAATTGCAACGATTAAATTCCCAAAATGTTTCAGCAGAAAGAGGGAAAGATAAATTTGAAACGCGAGTAAAATCAAAACAACCAGAACGGAAAAAGAAAAAATACATATAATCTCCTTATAAAATGCGGAAAAGTTTCTTAATGCATAATATGGCGACAATTTAGAAATTGTCAAAAGTGCGATGAGTCATGAATTCTTACAAATATTGCCAAATTTTGCAAGAGTAAAAAAGAATTTTGTGCATATGATAGTTTAGAGGTTTATATGAGAGAAATTGCACTTGCATCGCAAGTGAAAAACAAACACATTCTTGACTATCTTCACACAAACATTAAATCACAGATAGATTTTTGCAAAACAATTGTGACCAGTTATTGTGACAATAATTTTTGTTATTTACTTTTTGCTTGTGTGGACGAATATGTTATGGCATGTGAAAAAATTTTGCGTGACATAATTATTGATTATATTGAAAATGTTTATAAAATTGATTATCTCAAAGAAAAAATAAAAAATCCATTAAAAGAAAATTTTGAATTTAATGCATATGTAAAAGTTTTGTCAATTTTTGACAAATCTACCGATGAAAATGCGCTTGAAAAAATAATAATATTTAATCAGACTTTTTTTGTCGACAGTTTCCTAGAATTTAGGCTTGCTCCGCTAAAAAAACATTGGGACAACCTTGCAGAACTAAGTTGCGAAAATATTGCAATGTTTAGTTCAACCACATTCCTAGATGTCATCAAATATCTCATAAATACAATGGACAACGAGGTCTATAAGGTCAAAGTGATTTGCGCAAAAAACAAGTTTAGCGTATACAACATGCAAAACAAAAATGCAAAAGTTAAAAAAATTGCAGAATGCCAAGATGAATATGATTTGATTGCGAAAGTGTTGAATAAATGTCCTAGTTATATTGATGTTTACATCAACACAGAAAACAATTGTGAAGCAGTGAGTTTTTTGAGTAGTGTTTATTCAAATAGGTTAAAAATTTTCACAAAAAAGTAGACAATATAAAAAATACGAAATAATCTAGTCTTGAATTTCAATTTTGTTTCTAAAAATCTGTTGACAAAATGTTTTTGGAGTTATAAAATGAGTGTATCTAAATAGATTATTGATTGGACAAGTAGATTATAAGTCAATGTTAAGAGAGAGTGCATGCTGGCTGGAATTTGCACATCACACTTTTAATTGAAACCACCAATTAGGTCAAATTTGGGTGAATTCCCAAGAAATTAAGAGGTTGAAGAAATTCATCAAATAGGGTGGAACCGCGGTTAAAATCGTCCCTAGCATTAAATGTGCTAGGGTTTTTTATTGAAATTGGATTGTTAATTATGAAAAATATAACAAAATATTAAAAAATCTACACAAAAATCTACAATTGTTAAACAAGGAGAGAATTATGGAAAAAGAATTTGAACAAAAGCAAGAAATGTATCGCCATAGCATGAGTCATGTTTTGGCAAAAGCGATTAAAGAGTTGTATGGAGAAAATGTAAAATTGGCAATTGGTCCAGCGATTGACAATGGGTTTTACTATGATTTTGATAATTTAAACATCAAGCAAGAGGATTTTGACAAAATCGAGAGCAAAATGCGTGAGATAATTGAAAGAAATGAAGATTTCGTTCGCATGGAAGTTTCAAGAGAGCAAGCGCTTGAAATGTTTAAAGATGAACCATATAAGACTGAACTTATAAACGAACTTCCAGAAGATAGCATTATTTCAGTTTATAAAACTGGTGACAATTTCATGGATTTATGTCGTGGACCACACGTTGAAAACACAAAATTTTTGCGTGGTTTTTCATTTAAAATCAACAGGGCTAGCGGTGCATATTGGAAAGGAAGCGAAAAGAATAAGATGCTCACCAGAATCTATGTCTACGGATTTATCAACAAAGACGATTTAAAAGAATGCTTGCGAATTGAAGCAGAAGCAAAAGAAAGAGACCACAGAAAACTAGGAAAAGACCTTGGGATATTTATGTTTAATGAATTGGTTGGAAAGGGTCTCCCAATGTGGCTTCCAAAAGGTTATGCATTGAGAAGAGAACTCAATGATTATATAATCAACAAAGAAATTGCTTTGGGTTATCAACATGTTATGACTCCAAGTCTTGGAAACATTAATTTATACAAAACTTCTGGACACTGGGAGCATTATCAAGACAGCATGTTCCCAGAGATGAAAGTTGAAGATGAATCATATGTATTAAGACCAATGAATTGTCCTCACCATATGGTTATGTTCAAAAATTTTCAACATTCATATCGTGATTTACCTGTTAGAATTGCTGAAATTGCAAATGATTTCAGATATGAAGCAAGTGGCACACTAGTTGGAATTGAAAGAACAAGAGCATTCACACAAAATGATAGTCATATTTTCTGTCGTCCTGACCAAATTAAGCAAGAAGTTGAAGGCGTAATTAAGTTAATTTTGGACGTTTATAAAGATTTTGGATTTGATAAATTCAAATTTAGATTGTCATTGAGAGATAAAAATAACACCGAAAAATATTTTGGAAATGATGACCTTTGGGAAAAGAGCGAGACCGCGCTCAGAGAAATATTAAAAGATAGCGGTGCTGACTATTATGAAGCAGAAGGAGAAGCAGCATTTTATGGCCCAAAAATCGACGTTCAAGTAATATCAGCAATTGGACATGAAATCACTTTATCAACAGTTCAAGTGGATTATCAACTTCCTGAAAGATTTGAACTTGAATATGTGAATGAAAATAATGAAAAATGTCGTCCAGTTGTAATTCATAGAGCAATTTTGGGTTCACTTGATAGATTTGTCGCTTTCCTTTTAGAAGAGACGAAAGGTGTTTTACCTGTATGGCTGAGTCCTGTGCAAACAAAAATTATCACCGTGAGTGATAATAATGTTGAATATGCAAAATTAATTGAAAAGAAATTGAGAGAAGAAAATATTCGTGTTGAATTAGACATCTCTAACGAATCTGTTGGAAAGAAAATCAGAACAGCAGTTCTTGAAAAAGTTCCATATGTTCTTGTTCTTGGAGACAAAGAAACTGCCGATGGAACGGTCGCTGTAAGGAAAAGGGGCGGAAAAGATACTATATCTATGTCATATAGTGAATTTGAAGACCAAATAAAATCAGATATAAAAAATAGAGTGAAATAATTTATCATTAAATTTCATAAATTACAATAAAAAAATGACCATTGACAAATTGACGAATTTGTGTTAAAATATTAAGTACAGAGAAGGAGATTTGTGATGTATAACCTTGAAGATGTAATAGAAAAAGGTGATATTTTGTGTCCTGGATATAATATTTTGAGATTGGAAGAAGAAGATTTTTCTGAATTAATTCAAAGATTTTCTAAATATTATCAATCAAGAAAAGATATGCGTTTGGAAATTGATGGTGTAAAGCGAGCAATTTTTAGGAATATACCATATATAATGTTGTCTGTTGATTATGAGGATAAAAAAGGAAATTGTTATGAGGATAAATTTTCATTTGGTCCTTTTAATTGTGAAAGAGATTTTGAAATAAATGTAGAATTAACAAAAGAGTTGCGTAGATATTTAGGAAACAAATTTGGTAAACAATATGTTAAAGCGCTTGAACAACATGAAACTGATGTCGATAACGCACTTTCGAATGATTAATTGTAAATTTAAAATAAAGGCAAAATAAATTTTAAAAATTTGCTTTAAAGTGTTGACAATTTACAGGAATGATGCTAGAATAACAAACGAAAGTAGAAGTTCCACTTCTCACCTTGAAGCAAATGCGACAATGGTCATAGAAATTGAAGATAGCAGAAATGCATTTTGATATTTTTGTGGAGTAAAGTGGGTTCTTTTACATAAAGAAACCCATTTTTTATGGGCAGGAGGAGATTTGAAAGAAACACTTAAAAACGAACAAATTGTTTTGCCAGAAGTTAGGGTTGTTGGACCAAACTCTGAACAACTTGGTATCATGAGCAGTGAAAAAGCGCTTGAAATTGCTGAACAGCAAGACTTGGACTTGGTTTTGATTGCTCCAGACGCAAAACCACCAGTATGCAAAGTTATGGACTACGGAAAATTTAGGTTTGATGAACTTAAAAAACTTAAAGACCAAAAGAAAAGTCAAAAGGTTGCAGCGCTTAAAGAAATGTCTTTGTCTTGGGCAATTGACACTCATGATTTGGAAATTAAAGCAAAACAAGTTTGCAAATTTTTGACAGATGGTTGCAAAGTTAAAGTCAACATTCGAATGAAGGGAAGGGAACAAGCTCGTCCACAACAAGGAATTGAAGTGATGAACAAATTTGCAGAACTCTGTTCAAGTGTGAGTCAAGTTGAAAAACAACCACAAATCACCGGTCGAAACATCTTTATGTTTTTGAGCCCAATTTCAAACAAAAAATAAGTTTGGGACTTTGAAATTTAAATAAGTTTTATCTTATTTTTAAATTCAAAAAGATAAATTAAGAGGAGAATTATTATGCCAAAAATGAAAACAAGAAAAGCTGTTGCAAAGCGTTTTAGCACAACAGGAACAGGAAAAATCAAAATGATGCATGACGGAAAAGGTCACATTTTGACAAAGAAATCAAGAAAAAGAAAGAGAAATTTAAGAAAAACAGGTTATGTTTCAAAGCAATATGCAAAGAACATAAAAGAGATGATTTAGGAGGCCAAAGATGAGAATTAAACGTGGAGTTAATGGCGTTAAGAAACGCCGTGCTATATTAAAGCAAGCAAAAGGCTACAGAGGAGCAAAATCTAAATTATATAGAGTTGCTCGTCAAGCTGTTATGAAATCTGGTCAATATGCTTACACTGGACGTAAACTCAAAAAACGTGATATGCGTTCACTTTGGATAACTCGTATCAATGCAGCATGCAGAGAAAACGGAATCTCATACAGCAAGTTTATTGCAGGACTTAAAAAAGCAAATATTGAATTAAACAGAAAAGTTCTTGCAGACCTTGCAGCAACAGACAAAGTTGCATTTGCAAATCTTGCAACAACAGCAAAGAATGCGTAATTTAAAAAATTGAAAGCAGTTTTCAAACTATTTTCTTTTGAAAAATTCACTATGATTAAATCTGGTGAATTTTTTTCACCCGAATTTAAAATTTATTTGTCTAATGCTGTCGAATCGATAATTTATCGCATAATTAATAATAATTTATATATTGAAATTTTCTATAATTATTTGGCATTTTGGCAAGGAGAAAGAAATGAATGATAATGAAATGATTGAAAAACTTAACAAAAAATATGATGAATCTGATGTGACAACATCTTTTATTTTGAAGAAAATTTTATTCAAAATGTTCAGTGAAAAGGATTATAACAATATTGAAAAACTTGACCCAGAAATTATAGCAAAAGTGATTGCAAACATATATTATGATTTTCCGGTTGAATATTTTGTTAAATTTTATGATAGAGAAAAACTTGAAATCTCTTTAAAAACTCGTGGTTTTTGCATTGAAGATGCAAAACTAATTTTTGATGTGTTGTTTAATCACAAAGATTTGGATTTGTTGGATAATTATCTAACACAAAGCGACAAAGAAAGTTTGTTGTGGGAAATAATCAAAACGGAAGATAAAGAAAAGATTTTTGCATTATCTATGGCTTTAAATGATGTTGATTTAACAAAATCGATTGAAAAATTGGGTTCAATGAAATCATATTCTGATATTTTGAATATTGCAAAAGTTAAATCAGACAATATTGATATAAACATTCTTGCTAATGTCATAATTAATTCAAAAAGAATTCAAACAATGTTAATTTATATGCAAAGCGTAAAGAACGCTCAAATTGAAAAGGTTTCAAATGTCATTTTAAAGTCAGCTGATATTTACGCTGTTTCATATATGTTATTTAATATTAACGGCGTTCCAGTTGATAAATGCGTTGAAAAAATATTAAAAGAAAACGATGCAGAGCTTATATACAAAGTTGGGATTAAATTTCCAAACGTGCAAACTGAAAGAGTAGGTTTAAGATTGGCAGAAATTGGAGATGAAAGATACATTATAAGTTATTTAAAAAACATTAAATCAACTAAAAATATTCCTTTGGAAATTTTAGAAGATGCTGTGTTAATAAGAAAGCAACCATACTACATATATTTATTTGCGAAAACTGGAAAAGTCTTCTCAAAAGAAAAGATTGTTGATACAATTATGCAAACAAACAACATCAAATATGCATTTAAAATTGCAGAAATTGATATCGAATATGCAAGTATGATTGAAGACAAATTAATTCAAAAAAATGATGCAAGTTTAATGTTTGAATTTGCTACAAAAGTTGAAACAGCATCAAAAAATAAAATCTTGGAAAAATTGAAGAAAAAAAGACCAGATTTATATAAAATTTTGAAATCAGAAATTCAAAAACAACAAGAAAGCAAAAATTTATTAACATGTAAGTAAAAAACGCAACCATTGCGTTTTTTTATTGCAAAACACGAAAAAATTTTTAATGTAAGTAGAATAAAAAGTCATATTCTAGGCGTTATAAAATTGACTTAGTATTTAATATTTGATATAATATAGGCATGATACTAGGCAAAGATGAAATTAAAAATTTAAAAGACAAAAAATTTAGAAAGCAAAATGGTTTGTTTATGGTTGAAGGTGACAAATTTTGCCGAGATTTATTAGCAACAGACATCAAAATTGCATACACTTTTACTTCAAAAAAAGATTTGGACGGATTCCCAAACATTGTGTATGTAAGTGACAAGGTGTTGTCTAGCATCGCAACAACAAAAAACAATCAAGATATAATTTGCATTTGTAAAATTAAAGATTATGGCATTGAGTCAATTGGGAATTCATTGATTTTGGATAATATTCAAGACCCTGGGAATGTGGGCACATTGATTAGAAGCGCATTGGCATTTGGTTTTGAAGATATTTATGTAATTGATGGAGCTGACGTGTTTGGCGAAAAAGTTGTGAGAAGCAGTGCTGCTCAAATTATGCAAGTACGCTTGCACATTTGTGATTATGAAACAATCAAGCAAAACAAAGATAAAATTTCAAATGAGTTTTTAGTTGCAGACATGAGCGGAGAAGATGTAAATAAAATAAAAATATCAAATTCAAAAATTGCAGTGATTGTTGGAAATGAAGGCAATGGCGTAAGTGACGAAATGTTGTCTATTGCAGATAAAGTTGTAGCAATTCCAATGAGTGAAAAAGTTGAAAGTTTAAATGTTGGGGTTGCTGGTAGCATCATTATGCAAAAATTTAGTAAAATTTAGGAGAAAAATATGAGTGGACATAGTAAATGGAATAATATTAAGGCGAGAAAAGGAAAATCAGACGCTGAAAGAAGCAAGATTTTCACAAAAATTGGTAGAGAAATTATGGTTGCTGTCAAAGAAGGCGGTGCAAATATCGATTCGAACAGCAAATTAAAAATGGCAATTGCAAAAGCAAGACAATTTAATATGCCAAATGACAGAATTAACAGCGTGATAAAGAAAAACAGCGAAATTGATAGTTCAAATTTTGTTGAGCAAACTTATGAAGGCTACGGAATTGGTGGCGTTGCTGTTGTTGTTAAGTGTTTTACTGACAACAAAAACAGAACAAGCAGTGATGTTAAGTATGCTTTCGATAAATATGCGGGAAGTCTTGGCTCAACCGGTTGTGTGTCTTATATGTTTGACAACAAAGGTGTTGTTGTGGTTGAAAAAAATGACAAATTTGATAGTGACGAAGCAATGGAATTGGCAATTAATTTGAATGCCATGGACTGTGAAGATGATGAAGTGTTCACCATCTATGTTGAACCAAACGCAACATGTGTAAATGACACTGTTTCAGCATTTGAACAAGCAGGATACACAGTGCTTTCATCTGGGGTCGAAATGATTCCACAAAATTATGTCAAACTTTCACCAGCACACGCTGAGACATTCAATAAAATGATAGACAAATTGAATGAAAGTGATGACGTCGTTGATGTTATACACAATTTAGAGGAAGAAGATGGAGAATAACAATAGTTTAGATGACATAATAAAACAGCTTAATGACCAAAGAAGCAAATTATCAGCTTTGTATTCTTTGTATAATTCATCAATTCTCACTGCAGAAGAAAATAGACAAACTATAAGTGAAATGTTTGACCAATTGATTGACATGAAAAATGATGCAAATTTAATTTCTTCTGAAATTGCAAACACAAAAAGAGACGAAAGAAGTCAAATAATAACAAAAAACAAATCGAAAATAACAAAATTAAATAAAGATGTTGTTGCTTTGGAAAAAGATTTTAAAGATTTATGCAAAAAGTATAGACACGCACTTCAAGATTGTGGTTCGCTAAAAGCAGAATATAAGCATGACATAAGTGAACTATGCAAACAATTTAAAGCGGAAGTTGAAACAATACATAATGTTGATGCGGTTGTCATTAAAGGATACAAGCAACAAGTTAAAATTATAAAAGCAATTTTAGATAAAATTGAATTGATTATATCTGACTATAATGTAAAAAAGAATAAGGTTGATTCTGACAGCGACAAATTTGACCAATTGTATGAAAGTGTGAGTTCACTTTTGACACGACTTGAACAAACAGTATAAAGGAGTGATATGAAAATTCTAGGTTTGGACCCTGGATACAACATAATTGGGTACGGAGTTATTGAAACAAATGGTTGCAAGGTTGTTGATTATGGTGTCATAACAACTCCAAAAAACATGCCGATGAGCAAGCGTTTGCTTACAATTTTTCAAGCGACAAATGAATTGATTGAAACATTTAAACCTGATGAAGTTGCACTGGAAGAATTGTTTTTTACGAACAATGTGACAACAGGAATTGCAGTTGCAGAAGCGAGGGGAGTTTTAATTGTTGGTTGCAAACAACATATTGACAGAATTTTTGAGTATACACCAAATCAAATAAAACAAGCATTGACAGGCAATGGAAAAGCGGAAAAGAAACAAGTTCAATTCATGGTTAAAAACATATTGGGATTGTCAGAAATTCCAAAACCAGATGATGCAGCAGATGCGTTGGCAGTTGCTCTCACACATATGCAAACAAACTCTATTATGAGTGACAATTCGATTTAAGGAGAAAATATGATTGGTTTTGTAAGAGGAATATTAAGAGATAAAGATTATGATAATGTCACTATTGAATGCAATGGTGTCGGATTTCAAATTTTTGTCACAAACAGTTGCATGGTGGCACTTCCCGACGTTGACAATGAAGTTAAAATTTATACGTACATGCTTGTAAAAGACGATGAAATTAGTTTGTATGGATTTGTTTCAGCGGAAGAAAAGAGATTGTTTTTGCAACTTATAACAGTTTCAGGTGTCGGACCAAAAACTGCAATTCAAATTTTATCAGCAGAGAGAATGAGCATGATTGTGCAAAGCATAATTAATGAAGATGTGTCAGTGATTGCAAATTTCAAAGGGATTGGTAAAAAGACGGCAGAAAGAATTATTGTTGAACTTAAAGATAAAATTAAACCATTTGACTACATTCTTCCAAATGAAAATGTGTTTGCTGTTAAAAATCAAAATATTGAAGATGCAATTGTTGTTTTGACAAGTCTCGGTTTGACAAAAGTAAACGCAGAAAGAATTGCGCGTGAAGTGGCAGAAAATCATGACACAGCTGAGCAAATTGTTGCAAAAGCATTGCATAATTTGGGTGAATAATCTTATTGAAAATTTAGGATAAAGACAAAACCGATTGGTGAAGGAGATAAAACGTGGAAGAAAGAGATAGATTTATTTCAAGCACAAAAAATATGAGTGATGTCGAAGTTGAGAATAAACTTCGACCAACTTCTTTTGATGAATATGTTGGACAAGAAAAAATAAAATCGAATTTAAAAGTTTACATTTCCGCTGCCAAAAAGAGAAAAGAAGCGCTTGACCATGTTTTGTTGTATGGTCCACCAGGGCTTGGGAAAACCACTTTGAGTCATATAATTGCAAATGAAATGGGAAGTCAAATTAAAATCACAAGTGGCCCAAGCATTGAAAACGCTGCCGACCTTGCCGCAATTTTGACCAATTTAAGCGCAAATGATGTGCTTTTTATTGATGAAATCCATAGAATCAGCAAGTCAGTTGAAGAAATCTTGTATCCAGCAATGGAAGATTATGCTCTAGATTTTATTGTCGGCAAAGGCCCAAGTGCAAGAAGCATGAGACTTAAAATTCAACCATTCACTTTGATTGGGGCAACAACAAAAATAGGAAGTTTATCTAGCCCACTTAGAGATAGATTTGGTGTTATGTGCAGACTTGAAATGTATTCAACAGAAGAACTTGCGACCATCATTAATCGTTCTGCAAAAATTTTTGGAATTAAAATTGAGCAAGACGCAACAAATGAAATTGCAAGAAGAAGCAGGGGAACGCCAAGAATTGCAAATCGTCTTTTAAAAAGGGTTAGAGATTATGTTCAGGTTGAAGACAAAGACTCAATTTCACTTGAAGACGCAAAAAAATCTCTTAAATTAATGGACGTTGATGAAAAAGGTCTTGATTATATTGACAAGAGAATTTTGCACGCTATGATTGAAAAGTTTGGTGGCGGACCAGTTGGACTTGAAACATTGAGTGCAACAAGTGGAGAAGAAGTGTCAACAATTGAAGATGTGGTTGAACCTTATCTTTTGCAACTTGGATTTATAATAAGGACAAATAGAGGAAGAATGGCGACCAAACTTGCGTATGAACATTTGGGATTGCCTGTTCCAAAAAGTTTGTTGCAAGATGAAGTTGGTGAAGATGATGAATAATAATGAAAACATAAACAATGTAGATTTAAAGAAACTTTCATCTTATGATTATGATTTGCCAGAAAATTTGATTGCTCAAACCCCACTTAAAAAACGCGACGAAAGCAAAATGATGGTGTTTGATAGAAAATCAAAACAAATTTTCCATAAACAATTTAAAGATATAAAAGAATTTTTAAATCCTGGAGATGTGTTGGTTGTAAATAACACAAGAGTTTTACCTGCAAGGATTTTTGCCTTTAAAGACACAGGAGCAAAAGTTGAATTACTTTTGCACAAACGAATTAGTTTGACTGATTGGGAAGTGGTTATGGGCAATGCAAAGCGTGTTCATATTGGAAATGTTTTAACGATTAACAATGAGTTAAGTTGTGAACTTTTGGAAATTTTGCCGGACGGAAATCGGATTGTTAGATTTATTTTTGATGGTATTTTTGAAGATATTTTAAATAGAGTTGGTTCAATGCCATTGCCACCATATATTCATGAAAAACTTAAAGACAAAGAAAGATATCAAACAGTTTATAACAAAATTGAAGGGAGTTCAGCGGCACCCACTGCAGGACTGCATTTCACAAAAGAACTTTTAGAAGAAATACAAGATATGGGGGTTGAAATTCTTGAACTTACCCTTGATGTGGGACTTGGCACGTTTAGACCTTGTAAAGATGACGACATAACAAAACACCAAATGCACACTGAGCATTATAGATTGAGTCAAGAAGTTGCTGACAAAATCAACAAGGCAAAGTCAGAACATAGGCGTGTTGTTGCTGTGGGAACGACGACAGTAAGAACTCTTGAAACAGTTGCTATGCATGGGAGTCCTTTGAAAGCTGAAGTTGGCGACACAAGCATATTTATTTATCCACCTTTTGAATTTAAAGTGGTTGATGCATTAGTCACAAATTTTCACCTTCCAAAGAGCACTCTTATTATGCTGGTCAGTGCGTTTGCTGGATATGATAGCACAATGAATTTATATAAAATTGCCGTTGAAAATAAATATCGATTTTTTTCGTTTGGTGATTGTATGTTTATTATGTAAATTCAGATTTTAAATTCTTTTTAGAATTAATAATTATATTTGTTTCTGTTCACCAATTATTAATTACAATGTGATGCTTTGATATTACATTTGTTAATAAAAAAATTAAAATTAAACGAATGAAAAACTTCAATATAAAAAAGGATAAAAATGTATATTATTTCTCAAGTATTAGTTTGTATTTCAGATTTGTTTTATATCATTTCAATGTTTAATAAGAACAAAAAGGGTTTAGTGTTTTATTTAATAATTTCTACTTTTTTGTTTGCTAGTCACTATCTATTTTTAGGTGGTTTGTCAGGTGCTGTATTGGGCTATGTTGAACTCGTTTTTCTAATAGTACTTTATATTTTAGAAAAAAAAGGAAAAACAAAATACAACAAATATATATCCATTCTAACAATAATTCTCACTTTAATATTAAGCATAATAACATGGGGTGGTTGGATTTCATTGTTGCCGATGTTTGCCATGATAGTGTATTTATCAACAATGATGTGTAAAAATTTAATTATAGTAAAATCCGGCAATTTTATAAGGTTAATCTTAAATGGAATTTATATGCTAATTCTTAAATCATACTTCGGTGCGGTTTTAACCATCGTAATATTAGTTTGTACTATTGTGGGGATTTTGATTGATGAAAAAAACAAAAAACTAAATCTTCAACAAATTAACAAAGAAAATTAATTTTCGAATTAAAATTTAGGAGATATAAATGGACAAATTTAGTTTTGAAACACTGCACATAGATAAAAACAGCGGAGCAAGAACTGGGGTGTTGCACACACCGCATGGTGATATTTACACTCCAATTTTTATGCCGGTTGGAACGCTTGCAACAGTAAAAACATTGACGAGTGACGATTTATATGATTTGGGAGCGCAAATAGTTTTGGCAAACACTTATCACTTACACATTCGACCAGGTGATGAATTGATAAAAAAAGCAGGCGGAATTCACAAATTTATGAATTTTAATCGTCCAATGTTGACGGACAGCGGTGGATTTCAAGTATTTTCTCTCTCAGGGATAAGAAAGGTGACTGATGATGGAGTTGAATTTAGAAACCATTTAAGCGGAGAAAAAATATTTTTCACACCGGAAAAAGTTATGCAAATTGAAGAAAATATTGGTGCGGATATCATTATGGCGTTTGATGAATGCACTGAACCAGGGGTGAGTCATGAAGTTGCTGAAAAAGCAATGAATAGGACATTGAATTGGCTTGAAAGATGTTATAAAGCACACAAAAACGACAATCAAATGCTTTTCCCAATTGTGCAAGGAAATTTTTACAAAGATTTACGTTTGAAGAGTTTGGAAGAAACAAAAAAATATGCAAAATGCGGAATTGCAATTGGTGGTTTGTCGGTTGGTGAAGAAAAATCTGTCATGTTAGATATGCTAGATACAATGAAAGACCATTATCCTGAAAATATGCCAAGATATTTAATGGGTGTTGGGACTCCGGACTATATTTTTGAAAGTGTTGAACGCGGAATTGATATGTTTGACTGCGTTTTGCAAACAAGAGTGGCTAGGAATGGACTTGCTTTGACAAGTCACGGGAAAGTGACACTAAAAAATGCTAAGTATAAAGAAGATTTTAGTCCACTTGATGACGAATGTGATTGTTATTGTTGCACACATCACACAAAAGCATATTTACACCATCTTGTTATGTGTAATGAAATTTTGGGAGCAAGATTACTTAGTATTCACAACATTCGATTTTCATTAAATATGATGGAAAAAATGCGAAATGCGATTAATAATGACAGATTTCTACAATTTAAACAAGAATTTTATGAAAAATATGGCATTAAATAAATTGACTAATGTAAGTTTAAATTGTTATAATTAAAAAATAAAAGGAGATTTTTATGGGAGATATTGGAAATATAATTTTTTTGGTTGTTTTGCTAGTATTGCTTGTTGGTTTGTTCGTTTTCAGTTATATGAGAAAGAAAAAATACAACACAACTCTTAATCAAATGAGAGACGAATTAAAAATTGGCGACAAAGTTATGACAGACTCTGGAATTGTTGGCGAAGTTGAAGAAATTTTTGAAGAAGACGAATATAAGTATGTCGTTCTTAAAACTGGCAAAGGCGGACACATTGGATATGCCACAGTGCATGCAAATGCAGTTTATCACGTCTTTGAAAAAGAAACAACAACTGAAACAAAAGAAGAAGCAAAAACCGAACCAGAACAAGAAAGTAAAGATGAAAAAAAATAAATAAAACGCTTATGGCGTTTTTTTAAATATTATTTAAAAACATAAATTATCAAAAAAATCAAGAATAAATACTTATTAATAAATTTTATGTTGAAATTTTAAAAGTGACAAAATTATACAGATTTAGTGCTATTTTTTCGTTATTTTTATGGCAAATAAAAATAGATTAAATTAAGGAGATAAATATGCAAAAAATAAAATCTATTAATTTTTCACTTATATTACAAGGACTTAAACATGCATTGATTGGGGTGGTTATAACTCTTATTTGCACAGTTGTGTTTGCGCTGGTTTTAAAATTTGTTGACGTGCCAAGTGTGGCAGTATCTTACATAAACGACATAATAAAAGCAGTGTCAATTCTTGTTATGGTGATTTTAATCAGAAAGGCAAATGACAGCAACATTTTGTTAAAATCAATTGGCGTGACTTTGTTATATTCAGTTTTAAGTTTGATTTTATTTGCAATCATGAATGGGGGATTGAAATTTGGCTCATCAATTCTTTTTGACCTGTTATTTAATTTGATTGCTGGCATAATTATAGCAATTATCGTAAACATTACAAAAAAGAAAGCTTAACCCGCTTTTTTTTATTTTCACAATTGTTTTTTACTTCATAATTGGCGAATTCGAATAATTGGTGTTTTTTTGGAAAATATTTTTAAAAATCAGTCTAAAATTAATTACGTTTTACCCTTAGTTTGATTGACAAATTATTAACGTTATAATATAATAAAACTTAGTTAGGAGAAGTTATGACTAAAAAACGTTCAAGGAACCTATTTATCGTATTTGCAATTATTTTAGTTATATGTTTGGTTGCGTGTTTTGTGAATTTCACATTACCATTTCCAATCAACGGAAATTATTATTCATACACAAGTTTTATTTCTAGTTTAAAAATGGGAGAAGACATCAGTTCGTCTCTTAGAATTGTTTATTCAGCGTCTGTTAGAGATGACACAAAGGCATCTGATTTTTCTAGTCTAAAACAATCAACAATGGAGACAATCAAAGGTCTGATTCAAGGTGAAGGATATAAAGATGTGACTGTTGCGGAAATGGGGGAAGATGAGATTGTTGTCACAATTGGAAACATTTCTTCAAAAGAAGACAGCGACGCAATTTCTTCATTGGTTGATGAGATGTATTTGCTGACATTTTCAACAAATTCAGATGGAAGCAACCCATTTGCGTACGGAAATAAACATGTAAAATCAATTGACGCAAAAGAGACTTCTGGACAATATTATATTGTGGTTGAATTTAAAGATGAATATAAATCACTTGCAAACGAGATGACCAGTGGACAAACTTTATATATGTTTTTAGGTGATAATCAATTTGCACAATTAGATTACTCATCTTCTAGTATGACAGATGGTATAATCTATCTTCAAAGTTCATCTTTTAATAGCTTGGAAGACGCAAAGTCAACAGCAAACTACATCAAAACAGGTTTGATGGACGTAAATTTGGAAAGAATTCAAATAAAGACAATAACACCATCATATGGTGTAGGGGCAAATATTTTGCTTTGGATTGCATTGGGAATTTTAGTTTTGGCAACATTCGTTTTCTTGATTGTTAGATATAGAGAAATTGGTTGGCTTGCATGCTTTAATTTGTTGTTCTTCATAGTCTTGTCAATGTTTTTGTTGCAATCAATTCCAACAGTCCATGTTAATTTGTCAGGAATAATAGCAATTGCTGTCGGATTTATTCTGGCAGTTGAATCTATAATGAAAATTTTCGAAACAGCGAAAGCGCATTATAGAAAAGACACACCTTTTTATGTGAGTATGAACATTTCACAAAAAGAAAATTTATCAAAAATATTAATTTTAGATGCGGTCATGTTCGTGGTTGGATTTATCAGCATGTTTATGCCAAATGCTTCAGTTCAATCGTTTGGTTGGATTTTGTTTATAATTTCAATTGTTGCAACATTCACAACATTGGCGTTGATGAGATTATTCATTAAAATGTACTTGTCTTTTAACAATTCCAATGGAGAAAAGTGCAATTTCCACAAAGGAGGCAGAAATGATTAAAAGGGATTTTTCTAAATCAAGCAAAGAATATTTCAAAGAAAACAAAATTCCATTTATTGTTCTGACCGCTTTGATTGTTGTTGGAATTATAATTGCATCAATTTTTGGTTTCAACGGAAATTTTGAAATGAAAGGGTACAATCAAATTGAAATTTCAGTTGCAGAAGATGATAATTATTCACTGATTTCAAAAACAGCAGGGCAAATTGTTAATTCTTTTGGTGGAGATTTTGACTCAACACAAATTGCTGGGGTTGGTGATAACACTATAATAATTGTTAGATACATGAATGATTTGTCGGCTTTAGACCAGCAAAAAGTCAATGAAAAAATTTCAGATAGTTTATCAATTGAAATCACCAAAATTTCAGGACATAAACATGTTCAAAAAATTGTGCAAGCAAAAGATTATATCTACACAATTGCGTCAATATTGATTATATCTCTTGTGGCAGTTATCTTTGCTTATGCAAGGTACAACGGGGCAAGTGGTTTGGCGTTATTGTTATCAAATTTGCTTGGAACACTCGCATTTGTTAGTGTCAGCGCAATTTTACGACTTGAAATAGGATTAAGTTATTTTGCTATGTTGGTTGCATTAAATTTGATTATAATCTATTTTGCAATCGAAATTTTCGAACACATGAAAAAGGAAAGTTGGCTGTCGGCAAAAGATTATGCAACCGCACTTGAATCAGCAATGAAGTCAACAAAATTCAGATTTAGTTTCATAAGCATTGCTGTAATGCTGGTTGGTTTGTTGTTTGTTTTGTTTGCACCAACAACAATCAAATACACTGCTCTTAATATAATGTTTATTCCAGTTGTGTGCCTTGCAACTGTTTGGTATGTGCTTCCTTTTGTGTGGAATTTACTAATTCCTAAGTGTAGACAAAGATTGGTTAAAGTTAAAACAGCAGACACGGGCAAAAAATAAAATAAAGCCTTTCAAATGAAAGGCTTTTTTAGAAAATCAAATTTGTGAGGATAAAAGACTCTTATGAAATATTTATGTACAATGAAGCAAGACCTTAATGAGCAAAACATAAGCGAGATGTCAAAATTTTTCAATTTAGACAGTCATCTTGTTCGTCTTTTATATTCCAGAGGTGTTAACAATAAGGAGAAACTTAAAAAGTTTTTATATCCAAGTTTAAGTGATTTAAATGACCCATTTTTGTTTGAAGATATGCAAGAAGTTGTTAATTTAATTAATGAACACATATCTAAAAACAGCAAAATATTAATTTTCGGTGACTATGATGTAGATGGTGTTAGTGCAAGTGCAATTTTGATTAAATATTTTGAATCTGTTGGGGCAAGAGTTAGCAATTTTATGCCAAACAGATACGAAGATGGATATGGTCTAACAATTCAAACTTTGGATAAATTATTTAATTCAAATAAACCAGATTTAATTATAACCGTTGACTGTGGCATAACAGCAGTTGAAGAAGTTGATTATATAAAAAGTAAAGGTGTTGATATTGTCGTCACAGACCACCACGAAAGAGGAGAAACTCTTCCAAATTGCTTAATTATTAATCCAAAAATCAGCGAAAGATATCCTTTCCATGCATTGTGTGGAGCAGGAGTCGCTTTTAAACTTGTTCAAGCGTTGGGTGGTTTAAGTGTGGCAAGCGCATATCTTCCTATTTGTGCAATTGCAACCATCGCTGACATAGTTGAGATGTTTGATGAAAACAGAGCAATTGTGTATTTGGGATTGAAAGATTTAAAAAACGCACCAATTGGCGTAATAAAATTAATGAGAGAATGTGGTTTGAATCCAGACACCTGCAAGGCAAGTGATATCGCTTTTAAACTTGCACCAAAAATTAATGCAAGCGGAAGAATGGGTTCAGCAGAGACCAGTTTGGAATTATATTTAGAGAGCAATCCTGTTCAAATTAAACGACTTTGCAATGAGATTATCGAACTAAACAATAAAAGACAACAACTTTGTGATAAAGTGTATAATGATGTTAAATCTGAATTAAAAACAATTGACATTTTTAAATTGAGTGCGGTTGTGATGTCTAGTCCTGATTGGGATAGTGGAATATTGGGAATTGTGTCAGCGCGTATTGCAGAAGAATTTCACAGACCAACATTTTTATTCAGTCAAGTTGGCGAAAATCTAATTGGTTCTTGCAGAAGCGTTAATGGAGTTAATGTTCACACACTTTTGAGTGGCATGTCAGACCTTTTGACTAAATTTGGTGGGCACCCTATGGCAGCAGGTTTGACACTTAGAGTTGAGAATTATGACAAATTTGTAAAACTTACAAATCAATATGTTCAAGAAAATTTGAACAAAGCAGATTTCCTACCAACAAAATCTTACGATTTTATGATTGAACCAAATGAAATTACTCTAAAATTGGTTGAAGATATTGATAGGTTAGAACCTTGTGGACATATGAATCCAAGACCAATATTTAATTTTAAATTAAACAACGCAATCATTTCTTGCTTGCCAAAACACCCTCAACATCTTGTTTTAAATTATCCAAATTTTAGTTTGCTGGCATTTTCATCGAGCGATATGTACTATGTTTTAAGCGGAAACACTTGTTGCAATGTGCTGGCAGATTTGAATATTGACACATTTAAAAATTCAAAGAAAATCTCAGGAATTGTAAAGTCAATTGACTATGAGGATATTTATAGACCTGAAAATAATGATATAATTTTGGCAGAGTATATCAAACAAATCAGTTATCCTATTGATGGAACTTATAGTTTTAATAATTATAACAGAGACCAACTTATTAGGTTGTTGGTTGACATGGACAAAACTGTTTATGGCACTTTGATTGTTGCAAACGACTATAACACTTATTTAAATTTCAAAGCGATATATGATAGCAACAACATTTTCCGCACAAGAATTTTTGACATTAGAGACGAAACAGGTTTAAACACGATTTTGTTGGCTCCAACAAACTTTAATTCTTTCAACACTTTTAGCAGAATCATTTTCTTAGACCCAGTTTTGAATATGGGATATTTGTCTGCTTTGCAAAAAGCGACAAAATCGACAATATATCTTCCACACATGATGGATGGGGTAAATGTAATCTTAAAAAACATCAATCTTTCAAGAGAAGTGTTTGGGAAATATTTTAGATTAATTCAATTTGCTTTTGAAAATAAAATCACTGGATATTACACATTCCATTTGTTTAAAAATATTTTAAGCAAACTGAAAGAGAAAACAGACTATTCATATTTACAATTCTTTGTTTGCTTGCAAGTGTTTAAAGAATTGGGAATTGTTAAAACTGATGAAAGTGATAGTTCAATTGTTGAAATCACAAATGTGAAAAATCCTTTAAATGCAAGTTCGTTCTATAATCGACTAAATGCCATGAAAAACAACAAATAAATTTATTTACTGATACATACAATATGTTGTGTATGTATCTTTTTTTGTACTCATTTTTTATGGTTTTAACAATTGAGAAAATGAGCAAAATAAAAATCAATGGTCAATTTGTTTGATTTATAAAATATGATTTGATATAATAAAATTGGAGTTTTAAATGTTATTTTCACTCTTTTTTAATAACAGCTTGACATTTGCTGAAATATTGTTGTATGTTGTGGTGACAATAGTGGTTATCATGATTTCTTTGACAGTCCATGAATATGCACACGGATTTATGGCAGTTAAGATGGGTGATTCAACTCCAAAAGCAATGGGCAGATTAACATTAAATCCACTTAGACACATTGATTTAATGGGAATGCTATCGTTCATTTTGTTTGGAATAGGTTGGGCAAAACCAATGCCTATCAATCCGTTAAATTTCAAAAGATATAAAAAAGGAATGCGCTTAGTTTCACTTGCAGGAGTGCTATCAAATTTTCTTTTGGGTTTGCTCGCTGCAATAATATATGCCATTTTGCTTGCAACAGTCGGTTATTCAACAGGACCAATGATGTATGTATACATGATTTTGAGTTATTTTATGTTGATTAACAGTTGTTTAGTTTTATTCAACATTTTGCCAATTCCGCCATTTGATGGTTTTAATTTTTTGGCAACATTCTTCAAACAAGACAACAAATTTTTAAACTTTATGTATAGAAATGGAATGAAAATCTTTTGGGGCATAATCCTTGTTAGTTTAATTGTTGAAATATTTACTGGCGTGGATATTTTAAGCGTATATTTGTCGTTAATTAATGATTTTGTTTATGTTCCTATTGAATTATTGGGGGTCTAATGGAAGAAAATTTAGAATTAGATGATGAATTAAGTTCAAAAATAAAGTTCAAACTTGAAGGATTTGAAGGGCCACTTGACCTTTTGTTGCATTTAATCAAAGAGAAAAACGTTTCAATTCAAGAGGTTAAAATTTCTGAAATTACAGACCAATATTTAAAATACATGGAAAACATTAACGAAATTGACATGGACCTTGCAACCGAATTTTTAGACATGACAAGCCGTTTATTGGAAATAAAATCGAAAGCATTGTTGCCAATTGAAACGATTGAGTGTGAAGAAGATGAAATTGATGATGAAACGCTCCTTAAAATGCAACTTGAAGAATATAAACTTTTTAAAGAAGCGGGACAAAATTTGCAAAATTATGAGAACGTTGACAGGTTTTATAAGCAACCAGACAAAAGTGCGGGCGATGTAAGAATAGTTTTCAATCAATTTAATTTGGAAAAATTGTATGATGCTTTTGCGTTTATATTGATGCGCACAAAGGATAGAGATAATCCAGAAGAGAAAAAAATTAGTCGTGATAGATGGACTGTTGCTGAAAAAATTGCATTTTTAAATTCGGTTTTGAAAGAAAACAAGGAAATAAACTTTTTCAGTTTGTTTGACGAAACTTATTCAAAATTGGAAGTTATAACTGTCTTTATGGCAATTTTGGAACTTGTAAAATTTCAAAAAATTGAAGTCGTGCAAGCAGACAAATATGAAGATATAAAATTAAAAAGGAAGGAAAACACAAATGAATCTTAATGAAATTGCAAAAATAATTGAAGGAGTCCTTTTTGTTTCAGGTGAGGGCGTTGAAATTGATGAATTTAAGAACAAATATGAGATGAATGACAGGGAATTTAACAAATGCTTAGACATCTTAAAAGAACGTTTTAATGAACAAACTGGAATAAATATTATAAAATTTAAAAACAAAATTCAACTTTGTTCAAATCCTAACATTGCAAACGAAATTGCTGATATTTTAAATCCAATCAGAGAAAGGTCTTTGACCAAAACCGCACTGGAAACAGTTGCAATAATCGCCTATAAGCAACCAATCACAAGGGTTGAAATTGAAGGGATAAGAGGGGCAAACAGTGACTATGCAATTCAACTTTTGCAGTCAAACAATTTGATTGAAGTCGTGGGAAGAAAAGATACTGTTGGAAAACCACTTTTGTTTGGGACAACTGATAACTTTTTGAAGAGATTTGGTCTTGAATCGCTTGATAAACTTCCAAATTACAATGAACTTTTGGATAGAATTCGCGTGATTCATAGCGAAGGTGATTCATTATATCGCGAATTTAAGATTCTTGAAGAAAGCGAAGAAGCAAACGTAGACGACGAAAAAAACATCGAAAATGACGATGAAAATCAAAGCAATTAATTTAAGAATAAAAATAAAACAAAATTAGATACTAGTTTTATGGGGTATCTAATTTTTTTATTCATTTTAATATTATTGATTATTGTTGCAGTTTTTCCTTTTACTTTGAAATTTCAAATGCAAATTAATGTTTTGAGACTTAAAGGAAAAGTGGAATTTCAAATTTTAAAATTCATTAAATTTGACATTAAATTTAGAATTAAAAATGGATATGTATATCTTTATCACAATAACAAAGAGATTAAAGAAAAAATATCAACCAGCAACGCAAACATTTATTTTATGTTTGAAATGATAAATCAATCTTATTTTAGACAAGAACTTTTAAATTTCATTGTTAGTTCAAACTTTGGATATGTCAATGATTCATGCATAACTGCTGTTGGAGCAGGAACAATTCAATTGCTCGCTCAAGCAGTGATGGCAAAAATTAAAAACAACAAAAAAAGTGCACATATTTTTGTCAAAATTGAACCAAGATATAATGAAGATATTTTCACATTAAAAATATATAATGAAATGCAAACAAGCGTATTTGACATGATTTATGCGTTTTTATATGCGAAATTTTATACATGGAGTTATTATGAAAGAAAAAGAAAATTTAACACAAAAGCAAGAAAGTAAAATCGAAAGTTTAATTGGCACGTCTTTTGAAAAGATACGCAATATGATTGATGTTAATTGTGTTATTGGGAATGCGATAACAATGCCAAATAATAGCGTTGTAATTCCAATTTCCAAAGTTAGTATCGGGTTTGTTTCTGGCGGTGGAGAGTATAGCGACTTAAACGCAAAAAGGAATTCAGCAGACTTCCCAATGGCTGGAGGAACTGGCGGTGGTTTTACAGTATCACCAATAGGATTTTTTGTAGTCAATGAAGAAAAGTTTAAACTCATTCGCGCTGATAAATCGACAGCATATTTTGGACTCATTAAAAATGCAACAGACGTATTGAAAACATTCGTGGAGAAATTAAAATGAAGAAAAAATTATTTATATTTTTTGCTTTGATTGTCATGGTTTCTTGTTTATTTATGACACCAATCAAAGAAAAAACTGTATATGCGGTGGGTTCGTCAGCAAAAGCGATGTGCGTGATTGAAAAAGATAGTCAGAGAGTTATTTACTCGAAAAATCAGGACGAAAAATTGCCAATGGCTTCCACAACCAAAATTATGACGGCAATAACAGTTATCCAAAATTGTCAAAATTTACAAGAATTGATTCAAGTTGATGATTCAGCAGTGGGTGTGAGCGGTACGTCAATATATCTAAGACAAGGTGAAGAGTTGACTGTTGAAGATTTATTGTATGGATTGATGCTTAGAAGTGGAAATGACGCTGCGGTTGCCCTTGCTTGTAACATTTCAGGAAGTGAAAAAGAATTTGCAAATCTGATGAACAATATGGCTAAAAAAATTGGTGCAAAAAATTCTCATTTTTCAAATCCGCATGGTCTTGATAATCCGGAACATTACACCACAGCATATGATTTAGCATTGATTACTAGTTATGCACTTAACAATCCAATTTTCAAAAAGATTGTGTCAACAAAAAGTCATGTGATTGAAGCAACCAACAAATCAGATAAAAGATATCTAACTAACAAAAATAAATTGCTTTCAAAACTTGAGAGTTGTTGTGGCGTTAAAACTGGTTTTACTTCAAAAGCAGGAAGATGCTTGGTGAGTGCCATTGAACAAAACGAAACAATTTATGTTTGTGTGGTTTTAAATTGCGGACCAATGTTTGAAGAAAGTTCAAATTTATTAACCAGCGCTAGCAACGAATATAGAAACAGAAAGATAATAGACAAAAATAAAGAAATCTTTAATGAATATATCATTGATAACAATAACGGAAGATTATATTTATATGCGAATGAAGATTTTAGTTATCCATTAACTGATGCTGAAATGGATAAAATTAAACTTGAATATCATGTCAAATTGGACAACGCAGAAATAGGCGACGAAGTGGGAGAAATAAAAGTTTTTTTCGATAATCACTTGATAAAAACAGTAAAATTGATTACAATGAATAAAATTGATAAATTAATTGATTCAAAGACATTAAATATCAGTGAAATTTTATGGGAAGAAACAAATGAGAATAAATAAATTTTTGGCTCAAGCGGGATTAGGGAGCAGAAGAAAAGTTGAAGAATTCATTTCAGATGGAAAAATAAAAGTAAATGGGAAAATTACAACAGACTTATCAACAGACATCAAAGATTCTGATATTGTATATTTTAATAACCATGCAATCAAAACAAATCAAAAATTTGTTTATTATAAATTGCATAAACCAAAGGGATATGTGACAACTGTAAGCGACGACAAAAACAGAAAAACAGTGATGGATTTAATGCGTGGAGTTCACACAAGAGTTTATCCTGTTGGCAGATTAGACTACGATTCAGAAGGATTGTTATTGTTTACTAACGATGGAGAATTGACAAACATATTGACAAAACCAAACAGCGAGATAAAAAAGACTTATGTCGTTCATGTTGAAGGACAAGTCACAAATGAAGAAGCGAAAAAACTTTCTTCTGGAGTGATAATTGATGAATATAAAACAAAACCATGCTCAATTCAAATTGTTGAATCAAATCCAGTTCAGACAAAATTGAAAGTGACAATATCTGAAGGGAAAAATCGTCAAATAAGAAAAATGTTTGCGTCAATTGATAAGAATGTCACTCTGTTAAGACGTGTTCAAATTGGAGACATAAGATTAGGTGGACTTTCTCGTGGAGAGTATACTGAGTTAAACAAACAAGAATTAAATTATTTAAATAAATTAAAAAATAAAGATTAATTAAAAGACTTTCATCATGAAAGTTTTTTTAATTAAATTATTGTAAAAAATTTAAGATTTTAAATTTTAAAAAATCATTATTTAAACAATAAATAAATATTAAAAAATTTTTAATTTAAAAATAATTGATAAATTTTATCATTAATGATATGATAGACTTATGTTAGAATACGACGTGATAATAATCGGTGGTGGGGCATCAGGAATGATGTCATCAATTTTTTCCGCAAAAAACGGAAATAAGACGTTAGTGCTTGACCACAATGAAAAACTTGGTAAAAAATTGTATATAACAGGAAAAGGAAAATGCAATTTAACAAACAATAGTTCAATTGAAACACATTTGGAAAATATTGTCACAAACAGCAAGTTTATGTACACTGCATTGAACGCTTTTACACCGCAAGACACCATGCAATTTTTTGAAGAAAATGGCTTGAAACTTAGAACAGAAAGGGGCAAAAGAGTATTCCCTGAAAGCAACAAGTCTAGTGATGTTATCAAAACTCTTGAACGATTAATGCATCAATATGGGGTTAAAATTTCTCTTAATAATGAAATTGTTTCAGTGAAAAAGCAACAAAATAAATTCCATATAGTGTGTGACAATGGAATTGAGTACACTTCAAATAGTTTAATTGTTGCAACTGGCGGTTTATCATATTCTGGAACAGGAGCGTCTGGTTTAGGTTATCAAATTGCAAAACAATTTAACCATAAAATTGTTGAACCAAAAAGTGCGCTTTGTCCTATAATTGTTAGCGAGAACATAAAAGAATTAAACGGATTAAGTTTAAGAAATATTGCTTTATCAATAACGCTAAACAAGAAAAAATATTCTGAATTTGGCGACCTTTTGTTTACTTATAATTCTTTAACTGGTCCAACAGCGTTGAGTTTGTCTAGTCAAATAAACAAATTTGAACTCAGAGGAAAGAAAATCTATATTGATTTAAAACCAGCATTGTCCAAAGAAAAATTGGAAGAAAAATTTAAGCGAGAATTTATTGAAAATGCAAAAAAAGATTTAAAAACATATCTTTTTTCGTTGCTACCAACAAAGTTAGTTGATTATTTTTTGACTCACACAAAATTGGTCAATAAAAAAATCGCAGAAATGACCAAAACTGACAGGGAAAATCTCATTAATTCACTAAAAGAATTTGACTTTTCAGTCAATTCATTAGATAATATAAACGTTGGAATTGTGACAAGCGGTGGAGTTGATGTTAAAGAGATTAACTCAAAAAATTGCATGAGCAAGCTTGTCGAAAATTTATATTTTGTTGGCGAAGTGTTAGATGTTGACGCATTGACTGGCGGATTTAATCTTCAAATTGCATGGTCAACAGGATATGTCGCTGGAAACAGCATAAAAGGATAGTTATGTTTTTTTGGATTTGTTTTATACTTGCTTTTATTCCTTTAGTCTTAATTTTTCCAATAAAGAAAATTGGGAAAAAGAACTTAAAGCAATTGAAAGGGAAAAATTATATAATTTCTTGCAATCACACATCAAATTTAGACCCTGTTATGCTTGATATCACATTTAAAAAGAAACTTAGATTCCTTGCCAAAAAAGAACTTTTTGAAAAAAAATTTTCATCAGCTGTTTTAAAAAGTTATGGGGGCATTCCGGTTGATAGACAAAAAGCAGATTTAACAGCAATTAAGGAAACAATGCGATTAATTAACGATAAAAAAACAGTCTGCATTTTCCCTCAAGGCACGCGTTCTAAAACAATAAAAGTTGAAGAAGGCTCGGCAAAAGAAGGTGTGGCAATGTTTTCAATCAGAACAAACACTCCAGTTGTGCCAATGATGTTTTCAAGTAAAATTAAGGCATTTAGAAAAACAAAATTGTACATTGGTGAACCAATTTATCCAGATATTAACAGACAGAAAGAAAAGGAATATGTTTCAGAATTTGCCAATCTCATCATTGACAAAATGAATTCACTACTAGAAGGAGAAAAACAATGAAAATGAAAGATTTCAATATCAGTATGACACAATATAATCGCGGTGATATTATCACTGGAACAATTGTAATGATTGGTGAAAAAGAGGTCGTTGTTGCTCTTGGGGGATTAAAAGAAGGCGTTTTCCCAAAAACTGAATTAGATGCGCCATTTAAAATCGGAGATGCAATTCTTGTTATGGTCATAGGTAAAGTTGATGATAAAGGTTGCTTGATTTTAAATCACTCAGATGTAAACAAAGCAATCGAAGACAAAGAAAAACTAAAAAATTTAAAGGTTGGCAGTGAACTAGAATTTTGCGTTGAAAGTTTAAATAATTTTGGTGTGCTTGGAAGTTATATGGGTTATCGAGTTTTCATGCCGTTTTCGCAATGTTCAACAGACGATTTTGTAAACAAGGAAAGTTTAAAAGGACGCATGATAAATGCAATTGTAATTGAATTGGACAACATTAAAAAATCAATTGTGTGCAGTTCAAAACTTTTGGAACAAACAGACATAACACCAATTGAAATAGGGCAAGAGATTCAAGGCAGGATTGTTAAATTAGAAGATAAATTTGCAATCGCGAAACTTGATAATGGCTCAAAAGCAAAATTGTCAATTCAAGATGCCAGTTATGAACATATTGACAAGATGTCAGATGTGATTGAATTGGGTGGAACCTATAATTTCAGAGTGTTGGAATTAAACACGGATTATTCAAGAATAAGAATTGGCATAAAACAACTCGCTCCAAATCCTGCAGATGAAATTTTTGATAAAATCCACGTTGGAGACGAGGTTGAAGGTGTTGTTGCAAAAATTCTTCCAATTGGGGCAATTGTTAAATTAAACAATGGACTTACAGCTTTGGCGCTTACAAAAGAAAATACTGACAAATCTTTTGTTGCAACACATCACATATACAAGTTGGGCGCAAATGTGAAGGGATACATTTCAAATATAAACAAAGTTGAGCACAAATTGAATATAATAACCAACAAAATCAGTCAATGAGTGTAATTTTAATCTAAAATTCGACAAAACTCTTGTTTTATTTTTAAATATGTACTAAGATATACGTAATGAAGAAGAAATTTCTTACGTATTTTTTATATTGCTTTGCGATAATTGCCATAACAGTGGCAGCTCTTTTGTCGCCAAAAATTCAAAATTCATCAAAAGGAAATTCTTCCTCTGTGACAACTGGTTCAACTCAAACTCAAGGTGACAAAACCAACGATGTTATAACAATTGATGAAAATGAAGATACGGTAAAAAATGACCCTGTTCCAATAATTGAAAATCCTTCTCAAGATGAGAATATCGATAATTCAGTTGAAAATAATGAAGATAATATGCAAGAAGATAACGTTGTCGACGCGGGGATAAACGCTGAGATTGTTGTCGATTGTGAAGATGAAATTCACACAACGAAAAGCAATGTGAGAATACAATATGAAATTTCAAAACAAGGTTATGAAAATATAAGTCAAAACGTGAAAGTATATGTTAGTGATTCTAGCATTGCAACAACACTTGAAACGCCAGTTGACCTTACAATAAAGGTGTATCGCGTTGATGGAGCAAGTGGGAAAATCACGCTTTCAATTATTTATACTGATGGCAATTCACAAATTATAAAAAACATATCAATATATTTTGATTAAAAAATAATGACATAAATTGTCATTTTTTTAATGTTAGTTTTATAAAAATTTTTTGAGACATTTAATGTGTTAGTAAATAAAAAACACCATTCAGGTGTTATTGGAGCTGATGGGGGGATTCGAACCCCCGACCTATTGATTACGAATCAATTGCTCTACCGACTGAGCCACATCAGCATTTTTTAGTTCAAATTTTTTAAATATCATTTTAAATTTAAAATCCATTAATTTTTATAAGATTTGTTTATTTAAATTGAATTATTATGGAGATTTTAAAGATATTTAACTTTGTATATAATAACATATTTTTTTTGTTTTGCAAATATTTTTTGGTCGAAAATAATCAAAACTAGATATTAAAAAGTTAATAAGTTTTATTTTGCTTGATTTAATTCAACATTTTTGTTATTATGTATTAAATTATGATTGCGTTGAAAATTATTGTTGGAATTATCTTAATACTTTTATATTTGGTTATGATGGGAATCATGATTATTTTTGAACGCGACAAACCAAAAAATATTATAATTTGGTCGATAATTTTCTTATTTACGACTTTTGTTGGATATGTGATTTATCTTTTTATTAAGCGTGAAATGTATCAAAAACGCAATTCAATTATGTTGAAACAGAAAGAAGATGGAATATACACTGGGTTAGTTGGAAAAAATTTGAACACTTTTAATGCTATCTCAGGTGTTGATTTGTTTGATTTCAATGCTCTGGCTTTCGGAACAGTGGCAACAAAAAATAACGACTTGGAATTAATTTCAGACCATAACAAATTTTTTGTAGACTTAAAGAAAGAAATTAAAAATGCAACTAAATCCATTGTTTTTGAAATTTCAAAATTTGGAATTGAAAATAAGGAAATCACCGAAGAATTGATTACCAAATCCAACGCTGGAGTGCAAATTTGTATCGTTTTAGACCAAAGAATTCCAAGGAAATTGAAAAAAGAATTTAAAAATTCAAAAATCAGACTTGTTAGATTTGGTAAACACAACTCAATTGATAAAATATATCAAAATAGACGAGATGTTGTTGTGATAGATGGAAGAGTTGCTTATTTATCGAATTTCTATCTTACAGAAAAAGAATTGCAAAATAAAACCGCTATTGAGACTTTGTTTTTGAAAATTAAAGGAGACATTGTCCAAGACATTACATTAAAAGCATATCAAGACATGTCGTTTGCAAGGGGAAAGCATATAGAAATGGATAAATGTCCAATTTCAATTTGTGATAATCAAAATGTTATGCAATACATTGCAAATGAATTTGACCAAGAAATTGACCTTTTGATAATCAAAGCAATTTGCTCAGCAAAAAAATCAATTCAACTTGAACTCAAAGAATTCGTTCCAAGCGAAAGCATTATGTCATTATTGAAATATGCAATAAATTCAAACATTCAAGTGCGTCTTATTGTTCCTTTAAAAAGCATCAATAAAGAAAAATATTATGCTTCTCGTGCGTATGCAAAAGAATTGGCATTGCTCGGTGCAGGAGTTTATCTTTTTGATGGATACGTCAAATTCAATGCAATCACAATTGATGATGAATATGTTATCACTGGTTCGTTCATATTGGACAGAGACTACATCAAGTCTTCTTTACAAAATGTTCTTGTGATTAAAGACGAAAAGGTGGTTGACAAATTTAATAAATTGTTTGAAAAAGGAATAAATAACAGTTATAAAATTAACAATGCAAAATATATGCTTTTGCGTGAAAAGTTTTTCAAAAATTTTATTTAAGGAGAAATTATGGTCTTTGGTGTGGCAGGAGTTCCAACCAATTATAAAGGAAAATTTAAAGATTTGTTCGATTGGCTAAGAAATATGGGTTTGAACGGATATGAAATCCAATGTGTGTATGGATTTAAAATTTCTGACATAAATAAAAATATTTTTTTGTCAGAAAAAGAAAAGGGAATGTTTTTTTCCATTCATGCACCATATTATATCAATCTTGGAAGCTTAAATGAACAGGTCGTAGGACGTAGCAAGTCCAACATGAAACAAGGTATTGAACTCGCAAAATCAATTGGAGTTAACCGAATAATCTTTCACCCAGGTGGCGGACATGAAAACACAATTGAAGGGCGAAAAAAGGCAATAAAACAACTCATTGATGCAGTCAATGAATTCACACATGAAATTGATATGGGGAACGTTAGATTATACCCAGAAATTGGCGGGAAAACTGCCAATTTAGGTTCCATTGATGAAATAATTGAAATTTGCAAGAATTGCGAATTTTGTTATCCATGCATTGATATTGCTCATCTTCACGCTAGAGAAGTTGGCAGTTTGAAAGATAAACAAGCAATCAAAGATAAATTGTTGAAAATTAAACAAGAAATTCCAGAAAAATTTAAATATATTCATTTTCACGCTTACACAATTCAATATAATGATAAAGGTGAAATGCATCACCTTGTACATGGTGAAAATATGGACGATGGGCGTGAGGGAAGACCAAATTTGAAGGAATTTGTTGAAGTTTTGCATGAATTAAATGTTGACCCTTGGGTTATTAGCGAAGCGAGCGATAGTCAAGAATTAGGTGCAAAATACATGTTAGATTTGTATAAATCATAAGGAATATGCAAAAAATTGAATTTCAAGTTAAAGAAAGAAAAGAGTTGATTAAGGCAATTATTGATGAATTGCCTTTTCTTTCTAGATTTGATGTTGGGAAGATTTTAGAAAATAAAGATTGCAAAGTTAATAATGTAAGGACGAAAGATAATATAGGACTTAGTCCAAATGACAACATAACAGTTTTTTATCAAGAAAAAGAGCAAAAAGAGTGGTATGTTGTTGTATATGAAGATGATAACATTTTGATTATAAACAAGCGCGCAGGAATAGAAGTTGTAAGCGAAAAAGAACGCGACTTGACATCAATTTTAAGGAAAAACCATGAAACAATTTTTCCAGTTCATAGGATTGATAGGAACACTGAAGGATTAGTCATATTTGCAAAAAATCAAATTGCAGAAAAGGAATTATTGTCCGCATTTAAATCTAGAAATGGAATAATAAAAAAATATGCTCTTATGGTTCAAGGAAGAGTGGACCCAAACAAAATCAAACGAACTGTATATTTAAAGAAATTTGACAATTTAAGCAAGGTTTGGATAAGCGAACTGAAATCAACTGGTTATGAAAAAATAATAACCGATTTTGAAGTGATAAAGTATTTTGACGATAAAACACTTTTGGAAGCGACATTAATAACCGGAAAAACTCATCAGATTAGAGCGCATATAGCATATTTTGGATATCCAATTGTAGGGGACAATAAATATGGAAATTCAAACGAAAAGGTCTTGCACTTGACAGCAAATTTTTTAAAATTTGATTTTAACAAAAATTCAATCTTATCGTATTTAAATGGAAAGTCCTTTGAAATTGCTCCAACTTGGATTTCATAACATTTAATTTAATTATTCTAAAATTTTAATATTAAATTTACATGAATTGTAAAATAATCAATCAAAAAAAAGATTCATTGTGGAATCTTTTTTGAATGCGAACATTATTTTAATTTAGTGAAAATTCATCATTATCATTTAAATCTTCAATTGAAACAATTTGGTCTTTTGATATTATGATTTTTTTATGACTTTTATCAATTGTACGAATGGTGATAGTGTCAGAGTCTACGGATATAATATTAGCATGAATTTGTTTCTCTTCGTAATGGTCCCAATTGAATATATATGTTTTTAATGTTATCACACAAACTTCACCTAAAAAACTATTAAATGCATCTTTCATATAACCTCCTAAAAATCATATCCAACCAATTATAGCGTTAATCAAAATTTTGTCAATATAAATTTTGAAATTTATTAATAATTTTATCATTTTTTATAGTTTAAAAATATTATGAAAATGTAAAAAACTTTATTAAAAAGCGTTGACAACTTTTTTATTTTATTGTAATATAGAAAAGTAATCGTCGGGGTGTAGCGCAGTTGGTAGCGCACATGATTTGGGATCATGGGGCCGGGGGTTCAAGTCCCTTCACTCCGACCACGTAGGGGCCTTTAGCTCAGTTGGTTAGAGCAACCGGCTCATAACCGGTCGGTCCGCGGTTCAAGTCCGTGAAGGCCCACCAAAACCCTAAAGAGTCCCAAATATGGCCCGGTAGCTCAGTTGGTTAGAGCGCCAGCCTGTCACGCTGGAGGTCGAGAGTTCAAGCCTCTTCCGGGTCGCCAATTTGCCTCGATAGCTCAGTCGGTAGAGCAAAGGACTGAAAATCCTTGTGTCACTGGTTCGATTCCGGTTCGAGGCACCACTCTTGTTGATGCAGGGGTTTACGTTCGCGGGAAGATTGCAGAGCGGCCAAATGCAACGGACTGTAAATCCGTCGACTTCGTCTTCGGTGGTTCGAATCCACCTCTTCCCACCAAAATCCTATATAGGATTTATAAATAATATGCTAGTGTGGCTCAATGGCAGAGCAGCTGACTTGTAATCAGCAGGTTGGAGGTTCGACTCCTCTCACTAGCTCCAAAAAGTCTTCAGTTTTTGAAGATTTTTTTTATTTGTAAATTTTCTTAAATTTAAATAAAACACTTGAAATTTAAAAACATATTGATTAGAATAAAATTATGAGAAAAAATTGTGAAAATTGTGGCGGACGCATAATTTATAGTCCAAAAGATAAAGGAAATAAATGTGAAAATTGTGGCACTATATATCCAGTTGAATTTAATTATGAGTTCAACAAAAATTCAATTGAAAATATGCAACAATTTGAAGAACTCACAAATGAAATGAAAACAATAAAATGTGAATCTTGCGGAGCAAACATTGTTTTAAGTAAGTATCAAGTTCAAGCAAGTTGTCCATATTGCGGAAATCCAGGGATTGTTGAATTAAAGAATGACAAAATCATGCATATCGATTCAATCATTCCATTTCAGTTTGATAAAGAAGAGGCTTTGGCAAAATTTAAGTCAAACATAAGACGCAGATTTTATGCCAACGCAAAAATTTTTAAGGATTTGACAGTTGAAGACATAAAAGGTGTTTATATTAACGCATTTGTCTTTGATTTGAACACAAGTTCAAAATATTCCGGTGTCTTTAGTTATACAAAAACAATAGAAGATAAAAATGGAAACAAACAAGTCAAAACTTATTTTAAGAACGTTAATGGAGAATTTGCAAAAAACTATAAAAACATTTCCATTGAAGCAAATTCAAACATTGAGCAAAGTGAATTCGTTCAAATTCTTCCTTTTGAATATGCGTCTAGTGTGAAATTTAAAATGGACTTCATGCATGGATACATGTTGGAATATCAGGATAAAATTTTCAATGAATGTTTTGAAGAAGCAAAGAGAATTGTAAAAAAAGACATTGAAGTCTCACTATTAAATAAATATAATTGTGATAACATTATTTCATTATCACTTGACACAAACTACTTGGATAAAAAATATAATTACTGTCTTTTACCAGTTTATTTTGTGTCAAAAGAATATAAAAACAAAAATTATAAAGCACTCATTAATGGACAAACAGGGAAATTAGGAAAACTTCCAACTTCAGTGGGTCGTGTGATTTTGACCATTTTGTTAGTTTGCATTCCTATTGTATTAGCTATTGTGCTATTTGTATTATTATCAAATATGTAGAGTATAAATATTAAACACCACTCAATATAGTGTGGTGTTTTTTAATTTTTGCAAAAACAATTTAGATTAATATAGAATATTAAATTCCTGTGCTGGAATTTAATTTTTTAATTAAAACTAACAAAAAATATGAAATTTTAAAATCAACAAACTTCAACAAAAAACATAGTTGTTTCAACATATGTTTATATTTTTTGCATTTTTGATAGTGCTAGAATACTTTTGAAGGGGGATAAACACGATGGAAATTAAATCAAGGATTGTAAACAAAACCTTGTATTTATTGTTGAGCGGAGAACTCGATGAATATTCAGCAGGAAATGTAAGAAAAACGCTTGATACAATTTTAGATACACAAAAGGGTTATGTTCAAATTGTTATGGATTTGTCAGAAATGACATTTATGGACAGCACAGGAATTGGAGTTTTAATTGGTAGATACAAAAAAATGAGAGAATGCAACAAACCAATTTTTATAACAAATCCAAGCAGAAATGCGGAAAGAATTTTTAAAATGGCAGGGTTGTATGACATCATGCCAAAAATTGTTTAGGGGGAAATATGAAAAATTCAATGGAAATCAAATTTAAAGCAATTCCTGAAAATGAGGCATTTGCAAGAAATGTTGTTGCAAGTTTTATTTTGCCACTTAATCCAAATTTAAACGAATTGAGCGATATAAAAACTGCAGTCAGCGAAGCAGTGACAAATGTTGTAGTGCATGCTTATCCTAACGAAACTGGTTATGTGACCATGAAAGTTAGCACTTGTGGAAATAGGGTGAATATTACTATTAGTGATAATGGAATTGGAATCCAAGACATTGAGCGAGCATTAACGCCATTTTATACTTCAAAACCTAATCAGGAAAGAAGTGGAATGGGATTCACTGTCATGGAGAGTTTTATGGACGAATTGGAGGTGAAAAATAATAAATCTGGAGTGACCGTTCACATGATGAAATCTCTTGAACTTGAAGAAGTAGGTGCATAAATGCTCACAAACGATGAAACAGCAGAACTTCTAAAAAAAGCACAAAGTGGAGATGATTACGCAAAAGAACAGCTTATAACTCTAAATTCACCATTAATTAAAAGCATTGTCAAAAGATATATTGGAAAAGGACTTGATTATGAAGATTTGTTCCAATTGGGAGCAATGGGTTTTGTCAAGGCAATTAATAATTATAACCCTGAATTTAATGTCAAATTTACAACATATGCGGTTCCTATGATTGCGGGTGAAATAAAAAGATTTTTGAGAGATGATGGGTCAGTTAAAGTGTCAAGAAGCATTAAGCATAATGCAAATATGATTAAAAATTATGTAAATGAATTTATGAAAACACATTCAACAAGTCCTGATGTTGAAACAATTTCAAAAGCATTGAATATTGACAAAAACGACATCATTCTTGCCATGGAAGCGAACACCAATCCGCTAAGTTTAAATGATAATTACACAAATAGCGAAGACGAGTCAGTGTCAATTATTGACAAATTGAGCGATGGTTTTTCAATTGATAATTTCATTGATAAATTAACTTTGAGAGAATTAATTGAGGGTCTTTCTTCAAGAGAAAAACAAGTTATAATATTACGTTATTATCTAGACAAAACACAAAGTGAAATTGCAAAAGAACTTGGCATAAGCCAAGTCCAAATAAGTAGGATTGAAAATAAAGTTTTAAACGAGTTAAAAAATAATTTGATTGTGTGAGTTATTTATCTCTTATATTTTTAATTTTTTCAAGATTTGATTCTGTGTTTTTTTCAGAATCTTTTTTTGTGAATTTTTGAAAAAAGTTTTTAACACTTGCAAATTTTGTTTTAAGATTTGAGTTGTCTGTTTTGTATGAATCTATGTTTTTGTTCAATTGAAATTTCTTCTTTTTTGTTGTTTTTTCGGGTTCAGCAATATTGTTATTTTGATTTTCATTTATTGCAGTATTCTCAACATTTTGAGTATTTAAATTGTTTTGTACTCCATACATTGTGTTTGGATTTACACCATATCCATTATTAACTCCGGCGTATGGCAAATAATTAAAACCATTATTAAATCCATTCATTCCATATCCGAATCCACGATTTCCATACATAAATCTATTATCTAACAATGCAGTGTTAAAAAATGAATCGATGTTGGAATAAGTGTTTCCATAAGTGTCAATGTTGGAAATAAATTTTTTTGTCTCATTTTCAGTTGTGTTTTCTGTTTGATTTTCATTTGAATTTTCGTCTTCAATTACATTGCCATTTTCGTCAAATAAAATTTCTTTTTCAATTGGTGGTTCGTTGTTTTTCTGAATCGCATAATAAATTCGAGAAGGGTTGTTTGGAATTAGAGCAGTTCTTGGCATGTTAAACAATGTGTTTATCATATTCAAGCAACTCAGACTATTTTGAAGCACATCGTTGCCATTTGATAAGTTATTTAGTATCATGAAATACTTTAAGTTTAAACTGTCAATATCAGGATTGCCAGTTGTGAAAAGGTTTGATAAATCACTCATTTGAAAACTTAGTTCGTTGGTCACTTTCCCAAGTTCGCGACTTAAATTTTTTATTTGGTTTGATTGTTCTGAAATGAATAATTTTTGTTCAGCGGTTAATTCAACTTGCTGATTTTTTACTTTTTCGATTAAGTTTTGTGTCTCTGTTATTGCTGAATAAATGGAATCTTTAAGTTGGCAAAATTGGTCACAAGAATCCGCAATATCGCGGTTAAGAGAATATAGAGTTGAAAGTTCTGTTGAATTTTCTTTGCTTTCATTATCGACATTTGTTTCATTGTTTATCTCATTTTGACTTTGCTCAACTTCGTTGATTTCTTCATTTTTGTCTTCTAACTCGTCAATAATTTCATTTTCCAACAATTCGTCGTTGTTTAGCAATTCATCATCATTAGCAAACATATTTTCATATTCAGGTTTCTCGCCAAGTTCAATATCATAGTTTCCTTTTAATTGATACACTTGTTCAGTGTTGATATTAGCATAATCATTCATGCTTTCAGTAAACATGTTTATACTAGTTTCTAACGTGTTTTCATTTGGTTTTATTTCAGCATTTGAGCAACCAACAATCAATGCAGACAAACCTAGAGTGCAAATAAATGGCAAAATTTTTTTCATATTTCCTCCGATTTATCTTAGTATGTGTTTATTTCTAAATTTTAATTATAAAATTTCAATTTGGGTTAATAATTCTTTAAGAGGTAATTATGGACGATAAAGAAAGAAATTCTAATTATAATATTTATGTTGAAGCAAAAATACCAAAAACCAGAGCATGGCCATCTCTTTTTAAAGCATTTTTGTTGGGAGGAACTATTTGTGCGATTGGACAATTGTTTTTCGATTTATATAGCATATGGTTTCCAAATTTGGCAGAAAGCGAACTTACTGCTTGCATGTTAATGACCATCATTTTTATAACCTGTTTTTTAACAGGAATTGGTGTATACGACAAAATCGGAGCATGGGGCGGAGCTGGTTCGGTTATTCCTATCACCGGATTTTCAAATTCTATATCTAGTCCTTCAATTGAGTTCAAAAAAGAAGGAATAATCTATGGAATATGCGTTAAAATGTTCACAATTGCTGGCCCTGTTATCGTTTGCGGTGTGGTTGGTTCAATTGTTTGTGGAATTATCGGACTTTTTATTTAAGGAGATGTTATGCAAACTATAAAAATGAAAAATAATGTCTATTTATTAAACGGTTTCAGCATGGTTGGTCCACTTGAAGGAAAAGGCCCTTTAAAATCTTATTTTGATTATATTTTAAAAGACGACACATTAAAAGAAAAAAGTTTTGAAAAAGCAGAAAGAAAAATGCTTGAAGATATAATTATTGGAGCAATTGATAAATCTGGATTGCAACTTAATCAAATAGATTTTATGTTTGGTGGAGACTTGTTAAATCAAATTGTAAGTTCTTCATACACTGCAAGAGATTTAAATTTACCGTTTGTTGGGGTTTATTCAGCATGTGCAACAATGACTGAATCACTTGCTCTTGCTTCCATATTTGTTGACAATGGACTTGCAGAAAATGTTGTTGCAGGAACATGCACGCACTTTAGCAGTGCTGAAAGACAGTATCGATTTCCGCTTGAACTTGGAAATCAGCGTCCACCAACTGCTCAATGGACAATCACTGGCGGTGGAGCAAGCGTTATTTCAAAATTAAACAGCAAAATCAAAATTAATTCTGTGACATTTGGAAAAGTGATTGATTTTGGAATTGCAGACGTCAACGACATGGGAGCGGCAATGGCTCCTGCCGCATTTGACACAATTAAAACTCACCTTGAAAACACAAAGCGGAATGTTAAAGATTATGATTTTATTTGCACGGGTGACCTTGGAAAACTTGGGAGTGAGATTTTAATCGATTTAATGGAACATTCTGGAATTATCTTAGGGCAAAATTATGCGGATTGTGGTTGTATGATGTATAACAAAACACAAAAAGTTTTTATGGGTGGCAGTGGTGCTGGTTGCAGTGCGAGTGTGTTAAATTCATATATTATTTCAAAGTTAAAAAAAGGTGAGTTTAAACGCGTTTTGCTAGTGTCAACTGGTGCGTTAATGAGTACTACCACCGCTCAACAAGGAGACACAATTCCGGGAATTGCACACGCTGTTGAATTGGAATATGTCGTCGATAAAATAGAAAAAAATAAATCAAAAAAAGGATAATAAATATGTTTAATGTTTGGGATTATGTAATTTCATTCTTGGTTGGCGGTTTTATATGTTTTTTGGGACAAATTCTGGTTATTAGAACAAAAATAACGACAGCAAGAATTCTTGTTCTATTTCTCATCATTGGAATGGTTTTGGAAGTTTTTAACATATATGCGCCATTTAGAGAATTTGCAAAAGCGGGTGCAAGCGTTCCGATTATCGGTTTTGGAGCAAGTTTGGCAAGGGGTGCAATTATGGCTGCAAAAGAACAAGGATTTCTTGGAATTATGACCGGAGGACTGACCGCTGCCGCAGGTGGAATTTCAATGGCTATTTTTGCATCGTTTATCTTTGCTTTGATTTTCAGCAGTAAATCAAAACGGGGCGGAAATTAAAAAATTTTAAAATTAGGAAAGAATTCCCATTCAATTTAATAAATTAAGATATGAAAAGAAACACAAAAAAAATTAAAATTTCATTGATTGTGGTGATTTTTTTCATATTTTCTTTATTGTCAATTTATTATGTAAATGTTATTAATCCTGTCATAAAATCGTATTCAGCGGCAGAAACTAAAGCAATAACTGAAAAGGCGGTTAATCTTGCGGTTAGCAATGTTATCAACCGAACAATCAGTTATGACACTCTGATGGATATAAACTATAACTCAAATGGCGAAATCGTTTCGTTTAGTGCAAATCAATATGAAATCAACAGTATATCCCGTGAAATTGTTAAAGAAACGCAATACCAAATAAACAACATTGGACAAGATGGTCTTAAACTAAACATAGGGACATTTTCTGGCATTCCGATTTTTATTGGTAGAGGACCGAAAATCACATTAAAACTCGTTCCAATCGGTGCGGTTGGAAGCAAATTTGAAAGTAGATTTGATTCGGTCGGAATAAACATGACAAAACACACGTTATTTCTTTATGTTGATGTTCATGTAAATATAGTTTTGCCGGTTAAAGCATATGACGTGCATTCTGTCAACCAAGTTCTTTTGGCAGAAAGTATAATTATGGGCAAAGTTCCAGATGTCTACTTTGATAATAGCAACAAAACGCAAACTTAAAAGAAAATAATTGTCAAAATCGATTTATTGTGGTATAATAAAAATATGCTAAATTTTGACAATGCAGCAACAACAAAAATAAGTAAACAGTCACTTGATGCTTTTGTTAGTGCAAGTGAAATGTTTTTTAATCCTAGTTCGCTATACGCACCAGCAAGTGAGGCAAAAAAATCGATTGAAAATTGCCGTTCATATCTTTTGAAATACTTAAAAGGAAAACCTAATTCAACATTGATATTTACTGGTTGTGCAAGTGAGAGCAATAATGCTGTTTTAAATGCTCATATAACCAGAAAAGATAAAAAATATTTAATTGGTGGCGGGGAGCATAGTTCAATTTACACAACTGCAAAGCACTTCAAAGATTTGGGTTATGATATTCAATTCATTCCTATCTTAAAAAATGGAGCAATAGATATTCAGGCGCTGAAAGAAATGTTAGATGAAAAGGTGGCATTCGTTTCAGTTATTTATGTCAGCAATGAAACAGGGGCAATAAACGATATCAAAAAAATCTGCGAAATTGTAAAAAATTATAATAAAAACATCATCGTTCACACTGATGCAGTTCAAGCACTTGGTAAAGTTGATATAAACGCAACATCACTAAATGTTGACTATATCACGCTTTCAGCACACAAAATAAATGGTCCAAAAGGAGTCGGTGCATTATACATTGCAAATCCAAACAAGTTCAAATCATTCATTTTGGGTGGTGAACAAGAATTTGGACTTCGCGCAGGAACAGAAAATCTTCCAGGAATTCTGGCATTTAAAGTTGCGGTCGAAAATTTGAGACATACTGATTATTCAATGCATAAAAAAGAATTTTTAGACAATCTTTTGGGCGACTATATTTTAGTTTCTGATGACAATTGTGTAGACAACATCATCTCAGTTTGCTTCAAAGGAGTTAGAGGAGAAACTATTGAACACATGTTGGAAACAAAAGGATATTTGATTGGCACAGGTTCTGCTTGTAATAGCAAAGCGGGATTGAATAGAGTTTTAAGTGAGATTGTTCCAAAAGATTATATAGAAGGAGCAGTTAGAATTAGTTTTGGTGACGAAGTATCACCAAACGATTTAAAAAATTTGGCAATTGAATTGTCAAATGCTATTGAAGAGTACAAAAAAAGGATTCAAAGATGAAAAATATAATTTTGATTAGGTTTAATGAAATACATTTGAAAGGTGGAAATAAAAAATATTTCATCAAATTATTATATAACAACATAAAACACGCTTTAAAAGATTTTAATTGCAAAATTGAAAACATTCAAAATAGATTAATTGTGAGAGACTATGACGATGAAGACGGAATTATTTCATCTTTGAAAACTATTTTTGGCGTTCATTCCATTTCAAAAGCGGTGGAAATTGACAATAATTTAGATGTCATTTTAGATTATGTTTCAAATATAAAAATTGAAGGTAGTTTTAAGTGCGAAGTTAATCGTGCAGACAAATCTTTCCCTGTTAAATCAAACGAACTTGCCTGTCAACTTGGCGAGATAATTTTAAACAATAATGCGAATGCAAAAGTTGACATTCACAACCCACAAACCATAATTTATGTGGACATTCGTGAAACAGGGAAAACTTATATTTTCCATGAAATTATTTATGCTTATTCAGGTCTTCCGCTTGGAGAAAGAAGAGATGGGCTTTTGTTGTTGAGTGGTGGAATTGATAGTCCAGTGGCTGGTTTTTGCATGGCAAAACGAGGTCTCAGACAAGACATTTTGCATTTTGACAGTTTCCCATACACTAGTCCACAAGCAAAAGAAAAAGTTATATCTCTTGCAAAACAAATCAAACCTTATATTGGTGCAAGATATATGTATATTTGTTCAATGACAAAAATGCAAGAAGAATTTCACATTCAGTGTTCAACAGAATTTGCAATAAATTTACTGAGACGTGCAATGATAAGGGTTGCAAACGAATTATGTAAAAAATTCATGTACAAAACAATTATAACAGGTGAAAGTTTAGGCCAAGTTGCAAGTCAAACAATTGAAAGTTTAACATCAACAAATATCGTTGCAGAGTATCCAGTTTTAAGACCACTTATCAGTTTTAATAAGGACGAAATTATAAAGATTGCGAAAGAAATTGGGACTTTTGACACAAGCATTTTGCCATATGAAGATTGTTGCACAGTCTTCCTTCCAAGAAATCCAATTATAAAACCTAAAGTCTCTGAATCGCAAAGAGAAGAACAAAAAGTTTTCAATTATCAAGAACTTTTAAATGCTGTTATTGAAAATATGGAAGTTGTTGATTTGGATAACATTTAAAAAAGCACTCGTCATGGGTGTTTTTTTGTCGAAAATTGTTAATTTTTCGCAAAAATTTAATTTCACAAAATTTTCAAAAGGTAAAACATTACTTGACAACCTTAATATATGTATTGTATAATTGTTATGTCACAAAAGTGGCAATAAAAGGGACAGGTAAATAATGAATATAGCAAATTTAGGAATGCTATTGAGTGTTTCTCCTGCTCTCGTTGTAGTTTTGTCTATAATTATGTTGGCAGTTGGCGGTGGTTTAGGTTTTGGAATCACTGCAATTGTAATAAATAAAAAAACTAAATCAGCAAGAGCGAATGCGGATAAAATCGTTGAAGAAGCACGCAATCAAGCAAATAAAATCAAGCAAGAGCAAATTGAACAAACAAACAAAGAAATCAATTTGCTAAAATCTACTTTCGAACAAGAAAACAGAGAAAGAAGAGAAGAAACAAAACGAAATGAAGAGCGTATTTTCGCAAGAGAAGAAATTCTTTCAAAGCGAGAAACTGCGCTTGACAAAAAAATGGAAGAATTGGAATCTTCAAAAGAGCGAGTGCACAATCAAATTGAAGCACTAAAAAGCAAAGAATACGCGATTGATGAACTTCAAGAAAACATTGTAAAAGAACTTGAAAAAGTCAGTCAAATGTCAAAAGAAGAAGCAAAACAAGTCATAATTGACAGATACACTGAAGAAGCAAAAATTGATGCAGTAAAAATTGCGAAAGGCATTGAAGATAAGGCAAAAGCAGAGGCAGACAAAAAGGCAAGAAATATTATAACTCTTGCAATTCAAAAATGTGCAGTTGACAACACAAGTGAAGTGACGACCAGCGTTGTCACACTTCCAAGTGAAGAAATGAAAGGAAGAATTATTGGACGTGAAGGAAGAAATATCCGTGCGTTAGAGGCAGCAACCGGAATTGACTTTATTGTTGACGACACTCCAGAAGCAATAACACTTTCAGGTTTTGACCCTGTCAGACGTGAAGTTGCTAGAATTGCTTTGGAAAAATTGATTTTAGATGGAAGAATTCATCCAGCAAGAATTGAAGAACTTGTTCAAAAAGTTCAAAAAGACGTTGAAGAAACAATCAAGGAAGCGGGAGAAAATGCATGTTTTGACGCTGATATTCATAACATACACCCTGAAATTGTAAAGACATTGGGAAGATTAAAATATAGAACCAGTTATGGTCAAAATGTGTTAAATCATTCGTTGGAAGTCTCTTACATTGCTGGCATGTTGGCTGCTGAAGTTGGAGCAAACGAAAAAGTTGCCCGTCGTGCTGGATTGTTGCACGATTTAGGAAAAGCTGTTGACCATGAAGTTGAAGGAACTCACGTTTCAATTGGTGTTGAACTTGCAAGGAAATATAAGGAAAGTGAAGCAGTTATTCACTGCATTCAAGCGCACCATAATGATGTTGAACCACAAACTCTTGAAGCAGTAATCGTTCAAGCGGCAGATGCAATTTCAAGTTCTAGACCAGGCGCTAGAAGAGAGTCAATTGAAAACTACATTAAAAGACTTCAAGACCTTGAAGCAATTGCAAATGAGCACGCAGGTGTTGAAAAGACATATGCCATTCAAGCAGGAAGAGAAATTCGAGTTATGGTTAAACCAGAACAAATCAGTGACGATGAAGCACAAGTGCTTGCTCATGACATCGCAAAAGAAATTGAAACAAAACTTGAATATCCTGGTCACATCAAAGTTAATGTTATCAGAGAATCTCGTTTCACTGACACCGCTAAATAATTTATTGTTGTTAAAAATTTATAATTATAAAAATTTTAAAAAGGGTAGATTTAATCTACCTTTTTTTCTATATAAACATGTGAGTTTGAAAGATATTTTGACATTGTTGAACATAAAAAATATATAATAAATAATTGACAATAATTTATTATTATGATAGTATGTAAAAGTATATAGGGGAGTGGCTCAACGGTAGAGTAGTGGTCTCCAAAACCATTGGTTGCGTGTTCGAATCGCGTCTCCCCTGCCAATCAATCCGTTTGGATTGTTTTTTAAAAATATTCGTTTGAAACTTTTAAATTATCATATATATGGAGGTCACAATGCCATACTTTAAAGTTATTGTTAAAATGGGTCATATGGGTAAAGGAAAATGTTGTGAAATTCCTCTATATATTGAAGCTAATGATGCTGTGGAGGCAATGAAAGTTCGAGGAATAGGCGGAATTCAGCATAATGCTATACCAGTTTCAGTAAAACCAATTGATGAAGAAGAATACAATAATGGACTTATTGAAAACAAATACTATAAACATATGGACGCTTTAAGAGATAAAGGAAAATATAATCGAAAAAAATATTCCGAACCATCTTATGCGCATTTAAAAAATATAACAGACGCTGAAGACGGAGTGACTATAAAATGAAAAAGGTCATAATTTACACTGATGGTGCATGCAGTTGCAATCCCGGTCCTGGAGGTTGGGGCGCCGTTTTGTTTTATAAAGACAAAATGAAAGAATTGAGTGGCTTTCAAGCAAACACAACAAACAATCAAATGGAATTGACTGCAGCCATAAAAGCGTTGTCTGAATTAAAAGAACCTTGTGAAGTCGATTTGTATAGCGATAGCGCATATTTAGTGAATGCTTTTAAGGAAGGTTGGTTAGATAAATGGCAAATGAACGGATTCAAAAATGCAAAGAAGAAACCAGTTGAAAATGCAGAATTGTGGCAAGAAATTTTGAGATTAAATTCAATCCATAAAATCAACTGGAACAAAGTTAAAGGTCATGCGGACAACAAATACAACAATCGTTGTGATGAGTTAGCAACTGGCGAAATTCAAAAACATAAAGACACAAATTAATCAAAAAAATGCTTCAAAGAAGCATTTTATTTTACAATCTAAAAATTTAATTTGAAATAAGTTTGATTTATTAGCAATTATAATTCTTTTTTCTTAAACAACACATTTCCAACTGCATTTGTGATACCAACAATTAATAAAATCATTACGATTGTTAGTCCAATTGATGTTGTGGTATATATTTTTGTTCCAAACAAACTATTGAATATGTTTCCTGCAACAGCATATGTTGAACTTCCAAACAAAGCAAACAAATCAATATGTGAGAATGGGTAGAAGGTTAACCATGAATTAGGTTTTGTTACGAACAATGGAAGCAGAGTGTTGACAAGATATAATAAAATTAAGATTGTCATAGATGCTAAATCTGATTTTATAAATGATGAGAACAATAATGCTATTGAAGAATATACAATAATTTGCAACAAGATTGATAATATCGCTATAAAGTACATAGCCATTGGTTTCATAACCACTGCTGTTTTCCCATTGAAAATTGTCAAAATTGGAAGAGATGAAACTCCATAAACCGCACAACCGACCAAGAACGAAATAATAGCACTGAAAACTAATAAAATGGTAGAAATTATAATAATTGACAACAATTTTCCAAAATAAATTTCGGACCTTGACATTGGACGAATTGCAATGTATCTCATTGAACCTTCTTTAATTTCGCCGGCAATTGAATGACAACATAACAAAATTGCGTAAACAATTATAACAAACGAAAAGATTTTCAATACAAAGTAAGCAAAATCATATGCGTTTGTTTTGGTGTTTGATGTCACACCGATTGTTAATGGGTGAGCAAAATCTTGTTCTGTTTTGTTGTTGTCAAACAAATATGAATATCTAACTTTTAATGTGTTTGAATCATACTTAGAGTAGTTTGACAAATTTACAATCGTCATATTTTCACTTGTGCTGACATGGTCGAAAGCATTACATAAAAGTTCATAAGAGATTAAATTTGCAAAAGTGTCAATTTGACTTATGTATTCATTCGCAAGTTCATTCATTTTGTTTGCAAATGCAATCTCATTATCATCTGTCGCTTGAGGTTCTGACTTTAAAGATGACATTGTAGTTAATATTGTGTTTAGTCTTTCTTTTAGAGTTTTATATTTTCCTTCTGAACTAGATGTGTAAGTACTCACAAAAGAAGTTGATAATTCAGGATAAATGATTGAAGAAAGAAGAGAGTCAAATTGATTTTTAAAATTATCTTCGAAATATTTACAATCGTCTGACACTTTGTCATATGTTATGGTCTTGTTAAGCCACTTGCGCATATTGGAAGAAAGGGTTGACCATGCATCTCTATTTTTTGATGTTAATAGGGCGGAAAATGTCCCATTTGAAGATTTTATCATAACATTGTCAATTTCGTCACAAATATCTTGAAAAGCGGTTTTTAAAGCATTCCTTTTATTGCTTACAACCGCGTTGTCTTCTGATGTTTTGCTACTTAAATATAAATCGTATGCACTATAAAAATTGGTTATTAAATTTTCGATGTGTTGTTTTTCAGTTTCTCCGTCAATAAAATAATTGTTGATTTTGTCGAGAGCGTTTTGTAAGACATCGTCCGCTTTAGATTTTGGACCTGCATTCAGTCCACCCATAAAATATTCATATTTTTGTGCAAAGGTTGTCCCTTCAATTTTGACAACATTGCTCTCATATGTTTCTGGTTTGTAAATTGCAACTCCAGCAACAAGAATTATTGCAAGAAAAACTGAGAGAATGTAAATTCCCGATTTTGACAAGATTTTTTTCATTTCAGATGAAATAATTTTAAACATGTTTCTCCTAAATTATGCTTGTTGAAGGTCTATCTTTGTTTAGCAATTCAAAATATAATTCTTCAAGCGATTTATGTATTTTTTTGATGCCATAAATTTTGATTTTTTTGTAAGTTAAAAAGGTTATGATAGTTGCTAAATTCCTTTCCTTTAAAGGTAAAATCACTGAATTTCCAACGACCTTTGAAGGTAAATTAAATTTTGTTTTCAATAGTGATGCTGCATAGTTAGGGTAGTTGCACATGAATTGAATTCTTTGTTTTGACTCAACAATTGAGTTAATTTGTTCCATAGTTTTATATTCAATCATTCTGCCATTATTAATCAGTCCAATTACATCACATGTTTGTTCAAGTTCAGCAAGATTGTGGCTTGATATTATAATTGTCATGTTTTCTTTTTGAGCAAGTATTTTTAAAATATTACGTATTTCAACAATTCCGTTAGGGTCAAGTCCGTTTGTTGGCTCGTCAAGAATCAAAAGTTTTGGTTTTGAAAGCAATGCTTGAGCAATTCCAAGTCTTTGCTTCATTCCTAGAGAATAAGTTGAAACTTTATCCTTAATTCGATTTTCCATGCCAACAAGTTTAACTATATCTGGAATTCTTTTAACTGCTTTTTCACCATGCAAAGAAGCAAACAATTTTAAATTTTTCAGTCCGCTCATATAGGTGTAGAGTTGAGGCATTTCAACAACTGCGCCAACTTTTGAAATTGCTTTTTTAAAAGAAGTTTTAATGCTATATCCACAAATTCTAACATCTCCAGAAGTGATTGGAATCAGTCCGGTTATCATTTTTATTGTTGTTGATTTTCCAGCACCATTTGGCCCAACAAATCCAAAAATTTGGCCAGGAAACAATGAAAAACACACGTCATTTACGACGCGTTTGTCCTTATAATCTTTAGTTAAATTTGATACTGAAAGAACAGGAATCATATGTCTCCTAATTATTTATTCGTCTTAACAAATTATATTTTGCGACAAAATTGATGTAAACCGCCAAAGACAAAAGCAATGGGGCATAAATATTTGAAAAATTCGACCAAGCAAATATTTTAACTAATGAATTGTTTCCAATGGCAATATTAACAATTATACATGCAATCAGAACCAATAAGAAAGCGCCAGTTGCAATAAAGAAATGAAGTTTTGAATTGTATGTATAATTACCATGTTTTACTTTTAATCTCAAAGTTTCGTTTTTCAAAAGTAAAACAACAGGGTAGAATAGTGCTATTAATAGCGAAGTTATCAGTGACACATAAAATAATGGTGAAGTGCCAGTAAAACTTACAACAATAGCACAAATTATTAAACTTAAAATTAAATATGCGCTTGTGATTAATGCTGTGAAATTCAATGCTTTTATCGTGTTTTTTGCTCGAATATAATCTTTTTCCTTTTTTATGTCTTTATATTCAAGATATTCAATTTGCTCAGTTGGAATAATGTTTTCAATTTTAGTTTCTGGAAGAGTGAAATCTTGATTTTGTGAATGCGTTTCGAATTTTGATTTATATTCTTCTGTTATTTTTGTTGATGGCACACTTGTGAAGGTGGTTATGCTGTTATTTTCTGCAAAATTTGTTTCCTTATTATTTTCTTTTATTGCGTTAACATTCTCTTTGTTGATTTCCAACTCGGTTTTTGTGTCAATTGTTGTGGAAGCAAAAACTTCGTCTGATGGCAAGATGTTCTCTTGCTCTTTTGGAATGTAAGCGTCGTTAGATTTTTCAAGCAAATCGAGTACAGACAAATCGTTTTTTGATTCATCTTCAAAAGTTTCTTTTTCCAAAAGGTCAATCACAGAAATTTGCTTTGGCTCTTGCTCTACAACTTCTTCAGTTGATTTTTCATCTAATTCTTCCGTATTTTCGTTCAATTTGATTTCATTGATTAAAACATCAACTGGTGGGAAAGTTGAAAGTTGAAGTCTGCCGTTGTCTGTCAATTTATAGTAATGGCGTTTTCCACCAATGTCACTATCTTTCCAAAAAGAAGAAATAAACTTTGATTTTTCAAGTTTTTTCAAAACTGTGTAAAGTGTTGGTTGTTTGATTTCAATTTCGCCATTAAACTTGCTTTCAATGTTTTTTGAAAGTTCAATCCCATATTTATCACCATCTTTTAACTCAATTAAAATAAATGGTATCAAATCAACAGTTCTCATATGACCCCTTATTGCATTCTGAATTTTCGTTAAACTTATTTTTTATCACTCAAACTTGCAAAATAATAATTAATATTAATTATTATACCTTAAAAATTGTCAATAGTCAATGATTTTATTATTATTTCAGTTAAAGCTCGTCTAAGCGTTATCATTTTAGTTAAACTCATCCCTTATACATAAAAAAAGGTAAATCTAATTTACCTTGTTATAATTTGTTTCTAATGAGTCCCACAACTTTTCCTAAAATAACAACATTGTCAACATAAATAGGGCGCATTGATGGATTTTCTGGTTGAAGTCTAAATTGACCATTTTCTTTATAAAACCTTTTAACGGTTGCTTCATTATCAATGAGACATGCAACAATTTCACCATTATTTGCCACGTTTTGTTTTGAAATTACAACATAATCTCCATTTAAAATGCCAGCATTAATCATGCTTTCACCTTTAACTTTTAAAACAAATAAATTGCTTCCTGAAAAGAAATTTTCAGATATAACAATTTGGTCTAGAAGAGTTTCTTCTGCAAGAATTGGTTGACCAGCAGCAATTTCACCCACAACAGGAAGGGTGATGCTGTCAATTGGCTTTTCAGTTAGTTCAATTGCTCGATTTTTGCTTGGGTTTCTGATGATTTTGCCGGCTTTTTCCAATTTCTTCAAATGATAAAACGCAGTTGAAGTTGATTCAAGATTTAAACTTGAACAAATTTCACGGATACTTGGAGAATAGTGATTTGTTTTTATATATGATACAATAAAATCATAGGTTTCTTGAGTTTTATCCATTTATAACTCCTTTTTTATTTCTTCTTAAACAATAACAAAAAATTTTAATGTTGTCAAACATTTGTTCGATATTTTTTGAATTTTTTTATTGATTATTTAATTTTACTTTTCCTGCAACTGATTTTCTAATATCGTCGCTAATTGCTGCATAGTGTTTTTTTGTTGTGTTTACGTCTTTATGACCAAGGACTTCTGCAACTATGTAAATATCATTGGTCTCTTTGTATAAATTTGTTCCATAAGTTGAGCGCAATTTATGAGGAGTTATGTTTTTAAGTGGGGTGGCAATTTTTGCATATTTTTTAACCAAATATTCCATAGAACGCACCATCATTCTTTTGTTTTGACTGGAAAGAAAGAGTGCACGTTCTTCGCGTGGCACTTGAAGTGTCTCACGATAATTAAGATATTCTTTCAAAATTTCTGCCGTCTCTTCACCGAAGTAGAGAATAACCTGATTTCCACCTTTTCTTGTCACTCTAAAAGAATTTAAGTTTAAATTTATGTCATCAACATTAAGTCCCACACATTCACTTACACGGATTCCTGTTGTCAAAAATAAAGATAAAATTGCGTTATCTCGAATTTTGAATTTCTCATTATATTTACGCTGATGTTCTGAAAAACCTGATTGAGAATTGCAAGTATACATCAATTCAGCAGTTTCATTCTCTTCTAAACGAATAATTGGTTTTTCGTGCATTTTGGGAGTTTTTATCTTGCTTGCAACATTTGATTTTATCATATCTCGATTAAAAAAGTACTTAAAAAATGCTCGTATGCTTGACAATTTTCGCTGTTTTCCGCGTTCACCATTTGAATATATTGAACCATCTTCTTTGTCATAACACGATATGTAAGACATAAATCGTTCAATTGTGTGCACATCAATATTATCTATATCTTGGATTGTAATCGACTGAACAGTACGATTGCTGAAATCTGCTTCGTAAGTGATTAAATAATTGAAAAATGTTTTTAAATCTCCCGCATAATTTAACCTTGTCAGTGGGGTGGTGGTGTCTTGAATACCTATAAAGAAGATTGAGCAAAAAGGTGGCAATTCAGATAACATCAAATTGAGTTTTTGCATGTTTTTTCTGTTTCTATCAAGATAATAATTATTGGACATAATTCTCCTTATAAATAAATCTTAAATATTATATGAATATATTATACAACATCATTGCGAAAAAAGCAAATGTTTTTACGCAAAGATTAAAAAATAAAAAATTTTAATAATTCCTTGTATTTATTTGACATTTTTTTGTAAATAATTTAGTATTGTATCAGTTTAATATGTCGATGATAGGGACTAGTTGTTTACTGAAAGTGAGAGAGAAGTCGTGGTTGGTGTGAACGGCACACGGGATTAAACAGCGTCTACCCCTTAGACATTCGGTAATGCGAAGCCGATTGCATGGCACAATTTGCAAAAAAGAGTGGGATAATTTTTATCCAAATAGAGTGGCACAGTGGTCAATATCACCTCTAAAATTTGAGAGGTGTTTTTTATTTTGTTGTAAAATTTATAACACAATAAAACAACACTAAATATAGTGTACTCTCAAACTAAAATATACAATATAGATTAAAGGAGAAAATATGATAGACATTAACACTATAAGAAAAAATCCAGAATTGGTAAAAGAAAATATAAAGAAAAAATTTCAAGACGAAAAACTAGAAAAAGTTGATGAAGTTATTGCACTTGACACGCAAGTGAGACAATTAAAACAAGAAGGAGACAATCTAAGAGCGATGAGAAACACATTGTCTTCTCAAATTGGAAAATTGATGAAAGAGAGCAAAATCGATGAAGCGAGCGCAATCAAAGCGCAAGTTGTTGCAAACAACAATCGAATTGTTGAAATTGAGCAACAAGTGAGCGAAATTGAAGCGAAAATCAAACAAATTATGATGATTATTCCAAACATCATTGATGCGTCTGTTCCTATCGGAAAAGATGACAGTTTCAATGTTGAAGTTCAACGCTTTGGAGAACCAATTGTTCCAGATTATGAAATACCTTATAATGCTGACATTTTAGAAGGTGTTGGTGGTTTAGACAAAGAAAGCGCTGGAAGAACTAGCGGAAATGGTTTCTATTATCTTTTAGGAGACATTGCAAGACTTCACGAAGCAATGATTGCATATGGAAGAGATTATATGATAAATCAAGGGTTCACGTATTGCATTCCACCTTTCATGATTAGAAGTGATGTTGTGACAGGTGTGATGAGTTTTAAAGAAATGGACGCCATGATGTACAAAATTGAAGGTGAAGATTTATATTTGATTGGAACAAGTGAACATTCAATGATTGGACGATTTAAAGGTCAAATTATTGATGAATCTGAACTGCCAATTAAATTGACTTCATATTCACCATGTTTCAGAAAAGAGGGCGGAGCACATGGCCTTGAAGAGCGTGGATTATATAGAGTTCACCAATTTGAAAAGCAAGAAATGATTGTATTATGCAAAGCAGAAGAAGCAATGAATTGGTACAACAAAATGTGGCAATACACAGTTGATGTTTTCAGAAATATGGAAATACCAGTTCGTCAACTTGAATGTTGTTCAGGAGATTTGGCAGACCTTAAAGTAAAATCTTGTGATATCGAAGCATGGA